>CALJLA010000083.1 GCA_937983055.1 uncultured Pseudomonadota bacterium
GACCGCCTGGCGGCGGCTGCCGCGCGCGGCCAGCCGCTGGCGTTCTTTCCGGAAGGAACGTTCACCGAGCGGCCGGGCCTGCTGCCGTTTCACCTGGGCGCGTTCGTGGTGGCGGCGCGCGCGCGGGTGCCGGTCTATCCGGTGGCGATCCGTGGCAGCCGCGCCCTGCTGCGCGGCCGGCTCTGGTTGCCGCGCCGGGGCGTCGTGGCCGTGACTTTCGGCACACCCATCGCGCCGCGGGACGACGCGGCCGACGCGTTCGCCGCGGCCACGCGGCTGCGCGAGGTCGCGCGGGAGAAGATCGCCTCCGGGTGCGGCGAGGCGGACGCCGGCGTGGTCGCCGCCGTACCGCCGCGCTGAACACGCGCAGTCAGTCCAGCAGCTTGCGCAGACGGTAGAGCAGGTCGAGCGCCACTTTGGGCGTGAGGGCGTCGGGGTCGGCTTCGCGCAGCAGGTCCAGCGCCGGGTGCGGTGCCGGCGGTTCGGGCGCGGCCGCCCCGGCGGTGAACAGGTCGCCCTGCGGGTCGCGCGCGGCGGCTTCCTGCTCGAGCCGCGCCAGATGTTTCTTCGCGGCGCGGATGACCGCCTGGGGTACGCCGGCGAGCTGCGCCACCTGGATGCCGTAGCTCTGCGAGGCGGGGCCTTCCTCCACCGCGTGCAGGAACACGATGCGATCCCGGTGCTCCACTGCCGAGACGTGGACGTTCGCGACTTCGCGGTACTCCGCCGCCAGCCGGGTCAGCTCGAAATAGTGGGTGGCGAACAGCGTGTAGCTGCGGCAGTGCTCGAGCAGATGGCGCGCGATCGCCAGCGCCAGCGCCACGCCGTCGAAGGTGGACGTACCGCGGCCCACCTCGTCCATCAGCACCAGCGATTGCTCGGTGGCGTTGTGCAGGATATTGGCCGCCTCGGTCATCTCCACCATGAAAGTCGAGCGCCCGCCGGCCAGGTCGTCGGAGGCGCCGATGCGGGTGAATATCTGGTCGACCGGGCCGATCAGCGCACGCTTCGCCGGCACGAAGCAGCCCACATGCGCCAGCAGCACGATGAGGGCGACCTGGCGCATGTAAGTGGATTTCCCGCCCATGTTCGGCCCGGTCATCAGCAACAGCCGCCGCTCGGCGCCGAGGCGGGTGTCATTGGGCACGAAGTTCTCCACCTGCGCCTCGACCACCGGATGGCGCCCGCCTTCAATTTCCAGCAGCGGGTGCTGGCTGAACTGCGGCCGGCAGTAGTCGTGGGCCGCGGCATGCCCTGCCAGCGCCGCCAGGGCGTCGGCTTCGGCCACGCAGGCGCCGGCACGCTGCAGCGCCTCGACCTGCGGGCGCAGCGCGGCCAGCAGCGCGTCGAAGAGCTGCTTTTCGCGCGCCAGGCCGCGGTCGCGCGCCGACAGCGCCTTGTCCTCGAAGGCCTTCAGCTCGGGCGTGATGTAGCGTTCGGCGTTCTTCAGGGTCTGCCGGCGCCGGTAGTCCTCCGGCACCTTGTCCGACTGGGCGCGGGTGACCTCGATATAGAAGCCGTGCACCCGGTTGTATTCCACTTTCAGATTGGCGATGCCGGTGCGGGCGCGTTCGCGCGCCTCCAGCGCGGAAAGAAACTCGGCGGCATTGTTCTGCAGCGCGCGCAGCTCATCGAGCTCGGCATCGTAGCCGTCGTTGATGACGCCGCCGTCGCGCAGGGCGGCGGCGGGCTCCGCGAGCAGTGCGCGCTCCAGCAGGGCGGGCAGGGCCGGATCGAGCGCAAGGCCCGCGCCGAGCGCCGCCAGCCGCGGCGCCGCCGCCTCCGCCAGCAGCCTGGCGAGATCGGGCAGACGCTGCAGCGCGTCGCGCAGCGCCGCCAGTTCGCGCGGGCGCACGCTGCCCAGCGCGATGCGCGAGCCGATGCGCTCGATGTCGGCAAAGCCGGCGAGCGCTGCATGCAGCTGCCGCGATCGCGGGCGTGTGCCGCCGCCGGTCAGCGCCTCCAGCGCGTCGAGCCTTGCCTCCAGCACCGCGCGGTCGCGCAGCGGGTGATGCAGCGCATGGCGCAGCCAGCGGCTGCCCATGGCGGTGGCGCAGCCGTCCAGCATCGACAGCAGGGTCGGTGCCGGCTCGCCGCGCAGCGTCTCGCTGATCTCGAGATTGCGCCGGGTGGCCTCGTCGAGGCGCACGAAGCTGTCGTCGCGCTCCACCCGCAGCGCGCGCACATGCGCGATGTCGCCGCCCTGGGTCGCGCGCGCGTATTCGAGCAGTGCGCCGGCGGCGCCGATGGCGGCGCTCAGGCCGTCGCAGCCGAAGCCGGACAAGTCGCGCGTCTCGAACTGGCGGGTCAGCGCACGCACGGCCGCATCTTCGTCGAACTGCCAGGGGGGCAGGGATTTCACCGCGATCGCCGACGCGGTGACGACGGCCGACCCGAACCCTTCCGGCACCAGCAGCTCCGCCGGGCGCAGGCGGTCGAGCTCGGCGGCGAGGCGCGCCGGCTCGGTCTCGGCGACGCTGAAGCGGCCGCCGGCGAGCGACAGCCAGGCGATGCCCAGGCGCTGGTTCGCAATCTGTATTGCGGCGACGATGTTTTCACGCCGGTCGTCGAGCAGGGCGGCGTCGGTGAGCGTCCCGGGCGTGACCACCCGCAGCACCTTGCGCTCGACCGGGCCGCGCGAGGTCGCGGGGTCGCCGATCTGCTCGCAGATCGCCACCGATTCGCCGAGGCGCACCAGCTTCGCCAGGTACTGCTCCACCGCATGGAACGGCACGCCGGCCATCTGGATCGGCGCGCCGGCGGAACTGCCGCGGGTAGTGAGCGTGATGTCGAGCAGGCGGGCGGCGCGCTGCGCGTCTTCATAGAACAGCTCGTAGAAGTCGCCCATGCGATAGAACAGCAGCTTGTCGGGATGCTGTGCCTTGATGCCCAGGTACTGCTGCATCATCGGCGTGTGCTGGACGGTCATCGGGGAGGAGGACGGACGGTCGGCGCACCCGGGCGGGTGATCCGGATGCGGAATTCGGTCTGGGACTGACGGCACGCGCCCCGCATTGTGCCGAGATCGAGCGAGCGGCTCAACTCGCCGTTTCGGGCCCGTGACAGGGGGCGACGGAAAGCCGCCGCGTTTCTCTGTCCTGGACGTTTCAGGCAGCTCCGGGCGGTCATGGCTGTCGGTATGGCGCTGCGCCGCCTTTCGCCGAACCGTGCGTAACAAGGAAAGTTTCTCTTGCGGTTCCCGCATGTTGCTGAACGGGATGCAGGTAATGCTTCAAGTGTACGGTTGCCGGGTTTGGAGCAGCGTTCTTGTTAAGAGTGACCAGATTGCCCTTCGTCAGCCTGTAGCTCAAGCTCAGTCGGCCACGAGCCGACACGCAGGTATTAATACCGGCCGAGTACTTTGGAGCGTTGATTTACTGTGATGATGTGATGCGAGCGTCATTGACAACTCTTGCGGCGCACGGCAATCTCATCGCACGCTTTCTTGCGCAACACGACAGCAGTTAGACAACAAGAATAAGAGAACGAAAAAACTGCGGTACGCCAAGCCAGCGAGTGAATGCAGGGGAGGAGCATGCTCGGGAAGTTTGGCGCTATTCGACGCGGTTCGTCGCGCGAGCCGGCGTGCCCTTTCGCCTTCGTGAGCAGTCCCTGCGCGGGTTCTTCCAGCGCCCGTTTAACGCGGTTCGACGCCTGTGGTTTGCCTGCGCGCGCGCGCTCTTCGAGCCTACGCCGCGCGCGTTCGCCCGGTTTGTGCGCCGACGTCGCCTGGCGGATTGATCCCGCCGCGGCGGCGCATCGCGCCGGTCCGGGCCGTTCCCAATTCATTCTTCCCCGGGATTCACCGTGCCGCTGCTGAGCGAACTGACCAGAGTCGTCGACGGCTTGCGCCGTTGCGGGCGCGAAGCCGCGCGCAAGTGGACCGGGCGGCGGCGGGCGCGGCCGCCTTTCAAGCGCAATCCGGTGTTCGAAGCGCTCGAGCAACGGATGCTCATGTCGGCGGATGTCTCTGGCAGCATCGATATCCCCGGGGAGACGGACCGCTACGTCTTTACCCTCGACAGGGACAAGACCCTTGTCTTCGATTCGCGTAGCGATTCCACTATTTTCTGGTCGCTAAACGGCCCGCGCGGCGCAGAAGTCACCAGCCGTCAGCTGCGCTTTTCCGACGCGCAGAACGCCAATCCGGTGCTCAATCTCATTGCTGGCGACTACGAGCTGACGGTCGACGCGTCCGGGGACCAGACCGGCGACTACCGTTTCGTGCTGCTCGACGCGTCGGATGCGACGGCGATCACGCCGGGCGCACCGTTAGCGGTAACGCTGTCGCCGGGCAACGGCACCGCCGCGTTCGGATTCACCGCCCAGGCGGGCGAGCGCTTCTACTTCGACATGCAGTCCGCTGCGTCGTCGGATGGCGTCTGGCGGCTGATTGATCCGCATGGCGTGCAGGTGTTCTCGCAATCGTTCGGCACCGATGTCGATGTAACCGCGCTGCCCTTTGACGGCGACTATATCCTGCTGCTGGAGGGTGGCATCGCCCGAACCGCGCCGACTGCCCTGCAGTTCAATGTCCAGCCGGTCGTCGACGACACTGCGCCGCTGGCGTTCGGCGCGCGCGTCGATGGCGCGATTGCGCACCCCGGCCAGACCGATCGTTACACCTTTACCGTCGACGCCCGGCAGACGGCTTATTTCGATTCGCAGACCAACAGCAATCTGCGCTGGTCGCTGTCCGGCCCGCGCGGCCAGACTGTCAGCAACGCGTCCTTGCGCGCATCGGATTCGGTCGACGGCAATCCGCTGCTTGACCTGGTGCCCGGCGACTATGTGCTGGCGATCGACGGCGCGGACCAACAGACCGGCGGCTACGCGTTCCGGTTGCTCGATCTGTCGCAGGGCCATGCGCTGGCAATCGGCCAGTCGGTCGGCGGCACGCTCGAGCCCGGCAACGAGACCGACGTCTTCCTGATTGCCGGCGTCGCCGGCGAGCGGCTGCATTTCGACATCGAGTCGCTGGCGAACAGCGACACCTACTGGCGCCTGCTCGGTCCGTATGGCAACACGATCTTCTTTGCGGCGATGGGGCAGGACAGGACGAGCGATCCCCTGCCCGCCACTGGCACTTACCGGCTGCTGATCGAGGGACGCAGCGCGAATATCGCGGCCAACGCCTATCAATTCAGCGTCCGCTCGATGATCAGTGGCGTGACCCCGCTCGCGATCGGCGCCCGGGTGGATGGCGTCGTTGCCAGCGGTGGAGCGGTGAATCGTTTCGCCTTTACGCTCGCGGGGCGTGCGCTGATGCATCTCGACGCCCTGTCCAATGGGTACCTCAATTGGAGCTTGACCGGTCCGGCGGGCGTGGTCGTCGACAATGCCTGGTTTACCGATGACACCACGGCGCCTGTACTGGACCTGGTCGCTGGGGACTACGTACTGTCCCTGAGCAGCCCCTTTGGCAGCGCGACGGCCTATGCTTTCCGACTGCTCGATCTGGCGAGCGCCGCACCGATTGCGGCGGGTTATCCGGTCGTCGCCGACCTGGATCCCGGCAACGAGACCGACTTGTATCGTCTGCCCGCCGTGGCGGGCGACCGCCTGTACTTCGACATGCGCTCGGTGCAGAACGGCAACGGCACCTGGCGACTGATCGGACCGTACGGGCAGGAACTCTTCAGCACCTCGCTGCTGAATGACGTGGACGCCCTCGTGCTGCCGTCAACCGGCGCCTACACGCTGCTGATCAGCGGAGCGAGCTACGCCAGTGCGGGCAATGCCTACGAGTTCAACGTCCAGCCGGTCTTCGAGTCCGCCTTTATTCTTAAGCTGGGTGAGCGCGTCGATCAAGTGATTGCGTTTGCCGCCGAGGTACACCGTCACTCCTTCACGCTCGATGAGCGTCGGCTGCTCTACTTTGACTCGCTCAGCGACAGCGGCTTGCGCTGGCGGCTCGAGGGTCCGCGAGGAACGGTGTCGGGTCCGACCGAGTTTTATGTGTCCGACGCGGGGAACGCCTGGTATCCGCCTGCGATGGATCTTGTTCCCGGCGACTATGTGCTGACAGTCGACGGGCAGAGCGGCGACACCGGCGCCTACAGCTTCCGCCTGCTCGATCTTGCCGCAGGGGCCCCGGTGGCTTTCGACACGCCGGTCGCCGGCACCCTCGACCCCGGCAACGGAACGCTGGCGTTCAACTTGTGGGCCGACGCCGGCACGCGCGTAATCCTGGAGAGCATGGCGCCTCCGAGCGTCGGCGCCTGGTGGCGGTTGATCGATCCCTTTGGGCGGGAGTTGTTCAGCAGCGACATCGATGCCAGTTCGGGTGATCTGGATCTGAGCATCACTGGCAATTACACCGTGCTGGTCGAAGGCGGGCTCACCGCAAGCGCGCCCACGCCATATGAGTTTTCCGTGCTGCTGGTCGACTACCTGCCGCCGCCGCCATTGACAGGAACGCCGATTCTGCTTGGCGAACTGGTGGACGGCACCCTGGGTTTCTTCGGCGCGGCGGTCGATTACCAGTTCAGCCTTGCGCAGCGCAGCCTGGTGCATTTCGATTCGCGCACCTACGACCCCGACGGCGAAATCCGATGGTCGCTTGAGGGGCCGGCGGGGCTGCTGGTCGATCAGCGCGGCATCGGCCGCAGCGACCACTGGTGGGGTGGACCGCCGCTCGACCTGGCGCCGGGCGACTACCGGCTGACCGTGTCCGGCGTTCGCGACGACGATTTCTTCTTCCGCCTGGTCGACTTGGCCGACGCCACCTCGATCGCGCCGGGGACTATCGTTCACGGCGCGATCGATCCCGGCAATGAGAGCGACCTGTATCGCTTCGCTGCCGCCGCCGGCGAACGCTACTTCTTGGATCTGCGCTCAATCGACAATGGCAGCGCCGTGTGGCGGCTGATCGGCCCCTGGGGGGACGAACTCTGGAGCACGGCCCTCGCCAACGGCGTGGGGCCGGTGGAGATCGCAACTGCTGGCATCTACACGCTCATGCTGGAAGGCGACATTGGTCAGACCAGCGCCAACGCCTACAGCTTTGTGCTGCAGCCGATCGTCGACCAGACCTCGCCACTCGCGCTCGGGGCTCAAATCGACGGGACAATCGCGCACGCCGGCCAGGCGCAGCACTACACCTTCTCGCTGGCGGCGCGCAGCCAGCTTTACTTCGACGCGCTGTCCGACAGTCAGCTCGAATGGAGTCTGCGCGGGCCGCGCGGCGTCGAGGTAAGTTCCGCGTCGCTGCAATACTCCGATTCGTCGGACGGCAACTGGCCGCTCGACCTGGTGGCGGGCGACTACACGTTGACGCTGCGCGCCTATGGCGCCGAAGTGCCGGCCTACAGCTTCCGGCTGCTCGACCTGAGCCAGGGCCCGGCGATCGCGCCCGGTACGCCGGTTGCCGGTACGCTCGACCCCGGCAATGCAACCGATGTCTACCGGTTCAGCGCGAGTGCCGGCGACCGCTTTTATTTCGACATGGTTTCGGTGGCCGACGGCGACGGCTCATGGCGGCTGATCGGGCCCTACGGCAACCAGGTCTTTCAGCAAGCGCTGTCCGTTGATGTCGATACGATCGCGCTGCCTTCCACCGGCGACTACACGCTGCTGATCGAAGGTCGCGTTGCCAAGTCTGCCGCAAATTCGTACCAGTTCAACGTCGAGCCGCGTCCTGCGGCGCCCTCGACTGCGGTGGGCACGCCGATCGCTCTCGGCGATGTGGTCAGCGACACGGTGGGTGCGGCGGGGGAGAAGGACGTGTTCACGTTCAGCCTGGCGCAGCGGTCGCTGGTGCACGTGGACTCGCGCACGTGGAACTTCGGGCTGCACTGGACGCTGGAAGGTCCTGCCGGCACGGTGATAAACGCCCGCAGTTTCGCGAGCACGGATTCCTCCGACGGCAGCACGGTGCTCGACCTGGTGGCGGGCGATTACCGCTTCACCGTGGCCGGCAGCACCACCGGCGCCTACAGCTTCCGGCTGGTCGATCTGGCGAGCGCGGCGCCGATCGTGCCGGGGGCGCTGGTGAACGGGCAGCTCAACCCCGGCAACGAGTCCGACCTGTACCGCTTCGACGCGACGGCCGGCGAGCGCTTCGTGTTCGACATGCGCTCGATCCAGAGCAGCGACGGCATCTGGCAGCTGATCGGACCTTACGGCGACGTGGTGTTCCGCAATGGGCTGAGCACGGATGCGGGCCCGACGCTGCTGCCGCTGACCGGCACCTACACGCTGCTGCTGGAGGGCCGCGGCTACCTGAGCGCGGCCAACAACTACCAGTTCGTGGTGCAGGCGGTGGTGGATCAGAGCGCGGCGATCGCGCTCGGCACGCGGGTCGACGGCGCGATCGATCATGCCGGGCAGACCGACCGCTACGCCTTCACGCTTGCCGATCGCACGCGCGTGTACCTCGATGCGCTCTCCGACAGCCGGCTGAACTGGAGCCTCGCCGGGCCGCGCGGCGTGGCGGCGAGCGGCTGGTTCCAGAACGTCGATTCCTGGGACGGCAGCGTGGTACTCGACCTGGCGGCGGGCGACTATGTGCTGGCGTTGAGCGGGAGCGGCTTCGAGGTCCCGAGCTACGCCTTCCGGCTGCTCGACCTGGCGAGCGCCACGGCGATCGTGCCGGGCACGGCGGTGAGCGGGCAGCTCAACCCCGGCAACGAGACCGACCTGTATCGCTTTACCGCCGCCGCGGGCGAGCGCTTCTACTTCGACATGCGCTCGGTACAGAACGGCGACGCCACCTGGCGGCTGATCGGGCCCTACGGCAACACGCTGTTCCAGACGGGTCTGAACGCCGATGTCGATGCGACAACGCTGCCCGCTGCCGGCACCTACACCCTGCTCATCGAAGGCCGGCGCTACAACAGCGCGCCCAATGCCTACGAGTTCAACGTCCAGCCGGTGAGCGACCAAGCAATACCGCTCGTGTTCGGCACGAGAATCGACGGCGCGATCGACCACGCCGGGCAGGTCGATCGCTACACTTTCACGCTGGCTGCACGCACGCTGGTGGTGTTCGATGCGCTCTCCGACAGCGCGCTCAGCTGGAACCTGTCCGGTCCGCGCGGGGTCGCCGGCAGCGGGGGGTTCCAGAACGTCGATTCCTGGGACGGCAACCCGGTGTTCGACCTGGTGGCGGGCGACTACGTGCTCACCCTCGATGCGAGCGGCGCGGCCACCCCGGGCTACGCCTTCCGGCTGCTGGATCTGGCGAGCGCCACCGCGATCGTGCCGGGCACGGCGGTGAGCGGACAGCTTAACCCCGGCAACGAGACCGACCTGTACCGATTCACCGCCGCGGCGGGCGAGCGCTTCTACTTCGACATGCGCTCGATGCAGAACGGCGACGGCACCTGGCGGCTGATCGGGCCGCACGGCAACCAGCTCTTCCAGCAGAGCCTGGGCAGCGATGTCGACGCGACCACGCTGCCGGTGGCCGGCACCTACACCCTGCTCATCGAAGGCCGCCGATACAACAGCGCGCCCAATGGCTACCAGTTCAACGTCAGTCCCGCGACCGAGCAGAGCATTGCGCTGAGCCTTGGCGAAAGCCGCGGCCTGAGCCCACAGTGGGTCGATGGCCGTCAGGGCGAAGCGCTGTTCCTCGACGGCCTCCAGTGGGTGGAGGCGCCGCACGCCGGCGCGAACGATCTCACCGGCACGCTGACGCTCGAGGCGAGCTTCCGGGTGGATCGCTTCGCCGGCGACTGGATGCCGCTGGTCGTTAAGGGTACCGAGGCCAGCCAGGCGCGCAGCTATTCCCTCTGGATTAATCGCGCCGGCTACGTGTTCGCGTCCACCTCACTAGCGGGGCAGCCGAACCAGGACCTGCAGACGGCGGCCGGCTCGATCGAGGCCGGTCGCTGGTACGACGTCGCGGCGGTGTTCGACCGTGCCGGCGGCAGCCTGCGCATCTATCTCGATGGAGCGCTGAGCGCCGAGCGCGTAATCTCTACCACCTCCGCGCCATCGAACACGCAGCCGTTGCGTATCGGCTACAGCCCGGAAACCTGGAACCCTTCACGCTTCGAGGGCGCGATCGACGAGGTGCGGCTGTGGAGCCTGGCGCGGAGCGAAACCGAGATCCAGGCTGCGCGCGGAGCATCCCTCGCGGGAACCGAAGCGGGCCTCCAGGCTTACTACCGGTTCGACGAAGGTTCCGGCTCGACGGTCGCGGATGCGAGCCCGAACGGCAATGACGCCACGGTGCACCAGCGCCTGCCGCTAAACGCGGGAATCGTAGCCGGTCGCATTGCGACCGCCGGCGAAACCGATCGCTACGCCTTTGCGCTGTCGGCGGACACGCACGTGGTCTTCGACTCGCTCTCGGACGTCGCATTCGGCTGGTCGCTGACCGGGTCGGGCGGCGGCGTCCTGGCGGGGCGCACGTTCCAGAATGCCGATTCGTCGGATTGGGGCGGGGCCAACCCGCTGCTCTCGCTGGTGGCGGGCGACTATGCGCTGACCATCGATCCAACGGGCGACGCGACCGGCAGCTATGCATTCCGCCTGCTGGCGCTTGGCGATGCGCTGCCGATCACGCCGGGTTCGCCGGTCAGCGGCACGCTCGACCCGGGCAATGCCACCCAGGCGTACCGCTTCGATGCGTCCGCTGGCGAGCGCTTTTATTTCGACTTCCGCTCGATCAGCGTCGGCGACGGCCAGTGGCGTCTGATCGCGCCCGACGGCAGCCAGCTCTTCTCGCAGACTCTGGGCGGCGACCTCGATGTGATCGCCGTGCCGCTGACCGGGCGCTATACGCTGCTGCTGGAGGGGCGGCGCTACGCCAGTGCGGCGAACGCCTTCCTGTTCAACATCCAGCCGGTCGTCGACGAGAGCTTCGCGCTTGCGCTCGGCACGCGAGTGGACGGCGCGATTGCGCATGCCGGCCAGATCGACCGCTACACGTTTTCTCTCGTCGACCGGGCATTGGTACTGGTCGATTCGCTGGCGGATTCGAGCTTGCGCTGGTCGCTGTCTGGCCCGCGCGGCGACGTGCTCGTCAATCGCAGCTTCCAGAACGCGGACTCGGCCGATTGGGGAAGCCCGACACCGGCGCTCGATCTCGTGCCGGGCAGCTACACGCTGAACATCGATCCCGCGGGTGAGTCGACGGGCAGCTATGCCTTCCGGCTGCTCGACCTGAGCCAGGGCCCGGCGATCGCGCCCGGCACGCCGGTCACCGGCGTGCTCGATCCGGGCAACGAAACCGACGTATACAAGATCGCCGTCTCGGCGGGAGACCGGCTGTTCTTCGACAGCCAGTCGGCCACGAGTTCGGACGCCTATTGGCGACTGCTCGGGCCGTACGGCAATCCGATTTTTTTCCAGTCGATTGCGCTGGATTCGGCCGAGCTTACACTGAACACAGCCGGCATCTATACGTTGCTGGTTGAAGGGCGGCGCTACAACACCGCGCCGAATGCCTACGCTTTCAATGTCGAGTTGCGTGGCAACACCCCGCCGGTGGTTGGCGGCACGCCGATCGCTCTCGGCGATGTGGTCAGCGACACGGTGGGTGCGGCGGGGGAGAAGGACGTGTTCACGTTCAGCCTGGCGCAGCGGTCGCTGGTGCACGTGGACTCGCGCACGTGGAACTTCGGGCTGCACTGGACGCTGGAAGGTCCTGCCGGCACGGTGATAAACGCCCGCAGTTTCGCGAGCACGGATTCCTCCGACGGCAGCACGGTGCTCGACCTGGTGGCGGGCGATTACCGCTTCACCGTGGCCGGCAGCACCACCGGCGCCTACAGCTTCCGGCTGGTCGATCTGGCGAGCGCGGCGCCGATCGTGCCGGGGGCGCTGGTGAACGGGCAGCTCAACCCCGGCAACGAGTCCGACCTGTACCGCTTCGACGCGACGGCCGGCGAGCGCTTCGTGTTCGACATGCGCTCGATCCAGAGCAGCGACGGCATCTGGCAGCTGATCGGACCTTACGGCGACGTGGTGTTCCGCAATGGGCTGAGCACGGATGCGGGCCCGACGCTGCTGCCGCTGACCGGCACCTACACGCTGCTGCTGGAGGGCCGCGGCTACCTGAGCGCGGCCAACAACTACCAGTTCGTGGTGCAGGCGGTGGTGGATCAGAGCGCGGCGATCGCGCTCGGCACGCGGGTCGACGGCGCGATCGATCATGCCGGGCAGACCGACCGCTACGCCTTCACGCTTGCCGATCGCACGCGCGTGTACCTCGATGCGCTCTCCGACAGCCGGCTGAACTGGAGCCTCGCCGGGCCGCGCGGCGTGGCGGCGAGCGGCTGGTTCCAGAACGTCGATTCCTGGGACGGCAGCGTGGTACTCGACCTGGCGGCGGGCGACTATGTGCTGGCGTTGAGCGGGAGCGGCTTCGAGGTCCCGAGCTACGCCTTCCGGCTGCTCGACCTGGCGAGCGCCACGGCGATCGTGCCGGGCACGGCGGTGAGCGGGCAGCTCAACCCCGGCAACGAGACCGACCTGTATCGCTTTACCGCCGCCGCGGGCGAGCGCTTCTACTTCGACATGCGCTCGGTACAGAACGGCGACGCCACCTGGCGGCTGATCGGGCCCTACGGCAACACGCTGTTCCAGACGGGTCTGAACGCCGATGTCGATGCGACAACGCTGCCCGCTGCCGGCACCTACACCCTGCTCATCGAAGGCCGGCGCTACAACAGCGCGCCCAATGCCTACGAGTTCAACGTCCAGCCGGTGAGCGACCAAGCAATACCGCTCGTGTTCGGCACGAGAATCGACGGCGCGATCGACCACGCCGGGCAGGTCGATCGCTACACTTTCACGCTGGCTGCACGCACGCTGGTGGTGTTCGATGCGCTCTCCGACAGCGCGCTCAGCTGGAACCTGTCCGGTCCGCGCGGGGTCGCCGGCAGCGGGGGGTTCCAGAACGTCGATTCCTGGGACGGCAACCCGGTGTTCGACCTGGTGGCGGGCGACTACGTGCTCACCCTCGATGCGAGCGGCGCGGCCACCCCGGGCTACGCCTTCCGGCTGCTGGATCTGGCGAGCGCCACCGCGATCGTGCCGGGCACGGCGGTGAGCGGACAGCTTAACCCCGGCAACGAGACCGACCTGTACCGATTCACCGCCGCGGCGGGCGAGCGCTTCTACTTCGACATGCGCTCGATGCAGAACGGCGACGGCACCTGGCGGCTGATCGGGCCGCACGGCAACCAGCTCTTCCAGCAGAGCCTGGGCAGCGATGTCGACGCGACCACGCTGCCGGTGGCCGGCACCTACACCCTGCTCATCGAAGGCCGCCGATACAACAGCGCGCCCAATGGCTACCAGTTCACGGTGCATGACGTCACGCCCGCCGCGCCGGTGCGGATCACCGATCTTGAGATTCGGCCAATGCCCGACCTGGTGGTCGAAGGGCTGTCGGTGAGCGCGGCCGGGGTAGTCGAGTCGGGCGCGACGATCACCGTGGTCTGGCAGGTGCGCAACGACGGTGGGCGCGAGGCGACGGTGAGCTGGCGAGACCGCGTGCTGGTGCGCAACGAAACCACTGGCGAGATCATTGCCAGCATCTTTGCCGATTACGATGCAGCTTCCGCCGGGCCTCTGACGCCCGGCGGGACGGTCCTGCACTCGGTGGACATCGTGCTGCCGGAAGGGCCGCGCGGCGCCGGTAACCTGCGGATCAGCGTCACCACCGATGTCGACAATGCGGTGGCCGAGGCAAATGCCGCCGGCAGCGGAGAGTCGAACAACACAAGCGTTGCGGTGGTGGCCTCGTTGTTGGCGCCTTACCCGGACCTGGTGGCCGGCAGCCTCAGGGTCGAGCCGCCCGGCGGCTGGGCACCGGGCAGCCTCGTCACCCTGCACTGGCGCGTGGAGAACATCGGCACGCGCGAGACCGCAAACGCATGGGCCGAGACGATCCAGGTGCGAAATCTCGTCACCGGCCAGAGCGTGCTGGTGCGCACGCTGGACTACGACCCGTCGCTGCCGGGGAACGGGCCGATCGACCCGGGCGGGGCGCGCGATCGCTCGACCACCTTCACCTGGCCCGCCGGCGGCATTGGCGAGGGGCGCTTCGAGTTCAGCGTCTCCGAGGACAGCGCCAGCGTCGTCACCGAGTACAACCAGCAGGGCACCGCCGAGACCAACAATACTGCACTGCTGACCGTCGTCTCGGCCTCCGACCTGCAGATTGCGAATCTGCGGCTCGATGCGGGTCCGGTGCAGGCCGGCACCACCGTCACCGTGAGGTGGGACACGCTGAACACCGGCGCGCGTCCGGTCGTCAACGCGTTCACCGACCGTGTGCAGGTGAGCAATGCCGCGACCGGCGAGCTCTTGGTGAACGCCACGGTCGCCCACGATCCGGCCCTGGATGGTCCGCTGGACGCGGGCGCCGCGCGCGAACGGTCGTATGTGTTCCAGTTGCCCGAAGGCAGCCGCGGCGCCGGCCTGCTGCGCATTACCGTCACTGCCGATGCCAACACCGCCGGCAGCGGATCGGTCAGCGAAACCAACGCCGCCGGCACCGGGGAATCGAACAACAGTGCGCAGATCGAGGTGCAGTCTAGCCCCGCGCCGTACGCCGATCTCTCGGTCACCGCGTTGTCCGCCCCCGCCAGCGGACGCGGCGGAACCAGCATCGACGTCACCTGGACGGTGACCAATGCCGGGCCAGTGGCGGCCGCCGGATCGTGGGTGGATCGCGTGCTGCTGTCGCGCGACGCGGTCGCCGGCAACGCCGACGACAGGGTGCTGGGCGAAGTGACGCGCAGCGGACCACTGGCCTCGGGCGCGAGCTACGATGCGCAGGCCAGCGTGCTGCTGCCGACGCAACTCGAGGGCGGGTATCACCTGTTCGTGCTGACCGATGCCGGCAAGAGCGTGCTCGAGCCGGACACCCGCGCCAACAATACTTCGGCCCCGCGGGCGATCGACCTGGCCACGCCGTATGCCGATCTGGCGATCGAAGCGGTGATCGCGCCGAGCGCCGCGCAGTCTGGCGAGCGCGTGGAGGTCATCTGGCGTGTGCGCAATATTGGCGATACGGCCACCGACGTTGCCGCGTGGAAGGACCGCGTCTACCTGTCCGCCGACGATGTTCTCGACACCACCGATGCGGTGCTGACCGACGTGCAGCGCAGCGGGGCGCTGACGCCCGGCGCAACCTATACCGTGCGTGCCATGGTGACGCTGCCGGAGGGCATTTCCGGCAACTTCCGCTTCATCGTGGCGAGCGACGTCGAGGGCGCTGTGTACGAGAAGGGGCTGACCGGCAACAACCGTGGCCTGGCGCTGTCGGCCACGTCGATCAGCCTCTCGCCGGCGCCCGACCTGTCGGTGACCTCGGTGACGGTGCCGCCGACCGCGCTCGCCGGCGAGGCGCATACCGTTTCCTGGACGGTCACCAATACCGGCGAGGCGGTCGCCCGCGCGCCGTGGACCGACCGGGTTTACCTGTCCCGGGCCGGCGGTACTGCGGCGGCCACGCTGCTCGCGTCGGTCGCGCGCAGCGCTGATCTTGCCGCCGGCGCGAGCTACTCCGCTAGCGCCAGCGTTGCGATGCCCGGCTTCGACGATGGCGACTACCAGATCATCGTCGTGTCGGATGCCCTCGGGCAGGTGTTCGAACAGGGCCGGGAGGTCAACAATTACTCGGCACCCGCGACAGTCGCGCTCGTTCACCGCGACCTGGTTGCGCGCTCGGTGAGCGCGCCAGCGGTCGCGATTTCCGGCGACTCGATCCTTGTCTCCTGGGCGGTCGCGAACGAGGGCAGCGCTGGAATCGAGGGAAGTTGGACCGACCGCATCTATCTGTCGCGCGACGCGCTGTTCGATGGCGCGGACCGTCTGCTGGGCGAGCAAACGATTACCGGTCCGCTCGTCCCCGGTGCCGCCTACGACGTGACGCTTCAGGTCGGGCTGCCGATCGACGTGTCGGGCAGTTGGTTCGTGCTCCTGCGCAGCGATTCCGGCAATACGGTAAGCGAACTCAACGCCGAGTCGAATAATGTGGCCGCGACGCCGATCGACGTGCAGCTCGCCCCATACGCCGATCTCGAGGTGTCGGCGGTCAGCGCCCCGACGCTCACCATCGCCGATCCGGCGCGGGTGACCGTCGGCTGGACGGTAACCAACGTCGGCACCGGCGCCGGGCGAACCGGCTCGTGGACCGACGCGATCGTTGCGTCGGTCGATGCCATCGCCGGCAACGGAGACGACATCTTGCTCGCCGAGTTCGCGCGCCCGGGCGCACTCGCTGTGGGAGAGTCCTACTCGCGCAGCGAGACGATCCTTCTGCCGCCGGCGTTCACCGGGCGCTACACGTTGTTCGTGCGCAGCGACGCGCGCGGGGAAGTGTTCGAGAACGATCTCGAAAGCAACAACGCAGCCGCGGCGCCGCAGCCGTTCGATGTAATGGTGCGCCCGTACGCGGACCTAGAAGTGGTCCAGGCCAGCACCGATGCTGGCGCACAGTCCGGCGGGTCGTTCCGCGCGAGCTGGCGGGTGGAGAACAACGGCATCGGCAACACCGACCAGTTCCGCTGGTACGACACGGTGCTAGTGACGCGTGACGCCGAAGGGCGCAACGTGGTGGTCAGCCAGTCCTTTGAACATCTCGGCGCGCTGTCGCCTTCGTTCGGCTACGATCGTAGCGCTATCTTGAATCTGCCGAACGGGCTGTCGGGCGATTTCCACGTCTTTGTGCGCACCGGCGGGCCGTTCGAGTTCGTTTATACCGACAACAACACCGCCTATGCCGGGACGCTGAGCGTCACGCTCGCGCCGAGCCCCGACCTGCGCGTGATCGACATCTCGGCGCCGTCACAGGCGCTCGAAGGTCAAGTGATCGACATCGGCTGGACGGTGCGCAACGACGGTGGCGCACGCGCGGCGGGCAGCTGGACCGATACCGTTCAGCTGCGCAAGCTCGGCGACCCGGACGCACGCCCCATCGCCTTGGGCAGCTTCACCTTTACGCAGGGCCTCGACACCAACCAGTTCTACACGCGCACCGAACGCATGCGGCTGCCGGACCGGATCGAGGGCTCGTGGCGTGTGGAGATCACCACCAACATCGGCATCGTGCTGTACGAACACGGCGCCGCGGCGGCCAACAACACGACCGGCGACGACGCGGCGCTGCTGCTGTCGCTCAAACCCCGGCCCGATCTGCAGGTGGCAAGCCTTAGTGGCCCCGACCGGGTCACCGGCGGCGGGACAGTGTCGGTGACGTTCGAGGTGGTCAATCGCGGACCGGTGGACGCCAACGGACAATGGTCCGACGCGGTCTATCTGTCGCTCGACAACAAGCGCAGTCCGGACGATGTATTGATCGGGCGCATCGGTAACGCACAGGCGCTGGCGGCCGATGGCGGCAGCTACTCGCAGTTCAGCGACACGCTGACCATTCCGCTGCGCTTCAGCGGGCAGGGCTATCTGATTGCTGTCGCCGATGTCGACAACGCGATCGACGAGCACCCGCGGGATGACAACAACGTGCTGGCGCGGCCGATTTACGTCGATCCATTCCAGCCCGCCGACCTGGTGACGAGCCAGGTCGTTGCGCCCGATCAGGGCGTATACAGCGGCGAGATCGAGGTCCGCTACCGGGTTACAAACAACGGTTCCAATGCCACCGACCGCGACAGCTGGACCGACGCCATCTGGCTCGCTCGCGACAAGACGCGGCCGACGCCGGGCGATGCGCCGGCGGGCAACGGCGGCATCCTGCTGGGCACATTTACGCACAACGGGCGCTTGGCGGTGGGCGAATCGTACGACGCGGTGGTGCGCGTGCGGCTGCCGTCGGTCATCGAGTCGGGCACCTACTACATCACGCCGTGGAGCGACGCCTACGACGCGGTGTTCGAGTCGAACTTCGTTCAGAACATCAACCCGGACGATCCCACCACGCTCGACAGCAGCAACTACAAGGCGCGGCGCATCGACATTATCGGCAATCCGGTGCCGCCGCTGCCGGATCTGATCGTTACCCAGGTCACCGCCGATGCGACCGGCTCGGTGGACGCGCCGTTCACCGTGACCTGGACGGTGAAGAACTTCGCCGAAGGCGTTGCGCCCGGCATCTGGACCGATTCGGTGTTCGTATCGGACGTGGCGGACATGTCGGCGCCCGGCGCGAAGGTCTGGTTGCTTGACTCCTTTACGCGACCGAAGGGGCTGCTCTCCAGCGAGTCCTACACGACCAGCCAGTCGTTCACGCTGTCGCCGGCGGTGAAGGGCAGCTACGTGACCGTCATCGCCGACACCAATCCGCTCATCGGGATAACCGAGTCCAACGAGAGCAACAACCGGGCGGTGACCACCACCTCGATCGCGCCGCGGGTGTCGGACCTGCGAGTCGTTTCGGTGACGGGACCCGCGCAGGGAGTCTCCGGCGAGAAGGCGCTGGTCAGCTGGACGGTGGTGAACGACGGCGCAGCGGTGTGGAGCGGCACCCAGGGCTGGGTCGACGCGGTGTACTTTTCGCCCGACCCGGTGCTGCGTGCGGACCGCATTGTCGCGCTGGGCAACAAGGCGCACGACAACAAGGCCGGGCTCGCGGCGGGTGCGTCCTACACCGAGACGCTGGAAGTGACGCTGCCGCGCGGCATCGAAGGCCCGTACTACCTCTACGTCGTTACGGATGCGGGCTTTGGCGGAAACGGCGCGGTCGATGCCGAAAGCGACCTCAACGCGTATTCGCTGGCGCGCTACCGCGGGCAGGTGTTCGAAGCCGGGCCGTTGCAGGACCACCCGCGGGTGGCGAACAACCGCGGGGTGACGTCGATCCCGGTGCAGTACCGCGAGCCGGACCTGGTGATCTCGGCGCTTGCCACGCCGGTGGACCCGGTGAGCTCCGGCGACCTGATGAACGTGAGCTTCACCGTCACCAACCAGGGCAACCGTGACACGCGCGAGGCCGGCTGGTCGGACCGCGTCTACCTGTCGCGCGATCCCTCGCTCGATCCCGGCGACCTGCAGGTCGGCGACTTCCTGCGCTTCGGGGCGCTGGCCGCCGGCGCGAGCTACACGCAGTCGTTCCAGGTGCGGTTGCCCGACGGCGTGTCCGGCCAGTGGTACGTCATTGCCTTCACCGATTCGGACGTCTTCGGGGTAATCCCCGCCGGGTCGGCGAGCGCGGCCGAACTGTCCCGCATCGGGCTGTCGCGCGACGCCGTGCCGGAGTTCCGCGGCGAAGGCAACAACGTCACGGTCAGCCCGATCGACATCGTTCTGCGCCCGTCCGCCAATCTGCAAGTCACGCGCGTCGAAGCGCCGCAGCGGATGGTCGCAGGGCAGTTCCTCGATGTGAGCTACACGGTGACGAATACCGGCGCCGGCGCCACGCCCGCGACGCAGTCCGTCTGGCAGGACAGCATCTATCTGTCCGCCGATCCGCTGCTGGACATGAACGCTGACCGCTTCCTGGAAACCGTGACCCGCACCGGCGCGCTTGCGGCAGGGGAGAGCTACGACGTTTCGCGCAGCATCCGCCTGACGTCGGACCTGGTCGGGCCGTATTACGTGTTCGTGGTCACCGATCCCCTCGCCCGCGGGGATGCACGCGGGCGCGTGTACGAAGGCGCGAACGAATCGGACAACACCCGACCCTCGGCTCAGCCGGTGCTGATCGAGCTGCCGCCGCCTTCGGACCTGGTGGTGGACCGCGTCGATGTGCCGTTCGGCGGCACGGTCAACGGACCGGTGCAGATCAGCTACGTGGTGCGTAACGCCGGCGTTAATGCGGCACAGGGCAGCTGGACCGACGCGGTGTATCTCTCGAGCGACGCCGGCTGGGATCTCGGCGACCGCCTCCTCGGACGCGTGACCCACGGCGGAGGGCTCGGCATCCAGTCGACCTATACCGGTACCCTGAACGTTGCGCTGCCGCCGGTGAAGGAAGGGCAGTACCGGATCATCGTGCGGCCGGACATCTACAACGAGGTCTACGAGGCCGAGAACGAGCGCAACAATGCGCGGGCGTCGGCCGACGTGCTGTCGGTGAGCGTGCCGGCCCTGCAGCTTGGCGTGCCGCTCGCGTTCACGCTGTCCGAAGGCGAAACGAGGCTCTATCGGGTGTCGGTGGCGGCGGGCGAGACGCTTCGGGTAACCCTCGACTCCAGCTCGACATCCTCGGCGAACGAGCTGTACCTGCGCTACGGCGAGGTGCCGAGCTCCGCCGCCTTCGATGCCGCCTACGAGTCGCCGCTGCAGCCCGACCAGGTGGCGCGCGTCCCCACCACGCAGGCCGGCGACTACTACGTCCTGGTGCGCGGCAACGCGGCGTCCAGCGCCAACGTCCCGACCACGATCCGGGCGGAGACGCTGCCGTTCCAGATTACCGATGTATACGAGGACCAGGGCGGCGACAGCCGCTGGGTCACCATGACCATCGAGGGCGCGCGTTTCAGTCCGGACGCGCTGGTGAAACTGGTGCGCCCCGGCATCAACGAAATCGAGCCGGTGCGCTACCAGGTGATAAATGCCACCCGCATCGTCGCCACCTTCGATTTTCGCGACCAGGAACGCGGCCTGTACGACGTCAAGGTGATCAATCCGGGCGGCGCCGAGGCGGTGGTCGCCTACCGCTACCTGATCGAGCGCGCGCTGCCGATCGACGCCACCATCGGGCTGAGCGGGCCGCGGGTAGTGCCCGCCGGCAACGCCGGGCTGTTCGGCATCTCGCTGCAGAGCCTGACCAATGTCGACACGCCGTACGTGTACTTCGAGTTCGGCGTGTCCGAGATGGGCGAGAACAGCTACGTTTACGGGCTGCCGTTCGTCAGCTTCAACTCGAACGTGAGCGGCGCGCCGGAGGGCGTGCGCGGCGACGTGCCTTGGGCGAGCCTCGATTCCGAGGTCAACACCTTCGGCTGGGCGATGACGCAAGGCTACACGCTCGATCTCGTCAACGGCGGTTTCGTCGGCATGTCGTTCACCGCGCAGACTTATGCCGGCCTGCTCGCGATGATCGACAAGGACCCGGAGGCGCTGCGCACGGCGCTGCGCGACGCGCGGCCGTGGTGGGACCCGGCCGACATCGATGCCCAGGTCGAGGCTTTCCGCCAGCTGGTGGCGCAGAACCCGGACATCCTAATCCCCGGCAAGTGCGTGGTGCCGTTCATCCCCTTCCGCTTCAACGTTTTTGCGGCCGCAACGCCGCTCACGCGCGCGGAATTCGTGGCGCGGCACACCGCCGAGGCGCTCGAGCTGCGCGAGCGCGTGCTGGCGGACTCGACGGCCACCCTGGCGCTGCGCAATCTCGCGGCCGACGCCGAGAGCTGGACGCAAAGCTACCTCGCCGCACTGGAGGACGCCGGCCTGCTGCTGCCGGAGGACGAAGCACCGCCGATCCGCACGCAGCCGAAGGTGGTGTCCACGGTCTCGGTGCTGGCGAGCGGCGTGCTGGTGGGTCCGGCCGGAGGAGCGTACGCGAGTCAAGGCGATCTGCTCGCCTTCTTCGAGTCGGTGCACCGCTGGTACGGCGACGTGCCCGGCACGCTGGCGCCGATTGCCGGCTACGATCCGCGCGAGTGCCTGGAAAGCGGTCTTCAGGGGACCATACCCATTCCGGCGCTGCCGCAGTTCGCCGACGTCAATCTCGGCACCTCGCGCCCAACGTATTTCGCCGCCTTCGACGTGTTCTCGCCGTTTGGCGGCGGCGGACGCGACATCTTCTCCTCGACCATCGCCTCCGGCGAGCTCACGCCGCTTCAACTGCAGCAGCTCTTCGATGCGACGGCGCAGGAACGCGCGCTCGCCTCGATGTCCGGCCCGCAGGCCTACGGCATCGAGCAGTTCGTGCCGGCAGGCGCGCAACTTCCCTACACGATCCGCTTCGGGAACACGTCGGACGCGGGCGGCCCGGCGTCCGAGATCCGCATCGTCACCCAGCTCGATCCGACGCTCTCGACGCGTTCGTTCCGCGTCGGCAACATCAAGCTCGGTGACATCAACGTGGTGGTGCCCGAGGGCCGAGCCAACTTCCAGCAGGACTTCGATTTCCGCAATTCGAAGGGTTTCATCCTGCGCGTGTCGAGCGGCATCGATCCCAATTCCGGCATCGCATCCTGGCTGCTGCAGGCGATCGACCCGGACAGCGGCGAAGTGCTGCGCGATCCATCGCGCGGACTGCTCCTTCCGAACAACGCGCAGGGCCGGGGCGAGGGGTTCGTCAGCTTCGCCGCCACCACCCGGTTCGACGTGCAGACCGGCGAGGATATCCGCGCCTCGGCCCGGGTGATCTTCGACAACGCGGCGCCGATCGACACCGCGGAGCTGGTGCACCGCGTCGACGGTGCGGGGCCGGTGACCACGCTGACGGTCACGCCGCTCGGCGCCACCGACTTCGACGTGCGCTGGAGCGCGGTCGACGAGTCGGGCGGTTCGGGGCTAAAACACACCTCGGTATACGTCTCCAAGAACGGCGGCGCATGGGCGATATGGCTGCGCCAGAGCACCGAAACGCAGGCGATCTACCAGGGCGAGGCAGGGCAACGCTACGAGTTCCTGGCGGTGTCCACCGACAACGCCGGCAATCGCGAAGTGCCGCAGCAGACCAAGTCTGTCCCCGACGACGGTTCGCGCCCAAATCTCGGCGGCCTGCCCGGAGTAGGCCAACAGACGATCGACACCGGCGTGCCGCCGGCGCAAAGCACTCAACCCTCGACAAACCCTCTGTTCGTCGCTGCGCAGCAAGGCATCCCGGCGGCGACGCCGCAGGCCAAACTCTCGCAGTTCGGCAGCGTACTTGCGCCTTTCTCGGCCGAAGTGTTCGGCAGCGGCATCGGACAGAGCCATGCAGCGATCGGCCCGCTTGCGCTGCTCGCACGCCCTGACGGCACGATCATCGCGAGCGGGGGCGGTAATCGCGGTCAACTTTATTTGTTCGACCAAGACGGCGGCAGGGCGACGTCTCCCATCGCTTCCTTCGACCAGCCGATTTTCGATCTGGCTTTCGACCTTGACGGCCAACTGTGGGCGACCACCGGCGGCGGGCAACTGCTGCAGCTCGACGCGAACGACTTCCATGTCGTCGCCAGCTATGGGGAGAGCATCACTCAGGCCCTGGCGGTGGATCCGGTCAGCGGACGGCTGTATGTCTCGTCCGGTGACGGCATCGAGATCTTCGATCCACTGTCGCGCACCTTCCGCCATTTCAGCGACTATCGCGTCGACGATCTGCAGTTTGCGCCTTCCGGCGAGCTGTGGGGCACGAGCTGGCCTGAGCGCGGCACCATCGTCAAGTTTGACTCGCGCGGGCGGCCTCAGGCGATGGTCAAACTCGACAGCGCCGTCGATTCGATCGCGTTCGGCCGCATCGGCAGCCAACTCGAAGGCCTGCTGTTCATCTCCAGCCATGCCCCCATCGGCAACGCGCTGGGCGCAAGCCTCGTCATGGTCGATCTGGCCACGCTGCGGCGCGTGGACGTGGCCTCAAGCGGGCCGCAGGCGGAGAGTCTGCTGGCGCTGGCCGACGGTCGGTTGCTGGTGGCGAATTCGCAGCAGATCGACGTGGTGGCGCCGATTACCGCGCCATCGGTGCTGCGGTCTGATCCGGCACCCGGTTCACTCGTGCCGCTTCCGTCCGGAACGATTACTGTCACGTTCGACCGCGATATGTTCACGGGGGGCGCGACAGCGACGGGCTCGGTGCTCGATCCGGCGAACTACCGGCTCGTTCGGGCCGATGGCACCGCGGTGGTGATCAAGTCCGTGCGATACGACGCCGCATCCCGCACGTCGACGCTCGGATTCGATGCGCTGGAAGCGGACCACTACCTGCTGACTGTTGACCAGGGCATTCGCTCCACCGGCGGCCTGGCGCTGACTGCGCCCTACGTCGCGGCGTTCACGGCCGTGTCCGACTTTTCCGCTTTTGTGGACCTCGAGTTCGTCGCGAGTCGGTCCGATCGCGGCAACGGGACCGTGTCATTCGACGTCAAGGTGACCAACCTCACGGACTACGAGTTGCGCACGCCGCTCTCCCTGGTGCTCGACCCGTCTCGATACTTCTCCGGCGTGCCAATCGGCGCGTCGCAGTTCGGTGGCGGGCTCTGGTTCATCGACATCGGGGACGGTCTCACGGGTGGCGCGCTGGCTCCGGGTGCTTCCACCGTTGCCCGCACCGTGACCCTGTCGAATCCCCAGGGGGAGCGCATTTCGCTGGGCATTGGCGTGTACGCCTTGCCCTATCCAAACGAGGCTCCTTCCTTCGTGTCCGCTCCGGTCACCGATGTCGTCGCCGGGACTGATTACCGCTACCAGGCACGCGCCGAAGATTTCGACGGCGTGAGCATCTCGTATATTCTCATGGCCGGGCCGGATGGCATGACCCTGGACCGCGACACCGGCGTACTCGACTGGCGGACAAGTGCCGCCAGCCCTGCCGTCGCGCCGGTGATCCTGCGTGCGTACGATTCGCGCGGCGCGTACGCGACCCAGGCGTTCACCATCGACGTGGCGGGCGGCAATCGGGTGCCGGTATTCGAAGTGCCCGCGATTCAGCGGCTGAGAGAGGGACAGGCCTTCGTGCTTGGCGTCGGCGCGCTCGATCCGGAAGGCGCCGCATTGACATACTTTGCGGACCGTCTTCCGGCCGGCTCGGTGTTCGACAGTCAGCGCGCGTTGTTCCAGTGGACCCCCGGATTCGACCAGGCAGGCCAATATGCTGACGTGCGTTTCTACGTCAGCGACGGGATCAACACCGTGGCGCGCACGGTTACATTCGTCGTCGAGCAGGCCAACGCCGCCCCCATGATCGCCGGGGTGCCTGACCGAACAGTCCGGCAGGGCGATCCGGTGCGGATTCAGCTTTCCGCAGGTGATTTCGAGGGCGATCCCATTACGTTCTCGAGCCTGAATCTGCCGACCGGAGCCTTGCTCGACCCCAATACCGGGGTTTTCGAGTGGGTGCCGTCCTATACCTACGCGGGCCCGGTTGGCGTGACGTTCCGCGCATCGGACGGCAAGCTGACGAGCGAGACACGCGCGACCTTTACCGTGCTGAATGTGAACGGCGCCCCTGAGTTCGACCAGCTTGGAAGCTGGACCGTGCTCGAAGGCGAGACGGTGAGCTTCCGTGCGTTCGCTTTCGATCCGGACAATCCAGATTTCATCCCCCAGGACCGCACCTCGGATGGCACCCTGACGGCGCTGGAAGGCAGTTTGCCGACCGTGACCTACGCGGTGGCCAGCCTTCCGCCGGGTGCCGGCTTCGATACGGAAACGGCGCGCTTCCAATGGAAACCGTCGTTCACGGAGGCTGGCACCTACACCGTGCGTTTCATTGCGACCGACGACGGTGACGGCACCGGAACACCGCTTGTCTCGTTCGTCGACGTGCCGATCACGGTCTTGAACGCCAACCGCCCGCCGGAACTCACCGCGCTGAACAACGTGAGCGCGAGCCGGGGTGAAATCGTCGAGGTGCAGTTTACCGCCATAGATCCGGACGGCAATCCGTTGGTCATTTCCGCCCAAGGCCTGCCGCGCTTCGCGTCGCTGGTCGACGGGGGCGGCGGCAACTGGGTGCTCAAGCTGCAGCCGGGCGACCAGGATCGCGGCAACTATGTGGTGACGCTGTTGGCCACCGACGACGGCGACGGTGGCGGTGCCAAGGCGGCGCTCACCACCAGCCGTACGTTCGTGGTTACTGCAAACTCGCTGTCCGAAGCGCCGGTGCTTGCGCCGGTGGGCGACAAGGTGGTGCTGATCGGACAAACGCTGGTCGTAGAGCTGCGGGCGTCCGATCTCGACCAGGACCCGCTGGCGTTCTCCGGTTCGGGACTGCCGCCCGGCGCCGTGGTCGAGGCACTGCCGGGTTACGGCAATGCGGTGCTGCGCTGGACGCCCGCGGTCGCGGGCAGCGTCGACATCACGCTTCGCGTTGCCGACAACGGCAACAACGGGGCAGGCCCTGTCGGAGAGGCGACCGAAACCATCCGCGTCGTCGCCCGCGCCAGCAACGCCGCTCCGTTGCTCCTGCCGCTGGGCAATCGCTATGTCCAGGAAGGGCAGCGCCTGGAAATCGCCCTGTCGGCGATCGACGGTGACGGCGACCGGTTGACGTACTTCGCGAACAATCTGCCGCCCGGCGCCAGCTTCGACGCGCGCACCGGCCTGTTCGCCTGGACACCAACCTACTTCGACGCGGGTCGCTACTCCGGTATCGAATTTGGCGTGAGCGACGGCGCAGCGGCGAGCAGCGAACGCATCGCGATCGACGTGCTGCAGACCAATCGTGCGCCATTTATCGCCGGTATTCCACTGATCGGCGGCCAGGAAAACCGCCTCCTTCAGTTTTCACTGGTGGGGTCCGATCCAGATGGTGATGCATTCGTCTACTCGCTGGTCGGTGGCAACCAGCCTGGCGTGTTCTTCGACCCGGTCAGAGGGCGCTTCGAATGGACGCCGGACTACGACCAGGCTGGCGATTACAGCTTCCGGTTCGAGGCCAGGGATCTCGGCGGCCTGACCGACGCGCTTGACGTGCAGGTGCGCATCGCGGATGTCAACCGCGCGCCGGTTATCACGCTTACCAACCGGCTGGCGCAGCTCGGTGAGCGGCTCGCCTTCAGCATTCTCGGCAGCGATCCCGATACCGGCGAAACGCTGCGCTTCTCGGCAAAGGGACTGCCTGAAGGAGCCACCCTCGACCCGGTTACCGGCGAATTCGCCTGGACTCCGGGGCCCGGACAGTCGGGCGACTTTCTGGTGCAGGTACAAATCAGCGACGGCAAGACCGTCAGCACTCGGCCGCTGGTAATCCGCGCCGCCTTGCAGCCGCAGCAGCCGCTTGTTTCGCTGGAGCTGACCCCCTCGTTTCCGTCCGTGCCTGGACAGGTGGTGACGGCGACCGTGCTCGCCGAAGCATTTTCAGCGATTGCGTCCAAGCGTCTCACCCTGGACGGCGTCGAACTGGAACTCGACGCGCGCGGCCGCGCCACGATTGCGACCGCCGGCCCGGGGCGCTATGTCCTGGTGGCGGAGGCCACTGATCTCGACGGATTCACCGGGCGCATGGAGAAGGTGCTTCGGGTGCGCGATCCGGCCGACACTGCCGCGCCGATCGTATTGTTCAATGCCGGCATCAACGGCAGCAGGATTGCCGGGCTACAGGCGATTTCCGGTGAGGTCGCCGACAGCAACCTGGATGCCTGGACGCTTGCGATCAGCCGCGCGCACTCGGAAGACTTCGTTACGCTCGCAGCCGGCGCAAGCACCGTCACCGGCGTACTTGCGTCCCTCGATCCGGGCCGCTTCGAGAACGGATTTTACCGCCTGCGCCTGTCGGCGACCGACGTTGCCGGGCGCAGCGCCGAGACCATCGCAGAGATCGAAATCGCCAGCACCGCGAAAGACGCCCGCTATACGACCGCGGTGACTGATCTCGGCGTAGCAGTCGCCGGCAAGACGCTCGAGTTGGTGCGCCGCTACGACTCGCTGACCGCGAACGAGTCGATGGCATTCGGCCACGGATGGGCACTGGCGTTGCGCGATGCGCGAATCGAGACCAACGTGCCGCTGACCGGCGCGGAATCGTCCGGGGTATACAAGCCACTGCAAGCCGGGTCACGTCTGTACGTGACGGCACCCACCGGCGAACGGCTGGGGTTCACCTTCGCGCCCGAGGCCGTCGCCGGCAACGGGTTCGGCTACTTCGTGCCGAAATGGGTGGCCGATTCGGGGACCAGCTGGCGCCTTGAATCGGCCGAGATGAACCTGCAGCGCGGAGCCGGGCGCTTCTATGCGCTGGCCGACGGCACCCCCTACAACCCGGCCTCGCTCGCCGCCGAGCGCGCCCAGTACACGCTGATTGCGGCCGACGGTACGCGCTACTCGCTCTCGGCGCAGCGCGGTGTGACGAGCATCACCTTTGCTGACGGCGTCGTGCTGCAGGTCAGCGACAGCGGAATTACCGGCCCGGGTAACGACAGCATCGTCTTCCGATTCGATGCCGGCGGGCGCCTCGCGCGAATCGTCTCGCCCGATGGCCGTGCGTTCGATTACGCCTACGACAGCGCCAGCAATCTGGTTTCGGCACGCGATCTCGGCGCCGGAAGTTCGGCGCGCTATGCCTATGCCGAACCACAGTCGCATCTGCTCACCCTGGTGGCGCGGCCTGCTGGCGGCGAGATCATCGAGTACGGCGACCGCGTGAACACGCGTGCGGTCACGGCCGATCTGGGCGCCTCGCTCAACTATCTGTTCCATGCGGTCCGCGGCGATCTTTTGGCAGGCTCGAGCGCGATCTACACATTGGCCGTTCGCCCAAGCGAGATCGCTTCGCCGCAGGGGGGCGCCGCGCTGATCGGCGTGGTGGTGGAGGCCGATGCCGGCACCCCTCTGACGCCGTCCGTGCCCGTGATCGACGGTCTTACCGCAGTAGCCTCGCGCGCCGATGGCAGCCGCGCGTTTGGGCTTTATCGCATCGACGATGCAGGACTCAAGGTGCTGCGCATTGCCGGCGCCGGCGCGGGCGCCTACTCGTTGCGGCTGTTCGCGGCCGGCGATGCCAATGCGGACGGCCGCGTCGACGGCCTGGATGCAGCCCTGGTATCGGCGGCGCGTGGAACGGTGGCGGGCGACCCGGGTTTTACAATCGGCGCCGATTTCGATCTGAATGGCCGGATCGATGCGGCCGACAGTCAGTTGCTGTTCTCGAACCTCGGTTACGCGCCGAATCTGGGTCCAAGCGTTGGCACTGGCAGTGGTTTCACCCACGTCGAGCTGGAAACCGAGATCGATGTGGCCTCCTTCCTGACAGATCCGGAGGGCGATTCGCTGACCTTCCGCATCCTCTCCAGTCTGAACGGCCAGGCGCGCCTGTCGGGGGACGGCAGCACAGTGCTCTTTACGCCGGACACCAGCTTCTTCGGTCAGGCCAGCTTCGTAGTGGCGGCCGACGACGGCTACACGCTGTCCGCTCCCGGCACGATCGGCGTGTGGGTCAGCGATGCGCCGCTCGTAGATCTCGACTTTGTCTTGCGTCAGCCTCGAATCGGCGTGGGTGGCAGTGCCCAGCTGCAGTTCATCGGCGACTTCGCCGATCAGTTGGGCGTAACTCTGCCGGGCAGTTACCTGACCTTGTCCAGCACGAACGACAGTGCGGGCCGCATGACGGCGGACGGTCGCCTGCTCGGCATTGGCTCGGGATACGGGGCGGTGCTTGCCGAGCGCGCGGGAATTCAAGCCGCAACGGCGTTCATGGTCGGTGCGCCAGCGAGCATCAGTGACGCGGCTCTCGCGATCGTGGGGCTCGACATTTATCCGGGCGCCGTTACCGTGGTTGCAAACGGTGGCGCGCGCGATATCCTGCTCGACGCACTGGATCAGGATGTGTCCTCCGCGGTTACCGGGACGCGCTACTTCTCGAGCGATCCGTCGATCATCGAGATCACGCCGGATGGTCGCATACTCGGGCGCGCACCCGGCGAAGCCATCGTGACCGCGATTCACAAGATGGCCGAGGTGCGGATCGCGGTGAAAGTGGACACACCCCGCGTAGGGCCCGCTACGGTCGACGCAAACGGCGGTGTCGTCCAGGGTGAGGGCGGGATGCTGGTCGCGGTTGCCCCGGGCGGGCTAAACGCGGCGACCACGATCTCGTTGGTGCAGGCGGACCCTGCGACGCTCGGTGCGCTGCTTCCGCCCGCCAGCCTCGGGTGGGAAATTGGCGCGGCTTTCCGGCTCGATGTGGGGTCCGGGCCGCTGGCTTTGCCAGCGCAACTCGCGATCCCGACGCCATCGCTCGCGCCCGGCACCCAGGTCATCTTCTACCGCCGGCTCGATCTGCCGGCGCCCGACGGTTCGATCACTCGCGGCTGGCTGGAAGTGGAGAACGGCGTGGTCGACGCCGACGGCGTCGCGCGGACCTCCTCGCCGCCTTACCCAGGCATTACCGGCAGTGGCGATTACGCCGTGCTGGGGATCGACCCGAACCGGATCGTCCGCACCAACATTTCGGTCGAGCAGCTCCTCGGTGCGACCTTCGGCTTCAATAACGGCGCCTTCAACGCAATGATCGGCATGGAGCCCGCCTCGGGAGTCACGGTGTGGGGCGCCGCGATCGAATCGCAGCTCTACTTGTTCTCTGGGTGGGCCGGTCCCACGAAGGTCACGGTGCGGGTGCTCGGTCCCGACGGCAGCGTGTACGACTCCGCCCCGCAACTCGTCGAAATCCGGCAGGGTGCGACACTCCAGATCCGGTCCGACATCGTCGCCAGCTTCAACCCCGACAGCACGCGCCCTCAGATCGGAGGCCTCTTCGGCCTGACGCCGGCATTTGTTCAGTTCGAAGATATCGGTAATGGCCTCGAACCGATCCTCACCATCCGTGGCCAGAAACTGCTTTGGGCGCCCACCGGAGCACCGGATGTGGCCGGGCGTCAACTTGGAACGGTAAACGACGATGTGCGGGTCGTGTTCCGCGTCGACGGCGTCGAGGTGGCGTCGGCGGCCGTCGACCAAAGCACCAATTTGTCGGGGGGGTTGCAGACGATAAAAGTCCGTGTGCCACAGAGCGTCGCGATCGGCACCGTGACCTTCGAGGTGAAACGCACCGGATACACGTTGATCAGCCTGCCCGACGGTTCGCCGCACTGGCTACCGTTCACGGCCGAATCGAGTGACCCGGTGCGGCTCGATCCGGAGGCGCGTTTCGTGTTCGCCGCCGGCGGTGGCGCAGACAACGTGATCGCGATCGCGATGGACAATGGCGCCGGCTACCAGAAGAACGAAATCGTCGCGCGCATTCCGGTGGGCGATCCTCAGTCCAAGATTCCCGTGCTCGACGCCAACGGCAACCCCATGCTCGACGCCAACGGGAGTCCGCTGATGCGAAACGACACTGGTGCGGTACCGAACGTGCCCCGTGCCGTTGCGGTGACCGGCGACAACACGCGCGCCTACGTAACCCTGCGTGGCATCCGCCCTGACGGCGTCGGTACCGGTATTGCTGTCGTCGATGCCATCACGCTGCAGCAGGTCGACGCGGTCAAGGACGTGGCTTCCGAGCCGTGGACCCAAGGGGTGCAGTACATTCGGCTCAATGTGGGCGACGCCCGCCCGTTCTGGCTGGTCGTGGACGACGCGCAGCGGCTCCTGTACGTCGGCGACGAAGGTTATGCACCCGTGACGACGGCGGCAGGCGTGAGGGAGCTGCCGACCGGAGGCCGCATCTATGTGATCGACATCGATCCCGGCTCCGATTCCTATCACAGACACATCGGCACGCTGACGATCCAGCAGGCGGGCAAAGACCTGGCTCCGCAAGGGCTGCGCGGCATGGTCATGTCGGGTGACGGGCAGTTGCTGCTGGCCGCGCCCGACAAGTGGGCGCCGGGCGCGGCCCCAGTGGGCACCACGGTCAAGCCGGGGAAGCTCATCGTTGTCGATGTGCGGAACCTGCGCGCGCAGATGGCGATCGGTTCAAACGTGAAGGTGGAACAGGTCCTCGATGTCGGGCCGGAACCGTACGGTGTCTCCACAACCGCTGATCCGAACCGCATCATCTTCACCAATCGGGGTTTCGACGGCGATGTGCAGACGGGGCGCGGGGGCGGGATAGGACTGCTTGCGCGCGCAGCAGGCAGCCGAGTTTGGAACGCACCGACCTACCTCGATCTGACGCTCGGGCCGGCGACCGACGACATCGACGTGAACGACGCGCAGGGCGTCATCGTCACGCAGGACCTGCGCTACGCGTTCGTCACGGGGTTCAACAAGTTCGAATTTTACTCGCCGTCGCGGAATCCTGACCTGTCGAAGATCAATCCGGCCGGCGGCAACATCGGCGTCATCCGCGATCCGTTCAACCTGTTCCCCTCGATGACGGGGCCGAAAGGACTGGTGGCCGCCACGCGTCACGTTCCATGGTCGAGCCCAGACAATCTATCGTTGTCGTCGGATGGCAAGGTGTTGTGGGTCGCGTATGCGGGCATCGGACAGGTTCAGGGCTACAGCGTCGATGCGCTCATCAATGCTGTTGAAACCACTCTCGCCACCCAAGCACCGAACTGGCCGCCGGAACATCCTAACCATGGCCTAACAATCAATTTCTACAACGCCATCAATAATTTCGTGTTCGATGCGGCTGGACCCGTCTATGTCAGCACCAATCCGGCAGCCGGACCGCCGCTGATCGACGCCCAGTCCGGCCAACAGCTCCAGAACCGCTTCGGGGCGCCGCTGTATCGCGCAGGCAGCGGCGAACTGCTGTTCGCACCGAATGCGCTGATCGATCTCAAGGCCGATTACCGTCTGCCTATCGGCGCCATCACGACGGTGTTTGCAAATTACGATCCCGCCCGCGCCCCGCTGAACGCGGGCATCCTGGTGCGCGGGCTTGCGGCGCAGAACCAGGTCCTGAAGCTTCTCGGCCCCGACGCGAACGCGACTGAGTATGACCAGACACCGAAACTTGAATGGACGGTGAGTTCGGCCGACACGATTACCACCCTGTATCTGACGAGCTCGCGTCACGGCGAGGGGTTATTCCCGAAACTGCTGCCAAACGGCACCGATGCATATGCGAACCGGATTCTGACCATGGAGTTCGCGCCGCTGGGTGCAGGCGCCACGGTCTCGTTCGAGCTTCCGGCCGAATTGATGCTGACACGCGGTCAGACCTACTGGTGGGGGGTCGAAGCCAAGACGCCAGACGGTCGGGTCTATCGGGAGTCGCGTTCGTTCCGGCTGGATATCCATTCTGCTCCGGGACTGCAGTCAAATTCTTTTGCAGGTGTCGTCGTATTGATCGATGGCTTCGAGCTGCCCTATACATCGCTCGAGCTGGAGTCTCGCGCGAAGGTAACGGACAGTCGCATGCGGGACTTTGCGGAGCGTATCGCTGGGTCCACCAACGGCGTGATACTTCAACAGGCCGGCGCCGCCTGGACCGCCGTTGGAGGCCCGGCCGCTGTTCTCGGAGCAAATCCTCTTGCAAGCGCGCTGGGTGGCGCCGTGGTCCTGCTGCCGAACTGGGGCGCGGACGTGGTCATCAACGATGCGGGATTCGCGGAGGCGGCGGCCGACCAGATCTTCGCATCCATCGTTTCGCTGCTGCAGGATCCCGCATACGGCGACAAGTTCCGGGATGCGCCATGGCATTTCGTTGGACTGTCACGCGGAGCATCAGTGGCCTCCGAGGTCATCCAGCGCCTTGCGCAATTCCCGCTGAGCGCCCCCGGTGCGCAGCTCAATGTGCGCCTTACGACCCTCGACGCCGTCGATACGCCATACGTTGACATTTCCGACACGCTCGACGTGCTGAATGGTCCGGCAGCCGATGCCGGCCGGCTGTACGACCGGTACGTTGCGTCCATAGTCAAATATGCCGCGATGACCGGCGAGACCGGCATCGATTACCGCCGCCTGTTCGATCCTAAGGTACAGTCATGGTCGAGCATTTACTTTCACGACAACTATTACGGCGGTCGGCCGGGCGACGGGTCCATACCTTCCTCCGACCTCGAGTTCAACCTGGTTGGGCGTGCGGGATTCAATGGAGGAGAGATCTTCCCGGGCATGCCGCTGACCGGCGCGAGGACACTGGCGTGGTACGTCGGCACCGCGGATCTCAACGCGCGTGAGGCGCCATTCCTCGACAAAGTTGATCGGATCTGGCGTTCCGTACTGACTTCGGGCTATCAGCCGGAGACGCGCTGGCTTCCCGCGAACTCGCCGGATGGCATCGCTTTCAACAGCCGTTACGCGCCTTACTCGAACATCCCGTGGTACCGCGCCCGCGACGGGGAGCCGACGACCGGTCTGCTCGGCCTGAACTTCTCGGGCCTGGTTCCCACGTGGAGCGTGACCAACCCGATCGCGTCGGGCGCCTACGATCCGAATACGGACAAGGCGCCGTGGGAGGGAATCGGGCAGGGCTGGTACTACTCGCCCCTTGGCGGCGCCATTATTGTGGGATTCCGGCAGGCGCCCGACTTCCAGCGGGTGCCGACGTCGCTCGACAATACGCTTTACGGGCGCTGGGATGGCGCCGTGCCGTCGATCTTCAACGGAAACTTCCAGGCTTCTGCGCGTCCGGTGATCGGACGGTTTGCGCCAACTGGACCCTTGGCCGTCATTGATCCGTGGCTTGAGGTGCCGGGATGGTCGCTCCGCGGCGGCAGTGGCGGTCAGCTGCAGGGCACCCAGCTCGTGCCCGAGTTTACGACGGCGTACTCGGCGTCACTTCGTAGCCAGCTCCACTCCGCGGCGAACGCATCCGGCTACAGCGTTGACCCCCCGCGGGATGCGTCGTTGGCATTCGACGCGGTGAGCAGATTTGCCCGCAGCTTTGCTGGCGCCTATCCCGCCGCCCTCGACTCCGCGAATCTGGCAAGCGCCGGGCTCGCGGGTATCGCGAGCGTGGTGAACGACTTGGTCCCGGCGTTCAATCAGCATATTGCGATCCTGTCCAGCCAGGGAGCGAGGCTCTCGCTGCTGCAAGTCCTCAAAGTCTACGAACCGGAACTCGTCGGCTTTTCTGACACGACGATGGCGACCAGGGCGCTGATCAAGCTGGCACAGGAGCGATTCGTAGACTGGTCGTATCAACTCGACTTGACCAATGTTGCTGGTCACAGCAATCAGCTAAGCCACAACTGGATGTACGTGTCCCCCGGTGCGACTTCGCTCAATTTCGGGCTCGCAGTGGGCGCAAATGCGACGGGAACACTGGCAGTCTCGATGCAAACGGCAGCCAACGTCATCGATCTGGGCAGCATCGATCTCGCTGGGCTTTCGTCAGGCTGGAGCGCGCAGCGAATCGATCTGCCGGCAGCGGCCAAAGGCCAGGTGGTGACCCTCTCGTTCGTCCTGACCGGCAGCACGGGCGCGAAGGTCCGCATCGACGATGTGCAGTTCGACGGATCGATAGTCAAGGATTCGAGTGGTGTCGACGGCGACCTTGCAGTGCTCTTCCTTGACGACACCGACACCAGCGGCACAGGCCAGCAGGCGGCGGGAACGGACATCGTCTACCAGCAGGGTAAGAATATCCACACGGTTACGATCGAGAATCCATCGACGGACACCCTGTTCGTGCGTGCGATGCTCGACCCGAACTACTTCCTGGTCGGTGTCGATGCATCCGGCAACGAGACCAAGTACAACGATTTCAAGGAGCACGACCTCGGTGTTCTTGCCATCTCCGGGGGAGGCAGCCGCACCTTTACCTTCAAATCGTTCCTCGACTTGAAGGAGGTGTTTGGAAGCGGGCTGGAGGACATCAACAGCTTCACTTACGACCATTGGCTGATGCAGGGCAGACTGCAATTGACGCAGCTCGCCTCGGACCTGACAACGCCGCTTACGACGTCGGACGTGGCGCTGTATTACCTCGCTGACCTCGGCGACCGGGATCCCGACGATGGTGCGTTGAGCTTCGCCGACACCCGAGAGAACACCAGCCGTCGAATGACGATTCGCAACGACACTGCGCTTGAATTCGAGCTCGATCCTGCGACCGGCAACCGGTTCGCTGTGGATGTGCCTGGCGGGCCGTTTAGCGCCGTAAGGTTCGACGCCATTGCGGGCGGCGACCCCCAGCCGATCACAGGCACGTTGCGTGTCAAGTCCGATAACGCGATTCTCGGCGAGATCGGGCTGAAGGCGCAGTCTGTGAGGACGGTCACTTTCAATCTCGACCTTGCGAACATTCGCAGCAAAGTCAGCGATTTCCTAACGCAATACGCTCAGTACAAACAGAGTAACGATCCGGCCGTGCTGGCTGCATACGACCTCGATCCAGCGCGAATCGTGAACAGCAACGGCGCTACGCGTGCCGACTTCTATGAAGTTTTCGCGCAACTGGTGGCCCAAGACCCGACAGGAAACCTGGACGCCTTCATGGCCGGTGTGCAGGGTGCGATCGAAACCATTTACGCAGGCTTTCACGGGGCGGGCAAACCACTGAACCTGAATTTCGGGCCCAGCGTGTTGCCGAGTCTCGTGTTCGCGGCTTCCGCGGCGACAAACGAGGCGAGCAGCGTCTTGGGTAGTGGTCAGGTCGATCTTGCTTACAAGAGTTGGTTCGGGGACTCCGGAATTTTCAATGCCGACGCCTTTACGAACCCACCGGACCCGACCGCGCTGCCCTGGAGCACGAACTCTGCCTCCGACGCGACGTGGCTGACCCCGGCTTCGATCGCCTACCGCGTCCAGCATGGCATGGACCTCTCGCAGCTCAACCTGATGAATGTGTATCTGGCGGCCAACATCTCGACATTCGGGGGACTGCTGCAGGGCGCCGTGCCAGTCAATTCGCAGCTGGCGCAGAATTACGGCCGCTGGCTGGGCTACACGATTGCGCATGAACTCGCGCATACGGTGGGATTCCTCGACGAGTACTACCTCGAGGCCAGCAACCCGAATCGCCTTCCCGCAGGTGTTGTGAGCAGCAGCTTCATGAGCGGTGAGTTGCCACAGCTTAATGCCTCCGGGCTTATCACGTTGCCGGTCGAAGACCTGCACCGCGCGCTGTTCGCGGTTGCCTTCAATGACGGGCCGCTGACCGCCAAGTACTGGGGGTTCGACACCGATCAGGCGGGACGGGCGGACACGATCGGCGATCGCCTCGGCATCCTGCTCGAGCTGAATGCGCGCAACTATCCTGGTACTCTGACCCAGAACAAGCTGGCGGGAGATGTCGCGCCCGGGGTGAGTGCCGCGACCGTCGGTCTCCTGGGCGGCAGCCCTGTTGCCGCAGGCATGGTTTCGGGTGTCAGCCTTCCGACCGACACCTGGGTCGCCCGCGGCGGTGCTGTTATGACCAGTGCCGGTGTTGGCATGCTGACCGAGGACGGTACGCTTCAGAGCCGCCTCGCCCGCGGTCTCGTGGTGCCGCAGAGCGCGCGCGGGGTGTCTTTCACGATCAGCGAGGCGAGTTTCGACCCGACGGGCGATGGCCCGCAAGATGCGTTCGAGGTGGCGCTGCTCGATTCGGCAACGGGACTGCCGTTGACCGGTCCGATTGCCCTGACGCGGACGGATGCGCTGCTCAATATCCAGGCCGACGGCACCATTTACAGGGCGGCCGGCGTCCGTCTGGAGGGTTTGGGCACTGGCGGTACGCTCCCCGCAAAGATCACCAGCCCGATCGTCGTGACCATCGATCTGACCGGCACCGCCGCGGGTCACGGGGTCTCTCTATTCTTCGATCTGCTCGGTTTCGGCGACCTCGGGAGCCGTATCGTCATCGAGAACGTGCAGTTCATTGACTCCCTGGGCGTGAACCGGCCGCCGCAGGCGAACGACGACACCGGCGCTGCGCAGGAGGACGGCGGCGCAGTGCTGATCAACGTGCTGGCGAACGACATCGACCCGGACGGCGATGCGCTGACGCTGGCGGTGCCATCCGCCTCGGTTGCGGGCGCGACGCTGACGATCGTCAATGGCAAGGTCAGGTACGATCCGGGCGGACTATTCCAGTCGCTGGCGGTGGGCGCGACGGCGATCGACAGCTTTGGCTATACCATCACCGATCCGGACGGCGCGTCCTCGCAGGCGAGCGTCACGATTACCGTCACCGGAGCGAACGACTCGCCGCTTGCGAACGACGACAGCGCGGCGACCGACGAGAAGACCGCGGTGTCGATCGATGCGGCCTTGCTGCTCGGCAACGACACCGATCCAGACGCCGGCGATTCGCTCACCGTGATTTCGGTTGCGGGCAGCGGTGCAGGCACGGTTTCGCTGAATAACGGCGTCATTGTCTACGATCCGGCGGGCGCCTTCGATTGGCTGAGAGCCGGACAGAGCGCCACCGAGACCTTCACCTACACCGTCGAGGACAGTGCCGGCGCACAGAGCACGGCGACGGTGACGGTCACGATCGCGGGCGTGAACGATGCGCCGGTGGCACAAGGCCTCACCCTGTTCACCGACGAGGACGTCTTGGTGGGAGGGCTGGTGTCGGCGACTGACGCGGAGAGCGACGCGCTGGTCTTCGCGCTGGTAGCCGGCCCGACATTCGGCGAGCTGGTCTTCAACAGCGACGGCAGCTTCGTCTACACGCCGCGCCAGGACTACTTCGGCGCCGACAGCTTCACGTTCCTGGCGAACGACGGGCCGGTCGAGTCCAACGTCGCGCCCGTGGCACTCGAGATCGCGCCGGTCAACGATGCGCCCGTGGCGGTGGCAGTCGCGGCGGCGACCGACGAGGACGTGCCGCTGGCGATCGACCTGCGACCGCTGGCGACCGATGTGGACAACGGGGTGCTTGCTTTCACGATCCTGTCCGGGCCGTCGCACGGCACGCTGGCGCCGAACGCAGACGGCAGCTTCAGTTATATGCCGAACGCAGACTTCAACGGCGAAGACGTTTTCTCGTTTGTGGCGAGCGACGGTCTGCTGGACTCCAATGCCGCATATTTCTCGATCACGGTTGCCCCGGTGAACGACGCGCCGGTCGCGAGGCCGGACGATGCGCTGACCGACGAAGACAGCGCGGTGCTGATCGACGTGCTCGGCAATGACAGCGACGTAGATGGGGATGTGCTGACGCTGTCGGTACCGGAGATGTCGGCCGCGGGGGCGGCGCTGACGATCGAGGCCGGCAAGGTGAAATACGCGCCCGGCGCGCTGTTCCAGCACCTCAAGCCGGGCGAGACGGCCGTCGATACCTTCAGCTACATGGCGGCCGATCCGTCGGGGGCGCGTTCGCAGGCAACCGTGATCGTGACCATCGGCGGGCTGAACGACGCGCCGCAGGCCGCCGATTTCGACTACACGCTGGACGAGGACGGGGCGCTCGACGTCCTGGTGCCTGGACTGCTGATCGGCGCTGTGGATGCCGAGGGCGATGCGCTCGAGGTGCGTCTGGTGGCCGGCGCCTTGCACGGGGCGCTGTTGCTGAATGCCGACGGGTCGTTCAGCTACCGACCCGACGCCGACTACTTCGGCGACGACAGCTTCGCCTACACCGTCAGCGACGGCCTTTCGGCGTCGGCCGTGGCGACGGTGCGCCTGGCGATCCGGACGGTGAACGATGCGCCGCAGGCAGCCGAAGACCGACTCGCGGATGATGAGGAGGGGGTGCGGGAGGTGCCGGCGCGCGGCGTGCTCGACAACGACGCAGACGTGGATGGCGATGCGCTTACGGCGGTTCTGGTCAGTGGACCGGCGTTTGGCTCGCTGACGCTGAATGCCGATGGGTCGTTCAGCTACCGGCCGCAGCCCGACTTCAACGGCGAGGATGGATTCGTCTATCGCGCCGACGACGGGCAGGCGCAGTCGTTGGACACCGTGGTGAAGATCGATGTGCGCCCGGTGAACGATGCGCCGGTGGCGCAGAGCCTCAGCCTGTCGACCGAAGAGGAAATGGCCTTCAGCGGAACGGTGCCGGGGACCGATGTCGACGGCGATACGTAGGGCTTTGCGCTTGTCGACGCGCCGCAGTTCGGCGAACTGGTTCTGGACCCGGACGGGCGCTTCAGCTACACGCCGCGGCAGGACTATCATGGCGCGGACAGCTTCAGCTTCCGTGCAAGTGACGGGTTGTTGTCTTCGAACACCGCCACCGTGTCGATCAATATTGCCCCGGTCAACGACCCGCCGGTCGCGCAGCCCGACACCGCGCAGACCGACGAGGACAGTGGAGTGTTGATCGATGTGCTGGCAAACGACGGCGACGTCGACGGAGATGCGTTGACGTTGACCGTGCCTGTCGCGTCGGCGGCCGGCGTGCCGCTGACGATCGTCGGCGGCCAGGTGCATTACCAGCCCGGTGCGCTGTTCCAGTACCTCGGCCAGGGGCAGCGCGCGCAGGACAGCTTCCGATACACGGTGACCGACGCCGCCGGCGCGACCGCGGAGGCTGTCGTTTCGGTGACGATCTTCGGCCTGAACGACGCACCGGTCGCCACTGCCGATGCGGTCGCGACCGACGAGGACAGTGCGATCTCGATTTCCTCGGCGCAGCTGCTGAGCAACGATAGCGATGTGGATGCCAACGACAGCCTGCGCATTGTCTCGGTGTCAGGCGGGGCGCCGGGAACGACGGTATCGCTGGTCGGTGACTTCGTAATCTACGATCCGGCCGCCGCCTTCCAGCACCTCAAGGCAGGGGAAAGCGCGACCGACACCTTCGTTTACGCTGTCGAGGACGGCGCCGGCACCCGGAGCGTGGCGGAGGTCACTGTGCAGATCGCGGGCGTGAACGATGCGCCCCAATTCATCACGCAGCCCGTCACGTCGCTGTTGCTCGATGCGCCGCGGTCCAGGGCCAATCTCGACAGCGTATTCCAGGCGGCAGGCGCGGCTGGCACGGTGGTAACGGCAAGCTTCGAGCTGCTGGCGCGCGAGGATGGGCAGGAAATCGGCATATACCGTGTCGACGATATTTACGGCACGGTGCGCGGCATCGCTCCCGGGCAACCCGGCTATGCGGCGGCGGCGCTCGCGGCGGATCGCATCCAGATCGCGTTCGCAAGCGGGGACAAGGCGACTACGAGCAAACACTTGACGCTGCAAGGCGGCGCGCTCTATGCCTTCTATGTTGCGAAGAGCGAAGGCTGCGATCGAGGCCGCGGTGGGCGCGATGTAAGCAAGGTGGTGTTCTCCGTCGCCGAGGCGAACGCGGACGGCCGCGATCGCATGCAGGCGTCGATCGATGCGCAGGGCCGCCTGACCATTCGTTGGACTGGCGGCGACGCCCACCAATACAACGGCAATGGATATGGCCACGAACAGCATAAGGGCAACGGCTACGGTCACAACGGCGACGGGGGCGCAGTCGTGCGTGCCAGCGGTTTTGCCATGCCCGTGCAGACCGTCTCGTATTTGTACGACGCCGATGCTCTTGACGTCGACGGCGATACGCTGACCTACCGGCTGATCGAGGCCCCGAACGGCGCCACGATCGACGCGGCGACAGGACTGGTCAGGTGGACGCCCCAGGCCTCCGGTCAGTATCGCTTCGTCATTCGGGTCGAAGATGGCCAAGGCGGCTATGCGGATCAGGCCTACGACCTCGACGTTACGCGCAAAGAGCGCCTGCTCGAGATTCGCGGGACCGAGTTCAACGACCAGATCAACGTTTTCGAGGATGAAGGCGGTATCCTGCGCGTCACCATCAATGGCGCGACACGCTTTTATTCAGGCATGACCGCAATTGGTGTCGATGCACTCGGCGGTAACGACAGGGTGGTGCTTGCAGGGCTGACAGTGCAGACGCGGGTCTCCGGCGGCGACGGAAACGATCTGCTGGACGGCGCGCAGGTCACCGCGGTCGGACTGCAGCTGTTCGGCGGCGCGGGCAATGACGATCTTCGAGGAGGCGCCGGCAACGACTATCTCGACGGTGGCGACGGCAACGACGTGCTGCGTGGCGGCGCTGGAAACGACCGGCTGGCGGGCGGGTCGGGCAAGGACACGCTGTTCGGCGACGACGGCGACGATGTGCTGGACGGTGGCGAAGGCAAGGACGTTCTCAAGGGTGGCGCCGGCAATGACATCCTGGTGCGCGGACCGGATACCGACACGCTCGACGGCGGTTCGGGCAAGAACCAGACGCTCGACAACCGCAAGCGCACGCTGTCGACCGAGGCGCAGGCGGTACTGATCGACTGGGAAGGCAGGTACTTCAAGAATGCCGGCTGGGGCATACCGTTCCAGCGCAAGGACCGGATTGTGGGTCTGGCCGACCCCTGGGGCGCGGACTGGGCGGAGCGCGAGCGACTTGAGCAGTTCAACTTCCGGTGCGATCCCTCAGACGCGCGCCAGAAGACAGACTGAGTTCACGGTCTCGCACCGCAGTCCCCGGAGCGCAGCGGTCAGCTGTTTCAGTTCGAGCGCGCGGCGTCCGGATGTTGCCCACGTGCGGATGATCTTACGCTGCGTTTTCGTCCCTGTGCGGGAGCGGTGGCTTACGCTAGCATGTCACCAACCGAAACCCGCTTACAGGCGCCGATGGAAGGCCGGATCGATCGCGATCGCTTGTGCAGGCTGCAGTATCTGCTGACCGGCAGCATGCTGGTCAGCACGATTTTCCTGGTGGCGGCGCTGGTCGTGTTGTTGGCGATTGGACGCAACAGTGCCCGGGCCGAGATCGGCGGCAATTTGCGGGTGCTGGCAATGACGCTGTCGGAGCAGGTGGAATCGTCGTTTCGCGCCGCTTGGCTGATGCTGCACAACGTGCGTCAGGAGATCGACCGCCGCGGCGGCCGCGCGGCGCTGTCGGATCAGGAACTGCACCGGCTGTTCAAGCGCCAGCTAACAGCGTATCCGGAAACGGGCGGACTGTCGGCCGATGCGATTTCCATTGTCGATCGCAGTGGACGGGTCTATGCAAGTTCGGTTGAGTATCCGACGGCGCCGTTGTTGGTGGCCGATCGCGACTACTTCCGGACGCTGAGCCGCGATGACACGGACAGCATATATCTGAGCGAGCTGTCGCGTTCGCGGGCGACCGGAGAGTGGGTGGTCTTTATCGCTCTGCGGCTTGTTACGGCCGATGGCGCCTTCGACGGCGTGCTGACAGCGCCGCTGCGGGCGAGCCGGCTCGATGCCTTGCACGGCCGCCTCGGGCTGGAAGAGGGCGCCGCCATCACCCTGATGCGCGCCGATGGGCGGCCGCTGTACCGGTATCCGTTCGATGAGCGATTCGCAAGAATGACTGCCTTCGATATGCCGGCCTTCGATCGCATGGCAGAGCGTCGCAGCGGCTACCTTAGGGTACCGGGGGCTCTTGTTGACGATCGACCGTCGTTTATCGGCTTCCACGCAGGCAGTCAGTTTCCGCTGATCGCGACCGTGACACGTGACGAAAGACATGCCTTGGCCGCATGGCGCAAGAACATCCTGGTCTACTCGCTGGTGACCATCACTGCGATTGTGCTCCTGTTCGTGCTGTTCCTGTTTACCCGCCGGCAAGTTGCGCGCCTGGACGACGCAGCTGCGAGTCCACTGTCCGATGCAACTACCGGACTGCCTACCCGTAACAGCTTCGAAGCCCATCTCGCGTCCGAGTGGCGGCGAATGTCGCGCGACGGGAGACCGTTGTCGGTATTGTTTCTGGACATCGACTTCTTTAAGCGATTCAACGACAGCTATGGACACTCTGCCGGCGACGATTGCCTGAGGCAGGTGGGCGAGTGCATCCGCGCCCAGCTCAAGCGCGAGGACGACATGGTCGCCCGATACGGTGGGGAAGAATTTGTCTGCGTGCTTCCGGGGACCGACGCCGCGCACGCTACCCGGGTTGCGCTATTGATTCGCGACGCCGTCTTGGCGCTGGACGTCCATAATGAGAAATCGCCGCTCGGGGGGCGGTTGACGGTGAGCATCGGCTGCGCTACTGCGTGTACTCCCGAGGACACCATTGAATCACTGCTGAGCGCCGCTGACCGTGCGCTGCACGCGGCAAAGGGCGCGGGACGTGACCGTGTCAAGAGCGCCGCTGGCATGGAGGGGGTGCGCAGCGCGGCGTGAATCCGCGCCACATCGATTCGTGGCGCCGGTCAGCCTTTCAGTGCCGCGGTGAGGTGTGGCTGGATCGTCGCCAGCAGCTGGGCAAAGATCTTCGGGTTGCCGGCGACGACATGGCCGCGCTCCATGTAGCGCTCGTTGCCTTCGAGGTCGCCGACCAGCCCGCCGGCTTCCTGGATCATCAGCACGCCGGCGGCCATGTCCCAGGGCGACAGGCCGATTTCCCAGAAACCGTCCAGGCGGCCGGCGGCGACCGCGGCGAGATCGAGCGCCGCCGCGCCCGGGCGGCGCACGCCGGCGGTCTTGGTCATCAGCTCGCGCAGCATCCCGAGATAGGGGTCGACGTAATCGAACATGCGGAAGGGAAAGCCGGTGCCGATCAGCCCGTCGATCAGCCGGTCGCGTTTCGAGACGCGCAGGCGGCGATCGTTGAGGTAGGCGCCGCTGCCGCGCGACGCGGTGTAGAGGTCGTTGCGGGTCGGGTCGAAGATGACGCCGTGCTGAAGCTGACCCTTGTGCGCGAGCGCGATCGACACGCAGTAAATGGGCAGGCCGTGCAGGAAATTGGTCGTGCCGTCGAGCGGATCGATGATCCAGACGTACTCCGAGTCGCCGGAGGCGCCGCTCTCCTCTGCTAGAATCGCGTGCTCCGGATAGGCGCCCTTGAGTACATCGATGATCGCCTCTTCCGACGCGCGGTCGACCTCCGATACCAGGTCGTTGAGGCTCTTGTGGCGCACGGTCAGCGCGTCGAGATTGTCGGCCGCGCGGCTGATGATGCTGCCGGCGCGACGCGCGGCCCTGACCGCGATATTCAACATCGGATGCATGAAGCGGACGGTTTCCCCGGAACGAAAGCCGGCATTCTAGTGGATGGCTAGTCCTGACGCACTTGCGCGGGTGCGCATCGTGCTCTCGCACACCAGTCATCCCGGCAATATCGGCGCCGCCGCGCGCGCGATGAAGACGATGGGACTTGCAAGGCTGTACCTGGTGCGGCCGCGCGTCTTTCCGCACGAGGACGCCAGCGCCTTTGCCGCCGGCGCCGGCGATGTCCTCGAGACCGCCGTGATGTGCGAAACGCTCGAGCAGGCGCTGGCCGGAACGGTGCTGGCGGTGGCGTCGACGGCGCGGCGCCGCGAACTGAGCCATGAGACCGTGGGCTGCCGCGAAGCCTGTCACCGTATGTTGGCCGGCGCGCAGGCCGGCGGCGAGGTTGCCCTGGTATTCGGCCCCGAGCGCACCGGGCTCACCACGCGCGAGGTGAGTCGCTGCGGGTTGCTGGCGACCATCCCGACCGGGGCGCACTACGCCTCGCTCAATCTGGCGCAGGCGGTACAGGTGTTTGCCTACGAGCTGCACATGGCGGCGCGCGAAGACCGCTACGAAGGGGCAGGGTCTGCGGCGCTGGCGCCGCACGAGCAGGTCGAGGCGCTGCATCGCGAGCTGGAACGCACGCTGCAC
>CALJLA010000084.1 GCA_937983055.1 uncultured Pseudomonadota bacterium
CTACGCATTCGACTACGTCAACACCATGGGGGCGCTGACGGCGTATGCCCGCCTGCTGTCGGACGGCGCGACGATGCGCGTCGAGATCGATTCAGCCGGTGCCCGAGCCAAATACCAGGCCGGCCGCGAGTTCTTCTTTCGAAGAATCGGGCAAATGAATCTCGCGTGCGCCTCCTGCCACGTGACCCATGCTGGTCAGTACTTTCGCGACGAAATCATCTCGCCCGCCCTCGGTCAACCCAATCACTTTCCGGTTTTTCGCGGCGGCGAGTTCTTGTTTACGCTGCACATGCGCTATCAACGCTGCATGGAGGCGTTACGGGCCGAGCCGTTTGCCGCCGGCAGCGAGGAACTCAACAATCTCGAGTTCTTCCATTCCTACATCAGCAACGGGCTGCCCCTGAAGGCCTCCGTCTACCGGCGCTAGCGTTACCAATCTGCCCAGCGGCCGTACTGCCAGAAATGGGGAAAGCGCTCCGGCAGCCAGCCTGGCAGCGCATTCACGGCCAGGAGATAATCCGCTGCAAGCAGTGTGACGACGGTGGCCGAGATCAGCGCAATCGCCGAAAGGCTCCATCGTGTCCAGTTTTTGACTGGCTTGGGCTCCACTGGCTCGCGATCGCGTTGGGATCGGCCCAACAGCCAGCCGCCCGTCACGGCCAGCATTACCTGACTATGCGGCATGACTAGGTTTCCGCTGAAGAGCGATTCAAACAATCCAAGGGTAAGGGCACCTGCCAGCGCAACTGTAACCGCATCGTCCGAGCGATGCGATTCGCGCAGGCGCCGGATTGCCAGCGCAAGCAGCATTACGCCGAGGGAAGAGGCGGCGGCCCCGCCGATGAATCCATATTCGGAGAACAAATAGAGGATGGAGTTGTGCGGATGCGCTGCCCGCGAGCCGGTGTAATGCAGTCCGAACTGACCGGGCCCGACACCGAGAAGCGGCCGATCCGCCACCATTTCAGTAGCGCCACGGGCCATGATCACGCGCTCGTTGACGCTTTGCCAGCCACGATTGATCAGAGACAGTTTCTCCGGAATGGCGCTGCGGCCGCTTGGCGTTTCGGTCTGAAAGGCCGAGAACGCGGTAAAGACCAGTCCGCCAGCGACCAGCAACGCGGCCTGAAGCGACAGCCAGCGCAACGCCGTTCGGCGTCCGAACAGCAGGACAACGATTACCGCTGCGACGAAGCCGGCCCAGACTGCGCGCGCACCAACCATCCAGATCAATGCCCAGAAACTCACTGCCACCAGATAGATCAGCCAGCGCCATGCTGGTGGCAGCCTGAACAACACGATCGGCATCGTCAGCAGCAGGATTGCGTAGCTCTGGTACTGGTTGAAGAAGCGAACGTTGGCAAACTCTAGGAACGGACTTTCCCACGAGAACGGCCTTCCTTCGAGCAACGTGAGCCCATGCAGCACCCAGAACTGGAGCACCAGGGCGCCGGCGCCGAGCGTAATCGTAGCCGCCAGTGTCTGCTCGGCAAGCGCGCCGCGCGCCCTCACGCCGCCGGCCACGGCGAGAAAGAGCAATACCAGCAAGACCGTCGTGCCCACTTCGAGCATGCCCAGCTTGGGAGCAAGGGATGCCGCGGCACTGATAAGCCCGACCGCCAGCCACACGACGAACAGCCGCTTGGCCGCCGGCGTCAGATACGACCAGGTCAGCTGCGTACTTGCCTGCGGCGCCGGCAAGGAAACGACCACCGCAAGAACCGCCAGAAGCAGAAGCTGCAGGCAGCGCGCCTGGTCGTAGCGAAATGCTGTCACGTCCGGAGCCCAAACCGGCGCAACAGCCAGATACGCGGCAGCCAACAGCACAGGAAGCAACACAACGTCACGGCCTAACGCCATTCACCGCTCTCCCTGGGTTGATTGAATCGATTGCTGTACCACGCCGGCTCTCGCCGAAGTGCAGGTTCGGCCGCCCGCGCGACGGTAAGCCTGATCCAGCCAGCGAGCAGAATCGCACGCACCCCGTCCGAGCGCGGTCCCGCCGGCGCGGCAATGCGCCAGCGGCAATTGTCCTCCGCCGCCAATGAGCCGGGAATCGGTCACAGCCCCGATCGCGTATGCGACGGCGCCACGAAAAAGAAAGGGGTGCCCGAAGGCACCCCTGTTCGGGAAAGCCGGCCGGCGCAATGCTGCCGACGGCCGCTCCCCCGGTTTCGCCTGCTGCCGATCAGCTCGCGCTTTCGGCGAAGTCGTTGACGTAGACGGTGATGCTCTGACGGCAGGAGCCCGGCAGGAACTTGGCGATGTCGGAAGCGTTTGCCGGATCCGGGCCGCAGCCCCAGGACGCCACTGCGTCGCCCGCGTTCGGCTGAGTGCCGAGCGCGGCGGTGCTGGACGGCTGCAGGATGATCGCCATGCCGTTCACCGTGGAATTGACGTTACGCACCGTGACGCGGATTTCGCCACCGCTGCTGGACTCGATCGTGTCCACATACTGCGACGAAGGAGCCGCAGACAACTGGCTGGTCTCGCAGCCCCACTGGCCGGCGGCCGGAAGCGCCGTGGCGGACTGGATGGTTTCGGTCACGCTGGTACGGCAGGCCGACGCCGCGAGAATCACTTCAGACATTTTGGCGCGGGCGGTGTAGTCCTGGTACGCGGGCAGCGCGACCGCGGCCAGGATACCGATGATCGCGACCACGATCATCAGTTCGATAAGGGTAAAACCCTTTTGAACGGCTTTCATGATGACTCCTTGATGGTTGGAAACGAGAAACACACCCAAATCTCGTGTGTTCGGGGCTCTCTTTGGCAATCCCCATGCCAACAGCCGCAGCTTCTCAAAAAGGCCCAAAAACACAGTCTGAAGACGGTGCAATTATGCACTATAAACAGTCCGTTAATAGGGGTTTCAAAACGTCGTCTGAGGTGTGTCGAACGGCCGTCACCCGACTGCCCTATTCGGGGCTCAGTCGCCTGCGGTGAGGCGTGCCAAGGGCTTCCGGAGCACCCGGCATTAACTGACGCAGTTTGTCACTCGGTCGCGCCGAGCAACTGTGCTTCGTTCACCTCGTCAATCTGTTCGGAGTCGAGAAATTGCCGTGCATACTCAAGATAGACCTTTTGCCGGACGAACACCTCGAACAAATCCGGGTCGATGTGGCCGCTCGCCCGGAACCGGCTGAGTATCTGCAGCGACTCGCTGAGCGTCTTGCCCTTCTTGTACGGACGGTCCTTGGCCGTCAGCGCCTCGAAAATGTCGGCAATACCCATGATGCGCGCCTGCACCGACATCTGTTCGCGGGTCAGCCCGCGCGGGTAACCCTTGCCATCCATGCGCTCGTGGTGCCCGCCGGCATACTCGGGCACATTCTTCAGATGCTTGGGCCACGGCAGGGCCTCCAGCATGCGGATGGTGACCTCGATATGGTGGTTGATGATCTGCCGCTCCGCCGCCGTCAGCGTGCCGGCGCGGATAGTCAGATTCTCCACCTCGTCCGCAGTCAGAAAATCCGCCTCGTGCCCGCTGGCGTCGCACCAGCGGAAGCTGCGCGAAATCTGCCGTACGCGGTCTTGATCCGCGTCGGACATGGCTTCCGAGCCCACGTTGGCATGGAGCAGGAACGCGCGGTCTTCGGCGATCTGGCGCAGCCTTGCCTGGTAGTCGCGCTCGGCCCTGCGTACCGCTTCGCTATCGCCGCGCGCGGCAAGCTTGGCGTTCAGCATCGCGACTTCGGCGTCCCGCCTGATCACCTCGAAGCGGGTGTCGATCAGGTGAATCCGGTCGTAGATGGTTTCGAGCTTGGTGGACTTGTCGACGACGTGAACCGGCGTCGTGACTTTGCCACAGTCGTGCAGCAGCCCGGCAATCTTCAATTCGTAGCGGTCCTTCTCGCTCATCGTGAAACCGGCAAGCGGCCCGCTGCTGGCGCGGTTCACCGCTTCGGCCAGCATCATCGTGAGTACCGGCACTCGCTGGCAATGGCCGCCGGTGTAGGGCGACTTGTCGTCGATTGCCGCGTTGATCAGGCCGATGAAGGACTCGAACAGGTCTTCCAGCTGGTCGATGAGCAGCCGGTTGGTCAGAGCAACCGCGGCCTGCGAAGCCAGGGACTCCGCAAGATGCTGGTCGCTTTCCGAGAACGGCACGATCTGCCCGGTGGAGCGATCCAATGCGTTGATCAATTGCAGGACGCCGATGATCTCGTCTTCATGGTTCTTCATCGGGACCGTCAGGAAAGATTTGGAGCGATAGCCGGTCTTGCGATCGAAATTCTTGGTGCCGCTGAAGTCGAAGCCGCGCGCTTCGTAGGCGTCAGGAATATTCACCGTCTCGCCGTGCAGCACCGAGTAGGCCACGACCATCGAGCTGTTGGGCCGGCCATCGGTGTCGGTCAGCCGCACCGGGTAGAAGGGAATCTCGACCCCGGTTGTGCCGCCCATGGCGATATCGAGTGTATCGGTGCGCAGAATCTCGAAATGGACGAGGCCGCGCTCGGCATCAACGCGATAGAGCGTACCGCCATCCGCATTGGTGATCTTTTTCGCGGCGACGAGAATCGCCTCGAGCAGCCGGGAGGTGTGTTTTTCGCGCGAAAGCGAGATGCCGATCTCGTTAAGCTCCTCCAGTCGCCGAAGCAGACTGTCGCCGGCATCCGCCTTCAATTTTTCCTCCCCGGAGGTCGACGCTCGCGGCACCTGCCTTCCCTTACTTGATGCAGACGGCGCGCACCTGCTTGATGTCGGTGATGCCCTGCAGCACCTTTTCGATGCCGTCCTGCTTCAGCGTGCGCATGCCCTCCGCCAGCGCAGTGGCGAGAATCTCCGCCACGCGCGCGTGCTCCTGGATATGCTTCTTCACGGAATCGCTGCCTGTTAGCAGTTCATGGAGACCGACCCGTCCCTTGTACCCGGTGCCGCCACAGACGTCGCAGCCCACCGGCGTATACAGGGTGATCTGGCCCTTGTCATCGCCAAACTGCTTGACCCAGTCGCGGTAGATGGCTTCGTAAGCAGCCTTGGGATCCCGCTTCCAGCCTTCCGTGTTGGTCAGCTCCAAACAGTACTCTTCGAGCAGGTCCTTGATCTCTACCTGCGTCGCCGTATGTGCGGTCTTGCACTTCGAACACAGTCGCTTCGCCAGACGCTGTGCCAGCACGCCCAGCAAGGCATCGGCGAAGTTGAACGGGTCCATACCCATGTCGAGCAGGCGAATGATCGATTCCGGGGCGCTGTTGGTGTGCAGGGTTGCAAATACCAGGTGACCGGTCAGCGATGCCTCGATGCCGATCGACGTTGTTTCCTTGTCGCGCATCTCGCCGACCATGATGATGTCAGGGTCGGCCCGCAGAAACGCTTTCATCGCTGTCGCGAAAGTGAGGCCAGCCTTGGGATTCATCTGCACCTGCCGAAGACCCTTCTGCGTGATCTCCACCGGGTCTTCCGCCGTCCAGATCTTCGTGTCCGGCGTGTTCAGATAGCCCAGAATCGAGTGAAGGGTCGTGGTCTTGCCGGAACCGGTCGGTCCGCACACGAAAAACAGGCCGTAAGGTTTGGACACGATGGATTTCGTGTCCTTCAGGTTTCGTATCGAGAGGCCCAGCTTATCGATGGGGATCGGTTCACCGGCTGCCAGAATACGCATGACAACGTCTTCCACGCCGCCGGCAGACGGTATGGTTGCGACCCGCAGTTCGATATCGAGCGGGCCGCACTTCTTGCACTAGCTCTTGCCGTCCTGCGGGCGCCGCTTTTCTGAGATATACAGATCGCACATGATCTTGAGGCGCGCAACCAGCGGATTCCGGTAGCTGGCGGGCACCGAAATGTACGGCTGCAACGTCCCGTCCTTGCGAAAGCGGATCTCCATCTTGCCCTTGCCAGGACTCGGCTCCACATGGATATCCGACGCGCCCTGGTGGTAGGCGTCGATGATGATCTTGTTCACCAGCTTGACGAGTTCATTGTCCTGAGCCAACGACACATCGTCGGCGGCGCCTCCTTCCTCGTCGGACTCGTCGCCCATGCCGGAAAGAAGGTAGCCGACAGAGGACATGACGACAGCCTCGAACCAGAAAAGCTGATCGAGCGTGGCGACGAACTCGCGCTTGGTGCAGACGCGAAAGACGATCTTGTGTTTGGGAAAGATGTTCCCCACCACCTTCGACGCGCGCACCCGCTCGGGATCGGTGGTCAGCACGAGCAGACCTTCCTTGCTGTCCTCGATTGGAACCCAGTGGCTGCTTTCGACGAAGTCGCGTTTGAGATTCTTAAGAAGATCCATCGGCTTGATGCGATCCGGCTTGAACGGCTCGTACGGCACCCCGAAGAACTTCGCCAGCGCCTCGCCGATGGACGGCGGCTTGACCTGGAACTCGTCGAGCAGCACATCTTCGATGTCGAGGTTTTTGCGCCGCGCGGAACGGGTTGCAAGCTCCATCTCTTCGGTCGACAGCACCGCGTCAGTGACCAGCGCGTCGTACTTGCCCCGCAGCATCGCCGCCGGCCGGCTTCGTTGTTTGAGCGCGATGCCCATGGTCTCGCAAAGATGGGTGAGGCCTTCCTCCATCAGGGGCGAGAACGGCTGGCCGGTTTTCGAATTGATCAGCTGGACAACGCCGATCAGATCGCCGTTGGCTTCCTCCATCACCGGGCCGACCAGCATGTGCTTGGTCCGGTACCCCGTGCGGCGGTCGACTTCCTTCAGAAAACGCAATTGCGGGCTGTATGACCGAAGTTCGTTCTCGTCGTAGACATCCTTCAAGTTGATGATCTTGCGCGTCAGCGCGACGTAGCCGGCGATACTCTGCTCGTTGATCGGCAGCTTGAGGTCCTTGAAGGAGGCGAGTCCGGTCTTGACCTTTGAGACGATGGCGTTCCTGTCTTCGGCCATGACATAGATCGTCAGCCGGTCAGCCCCGAACAATGCGCAGATATCCTGCGACAGTTCGAGCATGATCTCGTCGATGTTGCTGGTCGCATGGATCTTGTTTGTGACCGACTGGAGCTTTCGCTGAAACTCCAGCTTGTGCGACATCTCGGCCAGGTTCTGGCCGGCCTGCGGCTTGGCTTCAAACACGGAACTCATGATCTATCCTCGCAACATCGTCGGCGACCGGCCCGGCGTCGCCTGTTCACACGCGGTGGCCGAAATTGCATGTCTCACCAGCACGTTCAGAACCTGAACACCTGGCCGTTCGCCAGCATGCGCGGGCTGAAGTCGTACGCATCTTCCTCGACCTCCGCCATGGTCTGCGTACCCGCCCCCGGCTTCAGATGGGTAACGAAGATCCGGGCCGGCTGATTGAGCTTGCCCAGCTCGGCGGCGAGCAGGCTCGGGCACAGATGCTTCGACTCGATTGCAAGCTGCTTTTCCGTGTTTGGAAAAGCGGTTTCGATGATCAAATAACGCAGATTCTGAATGCGGTTCACCGCGATCCACAATCGGTCGTTGGACGTGGTATCGCCGGTATACACCAGGCTCGCCTGCCCGCTGTCCAGCCAGTAGCCCACCGCCGGAACGGTGTGATTGGCTGGCAGCGCAGTGAAACGCCTGCCGTCGATGTCCGTTGTCTTCTCGACCTCGATTTCGTCCCATACCAGGTAGGGCGCCGTCTGGCTCGGGATCTGGCCAAAGTCGGGCCAAATCGCCCAGTTGAAGACATGGTCGCACAGTATCTTGCGGGTTGCCGAGGTGCAGTGAACGGTCAGCGGACGCCGGCGCATGGGGCCTACGGTGTCCACGATCAACGGCAGGCAGGCAACATGATCCAGGTGCGAGTGCGTCAGGAAGACATGATCGATCAGCTCGAGTTCGGACAGGGTCAGGTCGGCAACGCCGGTCCCCGCGTCTATCAACACGTCCTGATCGACCAGCATCGAAGTCGTTCGCAGATTGCCTCCGATGCCGCCGCTGCAACCTAGGATCCTGACTTGCATGGGCTATTTCGTATCGAATCGGAATGCCCCGTCCCACTCCGGCCCGGGCGGTTCCTGACGATAATGCGCAATGCGGCCGATGTACAGCGCGTAAAGCGCCCGCGACGGATGCGCTTTCTGCAGATTGATGAGCTGCAGTTCTGCCATGTCCCATTCCCTCGCGCGATACAGGCGCAGTGCCCTGTCCCACAGCTTCAGTTCGTCGGCGACGTTGCTGGCAATTTCGCCGTGCGGGCCCAGTGGCTCATAAATCGTGACCGGCTCGTCCTTGCCCTTCACCTTCACCCGGTCCAGCTCCCTGAAGACCATGTCCTTTACCAATGCGCGCGTATTCTCACCGACAATCATGCCCACCCCGTACTGCTTGGTTACGCCCTCGAGCCGGGAAGCAAGATTCACGGCATCCCCCATCACGGTATAGGCAACACGGATCTCGGAACCCATGTTGCCCACGCTCATGCGGCCGGTGTTGACGCCCACCCCGATGCGGATTTCCGGCCAGCCTCTCGACTGGAATTCAGGGGCCAGGCTGCTCAGAACCCGGTGCATCTCCAGCCCGGCAAGCACGGCGTTGCGTGCATGCTCGGGATCATGGACCGGCGCCCCCCAGAACGCCATGATGCAGTCGCCCATGTACTTGTCGATGGTGCCGCGGTGGCGGTGAATCACCCGTGTCAACGGCGTCAGAAACTCATTCATAAGCCGGGACAGGTCCTTCGGCTCAAGCCCTTCGGAGATGGTAGTGAACCCGCGCACGTCGGTGAACAGCACCGACATTTCCCGGCTCTCCCCCTCCATAGAGAAATCCGCCGGGTGCTGGGCCATCTCGTCGACCAGTTCTGGCGGCACATACTGGCCAAAACGGCCCGTGATCTGGCGCTTGGCCCGCGACTCGACGAAGAAACCGTAGGACATGTTGAGCGCGAACAGCACTCCGATCATCAGCAGCCCCGAAGCGAGCGGCAGCACCAGGTTGCCCGCCTCCCATACCCAGACGTTGATCGCCAGAACGGCGCCCAGCAGCAGCACGGTGATCAGTGTCGCCCGCAGCGGATTGACCAGCGGCATCAGCACCGCCAGCGAGAGGCCCGACAGCAGCAGCAGCAGCACCTCCGCGCCAAGCACGTACGCCGGGCGCTGCTTGATGTTGCCGTCCAGAATGCCGGCAATCAGGTTGGCGTGAATCTCGACGCCCGGATAGACGCTGGCGACCGGCGTTGCACGCAGGTCAAAAAGGCCGGGCGCTGTAGTCCCCACCAACACAATGCGATCCTTGAGCGACCCGGCGGGCAAGACGCCCTGCAGCACGTCGGTCGCCGACACATAGGTGAAGTTTCGCCCGCTCCCCCGGTACGGCACCAGCACCGCTACCTCCGCATCCACGGGGATTCGAAACGGGCCCACATCCAGCCATTCGAGCCCGCCGTATTTTCGGTTCCAGACCGACTCGCCCGGAAATCCCGGCACGACCGCAGGCGAGCCCAGCCCAAGCCGTACCATCGCCAGAGACAACGATTCGAAGTAGGCGCCGTCGTACTCAACCAGCATCGGCACACGCCGGTGAATCCCGTCCGCATCGGTGAGCGGGTTGAAGTGGCCGGCGCTAGCCGCCGCCGACTGGAATTCGGCGAGGTTTGCGCCATAGCCCTTCCAGCGCCTGAACGCGATGTTCTTGCCGGTGAATGTGCCCGCGGCCAGCACCGGCGGCGGCAGCACTCCGGAAGTCTGGCCCCGACCGTCGGGCCCCTCGACGTTCGTGAAGTAATAGCCGAGAACGGTAAGCCGGTTCCTGAGCTTCTCCGCGAACACCCGATCGAACTCGAGCTTCGGTGCGACCTGATTCAGCACCTGCTGGAACTGTGCATTGCCGCGGAGCTCGGTTTCGCCGAGCTCGCGCAGGACCGCAAGGCCGGAACTCGCATCCTTTTCCGCGAACACCACGTCGAATCCGACGATACCCGCGCCATAGTGGACGAATAGCTGGTCTAGCAGCAATCCAAGCTTGTCGCGGCGCCATGGCCAGCGTCCTTCCGCGGCCAGGCTGCGCTCGTCGACATCCACGATCACGATGCGGTCGTCTACATCCTCCGGCATCGTTAGCCGCAGGCGGGCGTCATAGGCGATCAGCTCGAGGCGTTCGATCAGGGGAATACGAAGGTGCCCGGTGGCATTGAGCACGAACAACAGCACGACGGCTACGCCGAGCGCGATGCGCACCAGGTGCTTTTTCACTGCGCCTCCCTATGGTGCCTTGAATCGCCATCGCGCCGCCGGCGTTCGGTTTGCGGCACGAACTTCAGGACTTCAGGTAGAACTCCATCTTGACGCCTGCCAGCTCGATTACGTCATGATCCTCGAGCTGTCGCGCCTGAGCATCGAGCGCCTTGCCGTTGACCACCGGGAAGCTGGCTCCCTCGACGTGGGTGATGAAATATCCCTGCGGACGCTTCGCAATGACCGCGACCTGAACGCCGGGCTTGCCGACCGTCGTCAGCGGTTTGCTCAACGGCAACTCCCTGCCGGCATTTGGGCCCGACAGAATCTGAATCACGCCCGCGCCCCCAGGGGTGGCGCCCGCTGCCGCCGGTGCCGACGGAGCTGCGGGGGACGGCGCGGCAGCGGCTGGGGCGGCGCCAGCTGGCGCCGCCGCGGGCACCGATGGTACTGTCTTCGGCGGCAAAGTCGCCGGCCGATCTCCGGAGGGAATACCCGGACGCGTGTGCGTGGCTTGGGCCTGAATGTTGGTCGTGGTGGTCTGGGTATCACCCGGCCCCTTGGGCTTGGGTGCCCCGCCGGACGGCGCGCTGCGCAAGACCATGGTCTTTTCGAACTCCGTCTGCCCGGCCTTCGCGGGCTGGTCGTTCAGGTACTTGAGCTTGTACTTTCCGATCTCGATGACGTCGGAGTTCTGGAGAAAATGCTTCTTGATCGGCTGGCCGTTGACCAGGGTGCCGTTCGTGCTGCCAAGGTCCTCTAGAAACGAGTCGTTGAGAATTGTCATGATGGTGGCGTGCTCGCCGCTGACCGCCAGATTGTCGATCTGGATGTCGTTGTGCGGCTTGCGGCCAATCGTCATGCGCTCCTTGTTGATCTCGTACTCCCGAATCACCTGACCGTCCAGACTGAGTGTCCGCTTCGCCATTGCATCATCCCCGAGCGCTATTTGAACCAGGAAAGGACCCGCGAAACCCAACCTTCTTCGGCGGGGAACGCCTTCCTGATCTTGATCAGAATGACCGAAATATTATCGCGCCCGCCGGCATCGTTAGCCATCTGCACCAGCTGCTCCGCAGCCAGCGGCAGGTTGGCCGACAACGACGTGAGCGTCAACTCGATGTCCGCGTCTTCGACCATGTCGTTAAGGCCGTCCGAGCACAGGAGGTAAATGTCGCCTTCTTGGGCCTCGTAGGTGTGGATTTCCGGCTCGACCTCCGGCTCGATGCCGAGGGCCCGCGTGACCAGGTTCTTGTTCTGCGAGCGGCGAGCGGCCTCGCGGGTCAGCAGGCCGCTGTCGATCTGCTCCTGAAGAAGCGAGTGGTCCCGGGTAATCTGTTCCAGCTGCTGATCGCGAAGCCGATAGCAGCGCGAGTCGCCGATGTGAGAGACCGTCACCCGGTTGTCGCAGAACAGGGCGGCAACCAGGGTGGTGCCCATCCCCGCGTACTGCGGCTGTGAATTGGCGGATTGGTAGATCGACGCATTCGCTCTCGAAATTATCTCCGCCATCAGCCGAGTCGCAAGCATGCGGCCGGTTGCACGGTCCACCGTGTGCGGGTCGAGCCGGCTGATGGCCTCCTTGGTCTCGTTTGCGATCAGCGCGGTAGCGATTCCGCTCGCCACCTCTCCGGCGTTGTATCCGCCCATGCCGTCGGCCAGTACCGCGAGCCCGATCTCCGGTTCGAGCGCGATGCTGTCCTCGTTATGGGATCGCACCATTCCAGTGTGAGTGGCTTTTGCTATCTCGATTGCAGTAGAAAGATCCATGCCCTTGCTGCTCTTCGTGCTACAGCGCCAGGTCCACGGCGCCCAGCGCCGCGGAGCACTCGCGAATAGCTTGCGCCATTTCTTCGCCCGACCGGAAACGCTGCGCCACATCCTTGGCCAGGGCGCGGTTGATAATCTCGACCAGACAGGCCGGGATCGATGAATTGATGCTCAGGATATCCACCGGCGGTTCGTTGGCAATCTTGTACATCAGCTGGGTCATCGTCTCGCCCTGGAAGGGAAGCGTGCCGCAGGCCAGCTGGTACAGGGTCACGCCCAGGGAGAACAGGTCCGAGGGTCCCTCGATCTTCTTGCCAGCCAGCTGCTCCGGCGACATGTAAGACGGCGTGCCAAGGACCATTCCGGTCTTGGTCTTGGAGGAATCCGTGATCCGCGCAATGCCGAAATCGGTCACCTTTACAGAATCGGCGTCCGCATCCCACATGATGTTCGCAGGCTTGACGTCGCGATGCACTACTCCCTGCCGGTGCGCGTAGCCAAGCGCCTCGGCCACGCGCTCCACGATCGACAGCGCCTTTGCCAACGGCAAAGTATTGCCGGCTTTGGCGTAGGGCACCAGATCCTTGCCCTTGAGGAACTCCATCGCGATATAGGCGAGATCGTGCTCCTCGCCAGCATCGTAAATCGTCACGATGCTGGGGTGGTTGAGCCGGCCGGCTGTCTCGGCTTCCCGGAAGAAACGCTGTTTGACATCCTCCAGTTCATCGGGCTCGAACTCCTGCGACAGCGCCATGGTCTTGATCGCCACGACCCGGCCGATCTTGGGATCGCGCCCCAGGTACACCACGCCCATCGCCCCCTTGCCGAGTTCGCGCTCGACCTGATAGCGGCCGAGCATCGGCTTCTCTACCGCCGCATTGTCAAGCACCAGGGTGCTGGCATTCGTGCGCGCGCCACTGCTGCCCAGCACGACCGTTTCGGACATCTGCTTGGCGCGCGTGCGCTTTTGCTCCAGGTCACGGAACTTCGGGTTGTGGCCGGCCATGTAGTCGTAGACGGCCTGCGCCTTGTTGAACTGGCGCTTACGCTCGAAGTCCAGTGCCAGATTGTAGAGATTGTCCATCAGCTGGTCGTCGAGAGGAACTTTCTTGAACTTGTCGAATGCCATGTCGAGCTGGCCCTGGCCCTGGAACGCAAGGCCCAGCATACGATTGGATTCGGCCGACTCGAGGTCGGAACGGGTTTTGCCCCGCTCGGTGACGATGAAGCGCTTGGTCACCAGGGCGAGATGCCCAACAATCAACAGCGTTGCCGCACCCATCAACTGCAGCCACATGAGCTGCGAGGTCATGAGCGCAAAGTGGCTGCCGAGCAGCGCCACAAAAAGTACGCCTGTAACCGCAGCCGCCGACCCGGCCCGCAACCGCGGCAGCACCAGGATCAAGTACAGCGCAACCAGCAGGAACACCCCCAGTTCCGCCCAGCGGCCCCAGGTCGGCACTACGAAGAAATCCTCCTCGAGGATCGACGACACCGAATGTGCCAGCGTCACCACCGGCGGCATGGCCGGCGAAACCGGCGTCACCTGGTAGCTGCCGACGCCGGCGGCGGTGGCGCCGATCAGTACGATCTTGTCGCGGTACTTCGCTGCGGGAATGCGGCCGCTTGCCACGTCGTAAAACGAATCCACCTGAAAAGCGGGGCGGCCGTCCGACCCCTGGTAGAAGTAGGTATACATCTGCAGATACGGATCGGTGCCGATGGCAAGCCGGCCCAGGGCAACGCCTTCTCCCAGCCGCACCTCGATGTCCTGGGGCTTCAGATGCAGGCTGGTGGCGGCGAGCATCATCGAGAAAGATGGAGAGAACGGGTCGGAGGAGCGAATGACGAGCGGCTCGGTAGGGATGCTGCCGTCGACATCGGGCGCGGCGTTGAGATGGCCGATCGCACCCGCAGCCGACGCGATCTCATCGATCGGGACGGCAGCCGCCTGCGCGGGCACCGGGAACAGGTTGCTGTCGGACGCCCCGACGCGGTCGACCAGATTGGTCAACTGGTGGCGCTGGACGTAGTCGGGCAGGGCACGGTCCGGATTGCCGCGCGGTTCGCCGAGCTGAAAAAGCATCGGCAGCGCAACCGCGCCTGACTGCAGGGTTGCCGCGGCCAGCTTGCGATCGGTGTTCAGCGCATCCTCCGCTTCGGCCAGCGCGGCGGCGATCTGCGCCGATTCCGCTTGCGCCGACTCCGGCAAGGCCTGATACAGATCGATCAGGCGGCTGATGTGCTGCAGGCCCGGGTCGATCTGCGGCTCGAAGAAAAACGAGGCATAGCCGACCGCCTTTGCGCCCGCACCGGACAGCAAGGCAATCATCTGCGCGTGCACATCGCGCGGCCATGGCCAGCGCCCGATGTTGGCGATGCTCTGATCGTCGATGGCGATGACGGCAACGCGATCGGACGGTGCGCGGCTGGTGGCGCGCACGCCGATGTCGTAGGCAGTGCGCTCGAGGCTCTGAATCAGCGTGCTGTTGATTGCAAACAACATGAGAAGGGCAATGACCAGTCCAAGGAACCAGTCCGCCTTCCAGAAAGCCGCCTTGGTCATCTGACCCGCCCTGATTGAATGCCTAAAGGCTAAATCTTTGCTTTTCTAGTGATTTACATCACTTGATCTAGAGATTTTACGATAATTGCGCTCAAAGTATATGATTTTTTTGAAACTGCTAGGCTCGAACTGCGGATTCGGCCGCACCAGAGGCCCGCCGCACTCTCCAAGCTGTCGTCATCCGGCTACGCCCCGGCTGCAGCTCGCGCCGGGACGGGTAGCCTTCGCGCTTAATCCGCGATTCATGACCCGGTCGACGGCAGTGTCTCGCAACGACGTTGGCCACCGCATCGATTTGCTGCGGTCCGCCGTGACTGCCGGCGCGGGCTCGTCGCGGGATATTCCTCAATCGACGCACATTCCCGCGCTTTGGGCGCGCTTGGCGCAGCAATTTAGTCTACGCCCTAGGCGGGGCGTCCCCGCGCGTCAAGAATGGGGCAAAGCGCGGCAGGCCGGTCGCGTTCCAGGCGAGCGCGGCGCTCGGGTAACGCAGACCGAGCATCACGCGAGACAGCGCAGTCCGCGTCGTGAACGACACAGGGAGCCAGGCCGGCTGCGCATGGTAAGCGGTCAACGCCAAGGGGGCCGTCACCGGATGCAGCGTGCGTCCGGAAGGGACGCGGAATCGATCAAGCGGCGTGCCGGCGCGAACGCTGTCGACGTTTGCCGGATACTCGCGCGGCCGCGCGGCGCCTGAATAGAGCCATTCGTAAAGGCGCCCGCAACGCCGATAAGGCGCATATGGCTCATCGGCCACATTGTCCGCCAGCCGCGAATCAGTACTGCGTCGACCATCGTCGCGCGCAAGAGGACGCAGCCGATCAACCGAAACCCCGTCGGTAGCCGGGGCCACGCGCACTGCCCGGTTGACACGCTGGCGCGGCCACGCGTCGGCGGCGCGTCAGGCCATCATGGGAAACGGCCTAGCCACGGTGGACTTCACCCTGGACGATCACGCGTTGCAGGACACGGAGATAGTCCTGAATGATCTTGTGCCACGCGACGCTTTCGGCAGCGGCCCGCGCAGCGCTACGCATTTCGACTACCGCAGACCGTTTCTCGACCAGGGTTCGCGCAAGCGCAAGAAAGGCCGCCTCGTCGCCGAGCGGCGCGAGCGGCCCGCTCCGGCCGGAAACCATGTGCTCCCTCGCCGCTGCATAGTCATAAGCGAGCACCGCGAGACCGCTTGCGATCGCTTCCAGGATCACGTTGCCGAAGGTCTCGGTCATGCTGCCGAAAAGGAACCAGTCGGCCGATGCATAGTGCGCGGCAAGATCTCCGCCGGTACGCGTGCCGACGAAAACATGCGAGGGATAGCGTCGCGCCAGCGCCGCACGCGCTGGACCGTCGCCTACCCACACCATTCGAAGGTCCGCATCCACTGCCTGCATTGACTCGAACGCGCGCGCGACCAGGTCGAGATTCTTCTCGGGCGCCAGCCGGCCAACGTACAGCGCCACCCGGGTCGAATCGGTTGCAAGCCAGCGTTCGCGCAGACGCAGATCACGTTTGCCCGGATCGAACAGCCGGGTATCCACACCGCGGGCCACGACATGGAGATTGCGGTAGCCCTGCTGCGCCAGCTCGGCCTTCAGCGACGCAGTCGGCACCATGGTCGCCCGCGTGGCGTTATGAAAGTCGCGCAGGTAGGCCGTGATCGGCCGCCTGAGGATGCCCAGTCCGTAGTGGCGGCTGTAGCTGTGGAAATTGGTGTGAAACCCGGTCGCCACCGGCAGGCCGAGCTTTTTCGCCACCCGCAGGGCCGACCAGCCGAGCAGTCCTTCGGTGGCGATGTGCACCACGTCCGGCCGGCGCGCCAACCACAGCGCCTTGAGCGCCCGCCCGCACGGGAGGCCGGCGCGCAGTCCCGGGTAGCGCGGAATCGGCACTCCGGGCGCGAGCAGCTCCTCAAGGCCGTCGACGCCTCGCGCTGTCTCGCCCGGATGCTGGCACGGCCGCACCAGCTGCACCCGGTGACCCATGGCAAGCAGCCCGCCCACCAGCCGCCCGATGGTCATGGCTACCCCGTTTACCTCCGGCGGAAAGGTCTCGGTTACGACTGCAACGCGGAGGATCGAACCAGAGGCCGGCGGCGCTTGATGGGCCAGGGCAGGGCTATTCATTCGGCCCGCACTGTGCCGGGCCTGTTTGATGACCTGATGGCAGCGAGATTACGTTGGTGTTACAGCGCTAACCGAACAGCACCAGCGCCCACACTGCCACCACGTTGACAAGCGACACGAGTACCGCCGCGCTGCCAATGTCCTTGGCGCGCTTGGCGAGCTGATGGTTCTCGAGCGAAATACGGTCTACCGCGGCCTCCACCGCGGAGTTGAGCAGCTCGGTGATGAGCACCAGCAGCACCGCCGCGATCATCAGCGCCTTGCCGATACCGGAGGCCGGCATGAACAGGGCTGACGGAATGAGCAACAGGGCAAGCCAGACTTCCTGCCGAAAGGCGTCCTCATGTCGATAGGCCGCGCGCAGTCCGGAGAAGGAATAGAACAGGGCGTTCCAGATTCTCCTCAGGCCGGTCTTGCCCTTGTGAGCGCTTTCTACCGGGCGGGTGTCCATTTCAGGTCGAGTTCTCTCGCGGCCTTGACATCATCCAGCCGCCGTACCGGCGTCGTATGCGGTGCCGATTTCACCGTCTGCGGATCGGCGTGGCACTCGTCCAGCACTGCCTTCATTGCCGCGGCAAACGCATCCAGCGTTTCCTTAGACTCGGTTTCGGTCGGCTCGATCAGCAGGCACTCCGGCACCAGCAGGGGAAAATAAGTGGTCGGCGCGTGAAAGCCCTTGTCGAGAAGCCGCTTCGCAAAATCCATGGCCGTCACCCCGGTTCGCTCCTTCAGCTTCTTCAGGGTGACGATGAATTCATGGCTGGCCCGGCGGCGGGGATAGGCAACCTCGAATCCGGCGCCGGTCCGTTTCGCCATCAGGTAATTGGCGTTGAGCGTCGCGAACTCGGATACGCGCACCATTCCCGAACGGCCGAGCATTCGCGCATAGACATACGCTCGCATCAGCACGCCGGCATTACCCATGAACGCGGACATGCGGCCGATCGACTGGGGTCGCTTGTCCTCGGTGTGCAGCACGAACCGGTCGCCCTCCTT
>CALJLA010000085.1 GCA_937983055.1 uncultured Pseudomonadota bacterium
CAACATTACTGCGGGCTGTCCATCGCGATGCACTTGCTGATGCTGCTGCTGATGGTGGCGGTGTACGCCAGCATCGAGCTGCGCGAGCTGTTCCCGAAAGGCAGCGATCCGCGCGAGGCGCTGAAGCGCCTGCACTTCATGCTGGGGCTGTCGGTGCTGGCACTTGTGTGGGTGCGCATCGCGCTGATCGCCTTCCGGCCGCTGCCGCGGGTGGTGCCGGCGCCGCCGCGCTGGCAGCATCTGGCGGGCAAGCTGATGCACCTGGCGCTTTATCTGCTGATGGTCCTGGCGCCGCTCGCCGGCTGGCTCACGCTGAGCGCCGAAGGCAAGGACATTCCGTTCTTCGGTCTGCATCTGCCCGCGCTGGCGCCGGCAAACGAAAGCCTGGCCGACCTCGCCGAGGAAGTGCACGAGACGATGGGCACGGTGGGCTACTACCTGATCGGCCTGCACGCCGCGGCGGCGCTGTTTCACCATTACTGGCTGCGCGACAACACCCTGCGCCTGATGCTGCCGGGGCGAAGATGAGCGGACCCGCCGCCAGGCCGCGCCTGGCCGCCGCCACCGAGCCGGTCGAGCAGGCGCTCTACGAGATCCGCCGCAAGATCTATCCGCGCGCGGTCGGCGGCAAGTTCGCGCTGTGGCGATGGTTCTTCGTCTGGGCCACGCAGATCGTGTTCTACGGCCTGCCGTGGCTTGTCTGGAACGACCGGCAGGCGGTGCTGTTCGACCTGGTCAACCGCAAGTTCTACATCTTCGGGCTGGTGTTCTGGCCGCAGGACATCGTGTATCTCACGGTGCTGCTGATCATCTCGGCGTATTCGCTGTTTCTGTTCACCGCGGTGGCGGGGCGGCTGTGGTGCGGCTTCGCCTGCCCGCAGACGGTGTGGACCGAGACCTTCATGTGGATCGAGCGGGTGATCGAGGGCGAGCGGCTGAAGCGCATCAAGCTCGACCAGTCGCCGGTCGGCGCGCGCAAGGTCGGGTTGAAGGCGGCCAAGCACGGCGCCTGGATCGCGCTGTCGCTGTGGACCGGCTTCACCTTCGTCGGCTACTTCACGCCGATCACCACCCTGGCCGGCAAGGTGGCGGGCTTCGGCCTCGGCCCGTGGGAGACGTTCTGGATCCTGTTCTACGGCTTCGCCACCTACGGCAACGCCGGCTGGATGCGCGAGCAGGTGTGCAAGTACATGTGCCCGTACGCGCGTTTCCAGAGCGTGATGTTCGACCCGGACACCATGATCGTCACCTACGACGGCGGGCGCGGCGAGCCGCGCGGCGCGCGCTCGAAGTCGGCCGACCGAAAGGCGAAGGGGCTGGGCGACTGCGTGGACTGCGGCATCTGCGTGCAGGTGTGCCCGACCGGCATCGACATCCGCGACGGGCTGCAGTACGAATGCATCGGCTGCGCCGCCTGCATCGACGGCTGCAACCAGGTGATGGACAAGATGAACTACCCGCGCGGGCTGATCCGCTACGCCACCGAGAACGGGCTGAAGCAGCACTACAGCACCCGGCAGATGGTGAAGCGCGTGTTCCGGCCGCGGGTGCTGGTCTACACCGCGGTGCTGTGGGCGATCATTCTCGTTTCCGGGTTGACGCTGCTCAACCGCGTCCCGGTAAAAGTCGACGTGATCCGCGACCGCATCGCCACCGCGCGCGCCGACGACCCGGTGGTGGAAAACGTGTACCGGTTGCAGGTGATGAACACGTCCGAGACCGCGCGCCGCTTCGAGATTTCGGCGAGCGGCCTTCAGGGCCTGTCGCTGGAGGGCGAGCCGCAGCCGATCGCGATCGGCCCGGCCAGCGCCCGCACCATCCCGGTACGGCTGAGCGCCGAGCGGGCCGACGCCCGTCCGGGCGCCAACACCGTGGTGTTCACCGTGAAGGCCACTTCGCTCGACGGCCAGGAGATCGTCGTCACCGAGAAGGCCACGTTCATCGTTCAGTAAGGAGCGACCCCCGATGCCGAATCCGCTCAAGCCTCACGCCACGAAGCCCTGGTACCGCGAGCCGTGGCCGTGGATCCTGATTGCGCTGCCGGCGAGCGCCGTCGTTGCCGGCCTGGTGACGCTGGCGATCGCGGTGAAGCACCAGGACAGCCTGGTGGCCGAGGATTACTACAAGCGCGGCCTCGCGATCAACCAGGTGCTGGCGCGCGAGTCGCGTGCCGGCGAGCTCGGGCTCAGCGCGCGGCTGTCGCTGCGCGACGGGCTGGCGCGCGTGGAGCTGAGCGGCGCGGATGCGCCGCCGCTGCTGGTGGTGCGTTTCGTGCACCCCACCCGCGCCGGCGAAGACCGCGAGCTGCTGCTGGCAAAGGTCAGCGGCGGCTGGTACCAGGCGAAGGCGCCGGCGCTCGCCGGGAGCCGCTGGCATGTACAGCTCGAAGATGCCGAGGGCCACTGGCGGCTGAGCAGCCGCCGCTGGCGCGTTGGCGAGCCGCTCACGCTGGAGGCGCTGCCGGCGGCGGGCGCGAACGCCTCATGAAAGCGCAGTCGCTGATCGCCATCCTGTGGCCGTCGTTCATCGTCGGCGGCATTGCCGAGGGCCTGTTCTTCACCGTGTTCGATCCGATGGACCTGATGGTTTTCGGCGAGCCGCTTGGCTGGAGCCGGACCGCGATGTATTCGGTGGGCTTCTTCGTGTTCTGGGCGGTGTGCGCCGCCTCCAGCGCCTTCACCTGCTTTATGCAGCGCTCGTCGGCGCAGATCAACCGGCCGGCCGGCGGCGCACCCTCCGGCCGGGCCTGAGGCCGCCTGTGCGACTTTGGTCGCAGAAATCCGGCGACCGTGGCGGCATGATCGCTGCCATGAACAGTCATTTTCAGTTGCCATGGCCCGCGCCATGCCTCGCGGCCTGCGGGGCGCTGCTCGCGGCATCGCTCGCCATCGCCGAGCCGCTGGCGACCGCCGAGGTGCAGTACCGCGAGGTGGATCTCACCTATGCGGCGGACGCGGTGACCGAGGCGGTGAAACAGTCCACCGTGTCGGCGCAGGTCACCGGCCGCGTGGTCGAGGTGAACTACGACATCGGCGACTTCGTGAAGAAGGGCCAGGTGATCATCCGCATCGACGAGACCGAGGTGAGCCAGGTGGTGGCCGGTTCCGAGGCGCAGGTGGCGCAGGCGCAGGCCGCCTTCGAGAACGCCCGGCGCGAATTGGCCCGGGCGCGCGAGCTGGCCGCGCAGAAGTTCATCAGCCAGGCGGCGCTCGACCGCGCCGAGTCCGAGTTCCACGTCGCCGAAGCGCAGCTCAAGGCCGCGCGCGCCGGCAAGCGGCAGGCGGCCACCACGCAAAGCTACACCGTGGTCAGCGCGCCTTACAGCGGCGTGGTGTCGGCGCGGCATGTCGAGGTGGGCGAGATGGCCACGCCGGGCAAGCCGCTGATGACCGGCTTCGACCCGCGCGACATGCGGGTGATCGCCAGCGTGCCGCAGTACAAGGTTTCCGAGGTGCGCGCCAGCCCGCGCGCGATGGTGGAAGTGCCGTCGCTCAACCGCTGGATCGAGGCGCGCGGCATCACCGTGCTGCCGGCCGCCGATCCGCGCACCCATGCCACCCGGGTGCGGGTCGATCTGCCGGAGAACCTGCGCGAGGTCTACCCCGGCATGTTTGCCCGGGTGTATTTCACCGTCGGCCGTGCCAGAAAGCTGGTGGTGCCGGCATCCGCGGTGGTCCGCCGCAGCGAGATGGCGGGTGTCTACGTGGTCGGCGGCGACGGCGCCGTCAGCCTGCGCCAGGTGCGGCTCGGCGAACCGGCCGGCCAGGGCGACATCGAGATTCTCGCCGGCGTGTCGGCCGGCGAGCGGGTCGCGCTCGATCCGGTCAGGGCGGGCATGCAGTCGATGCCCGGCCCGCAGTAGCGGCGGATGGCATGCGGGACGTCGCCGGCACAGCGCCGGCCTGAGCGCGGCGCGTCAATCTGAATGGGTCTCTCCGGTCGCATCGCAGGGTATTTCCTCCAGTCGCAGCTCACCCCGCTGATTGCGCTGGTGGCGCTGCTGCTCGGGCTTTTCGCGGTGGCGGTAACGCCGCGCGAGGAAGAGCCGCAGATCAACGTCACCATGGCCAACGTGTTCATCCCGTTTCCCGGGGCATCGGCGCGCGACGTGGAGAACCTGGTGGCGGCGCCGGCGGAGCAGGTCATCGCCCGCATTTCCGGCATCGAGGATGTGTACTCGGTGTCGAAGCCCGGCATGGCGGTGCTGACGGCGCAGTTCGAGGTGGGGGTGCCGCACGAGACCGCGGTGGTGCGGCTGATGGATACCCTGCAGTCGCGCAGCGACTGGGTGTCGCCGGAACTGGGGGTGGGCCAGCCGATCGTCAAGCCGATGGGCATCGACGACGTGCCGATCGTCACCCTGACGCTGTGGACCGCCGACCCGCAGCGCGGCGCCTTTGAGCTCGAGCGCGTTGCCCACGCTACCGAGACCGAACTGAAACGGGTGAGCGGCACCCGCGATGTCTACACGCTGGGCGGACCGGGCCACGTGGTGCGGGTGCTGATGGACCCGGAGCGGATGAATGCCTTCGGCGTGAGTGCGCTCGACGTGGCCGGCGCGCTGCAGGTGGCGAACGCGTCGCAGCCGGCGGGGCGGCTCACCCGCGACAACCGCGAACTGCTGGTGCAGACCGGTACCTATCTCGCCAGCGCCGCCGACGTGCGCGCGCTGGTGGTGGGGGTGAGCGACGGACGGCCGATTTTCGTGAGCGACGTCGCACGGGTGGACGAGGGGCCCGACCTGCCGTCGCGCTACGTCTGGTTCGGCACCGGGCCGCAGGCGGCGCAGAAGGCGGTCGACGCCCGCGGCGAGTTTCCGGCGGTGACGCTGGCGGTGTCGAAGAAGCCGGGCGAGAACGCGGTGGAGGTGGCCGAGCGCGTGATCCGGCGCATGGAACTGCTCAAGGGCACGATCGTGCCGGCCGGCGTCGAGGTCACCGTCACCCGCAACTATGGCCAGACCGCCAACGACAAGGCGATGAAGCTGATCCAGAAGCTGCTGTTCGCCACCGCGTCGGTGGTGGCGCTGGTGTTCGCCGCGCTGGGCCGGCGCGAAGCGGTGATCGTCGGCGTGGCGGTGCTGCTGACCCTGGCGGCGACGTTGTTCGCCTCGTGGGCGTGGGGCTTCACGCTGAACCGGGTGTCGCTGTTCGCGCTGATCTTCTCGATCGGGATCCTGGTCGATGATGCCATTGTGGTGGTGGAAAACATTCATCGCCGCCGCAGCCTTGCGGGGGCGACGGCTGTTTCGGCGCAGGCTAACGCCGGCGAAGCCGGGGTTAAGGACGCGGACGCGGCCGGCCGGAGTCAGAATATTCACCGCAGAGGCCAGACCTCGAATCCGCCCCTGGCCGCCACCATTCCCGGCGCGGTCGACGAAGTCGGCGGCCCGACCATCCTGGCGACGCTGACCGTGATCGCGGCGCTGCTGCCGATGGCGTTCGTCACCGGGCTGATGGGCCCGTACATGAGCCCTATTCCGATCAACGCCTCGATCGGCATGCTGATCTCTCTGGCGATCGCCTTCGTGGTGACGCCCTGGCTGTCGCTCAGGCTGCTGGGCCATGCGCACCACTCAGCCGGGTCGTCGCGGCTCGACCGCCGGTTGGCGGCTGGGTTTCAGGCGCTGCTCACGCCGTTTCTCAAGCGCGAGCGCGGACGCGCCGCGCGCTACGCGCTGTTCGGCGGCGTGCTGGTGGCGATCCTGGCGGCGGTATCGCTGGCGGCGGTCAAGCTGGTGGTGCTGAAGATGCTGCCCTTCGACAACAAGTCGGAATTCCAGGTGGTGGTGGACCTGCCGGCAGGCGCGCCGCTGGAGCGAACCGCCGCCGTGCTGCGCGACATGGGCGCCTATCTCGCCACCGTGCCGGAAGTGACCGACTACCAGGCCTACGCCGGTGCGGCGAGTCCGATCAACTTCAACGGCCTGGTGCGCCAGTACTATCTGCGCGAGGAGCCGGAGCAGGGCGACCTGCAGGTGAATCTTGTCGACAAGCATCTGCGCGAGCGGCAGAGCCACGAGATCGCCCAGGCGGTGCGCCCGGCGCTGGAGGACATCGCGCAGCGGCACGGCGCCGAGGTCAAGGTGGTGGAAGTGCCGCCCGGCCCGCCGGTGATGTCGCCGATTGTGGCGGAGATCTACGGGCCGGATTACGCCGGCCAGATGGCGGTGGCGAAGGCGGTGCGCGCGGCGTTCGAGCGCACGCCGGGCCTGGTCGGCATCGACGACAGCGTCGACGACAACGCGCCCAAGCTCACGATGAAGGTGCAGCAGAACAAGGCGGCGCTGGCCGGCGTGGCGCCGCGCGACATCGTCGAGACGATGCGCATGGGCCTGGCGGGGCAGTACGTCACCCCGATCCACAGCGGCGAGGCGCGCTACGAGATTCCGGTGCGGCTGACCCTGCCGCCGGAAAAGCAATCGACCCTGGACGAGCTGCTCAAGCTCACCGTGCGCGCGGCCGACGGCGAGCGGCTGCCGCTGTCCGAGCTGACCCAGGCCGTTCCATCGGAGCGGGAAAAGACGGTGCACCACAAGAACCTGCTGCCGGTGGTGTACGTCGTCGGCGACATGGCCGGCGAACTCGACAGCCCGCTATACGGCATGTTCGACATGCGTCCGCGCATCGCCGGCATGGCGCTGCCGCAAGGCGGACGCCTCGCCGAGCATTTCATCAGCCAGCCGGAAGACCGCTATCGCCAGTACAGCCTGAAGTGGGACGGCGAATGGCAGGTGACTTACGAGACCTTCCGCGACATGGGCATCGCCTACGCGGTGGGGCTGGTGCTGATCTACCTGCTGGTGGTGGCGCAATTCCGCTCGTACCTGACGCCGCTGGTGATCATGGCGCCCATTCCGCTGACCCTCATCGGGGTGATGCCCGGCCACGCGCTGCTTGGCGCGCAGTTCACCGCCACCTCGATGATCGGCATGATCGCGCTCGCGGGCATCATCGTGCGCAATTCGATCCTGCTGGTGGATTTCGTCGACCAGAAGCTGGCCGAGGGCGTGGCGCTGGACACCGCGGTGGTGGACGCCGCCTCGACCCGTGCCAAGCCGATCGTCCTGACGGGCCTGGCGGCGATGCTCGGCGCCTTTTTCATTCTCGACGACCCGATCTTCAACGGCCTGGCGGTGTCGCTGATCTTCGGCGTGTTCGTGTCGACGCTGCTGACGCTGGTGGTGATACCGGTGCTGTACTACGCGGTGAAGTGGCGGGGAGGGCGAGCGTAATGCCGCGATAAGGGGATCGTGCCGAACGGTGCCCACCCGGCCGGTCGATCAGTCGGCCGTGCCGGAAAGTGACTAAAGTCGCAGACCGCTGGCGCGCCGATGTTCATGATGGCCGCACTGATCTATCAAGGAGGCTGTCATGACCGTCAACCGCATGGTGCGCATCATCGCCGGCGCGTTCGTGCTGATTTCGCTGGCGCTTGGGGCGCCGGCCAGCCCGTTCTACCTGTCGAGCTACTGGCTGTGGTTCACCGCCTTCGTCGGCGCGAACCTGTTCCAGAGCGGCTTCACGAGGTTCTGCCCAATGGACATCTTTCTCAAGAAGGCGGGCGTACGCAACGGCGAAGCACGCACCGCCTGACCGGCAGGCAACGGCAAAGGCCCCGGGGGCTCTCTCCCGGGGCCTTTGTTTTTCCGCCGGCTTCCGGCGCCTCAGTGGCTTTTCAGAACCCGCTTGAGGCCGTCGATGTCGATGATGCGCACATGCTTCTGCTGCACTTCGATCAAGCCCTCGTCCTGGAAGCGGGAGAACAGCCGGCTCACCGTCTCGAGCTTGAGGCCGAGGTAACTGCCGATTTCCTCGCGCGTCATGCGCAGGTGGAACTCGGAGGGCGAGTAGCCCCGGCGCACGAAACGCCGCGACAGGTTCAGCAGGAAGGTGGCGAGGCGCTCCTCGGCGCACATCGACCCGAGCAGCATCATCACCCCGTGGTCGCGCACGATCTCGCGGGCCAGCACGGAGTGCAGATGGCGCTGCATGCTGCGCACCTCGCGCGAGATCTCCTCGATCAGCGAGAACGGCATGACGCACACCTCGCTGTCTTCCAGCGCCACCGCGGTGCCGTTGTAACGGCCGGCACCCAGGCCTTCCAGACCGAGCAGCTCGCCGCCCATGGAAAAGCCGGTGACCTGCTCGCGGCCCTCGCTGTCGACGACGCTGGTCTTGAAAAAGCCGCTGTGCACGGCGTACACGGCGTTGAACTCGTCGCCGGTGGAATAAAGGGTCTCCCCGCGCTTGATGCGCCGGCGCAGGTAGACGACGCGCTCCACCAGCTTCAGTTCTTCCGGCGTAAGGCCTTCGGGCAGGCACAGCTCGCGCAGATTGCAGCTCGAGCACTTCACTTCGAATCGGGAAGCGGCCGGCTCGCTGTGCTCCATGCGTGAAACGTCGCGAAGGGGAATACGGGAGACGTTGGCGGTAGGCATGTTCGCTCCTTTCGTTTTTCTTTCAGTTCAGAACGCGGGCGCGCTCGGCGAGCATGTCGCGCACCCGGTCCAGCTCGGTGGTCTTGTCGAAGAACTCGGCGGCGCCGAGGCGCTGCGCCATCCGCCGGTACGGTGTGCTGGCGAAGTTGCTCAGCATGAACACGGCGATGTCCGGCGCTGCGTCGTGCACGGCGCGCAGCACGTCGAAGCCGCTGCCCTCCGCCAGGCGGATGTCGAGTACCACCGCATCCGGATGGGTGGCGAGAATGCTGCGGATAGCCTCGTCGGCGCCCACCGCGAATCCAACCCGGCAGGTGCCCGAGATGGAGTCCACCAGCTCTTCGAGCCGCTGGCGCACCAACTCGGAGTCCTCGACGAGGAACACGCGCAGGGACTTGCGCGTTTGGGTACAGGCGTTGTTGTTCGTGTCCATGGCACCCAGTGTGCCGGCCGCGGCACGGCGCCGGTATCGGCGCCGCCTGATTTGCGCCCTAGGAAGCGCGGAGGCCGGGCACTCGGAAAATTCCTAACCCGGCGTTGACCCGGTCAGCCACCGGGCGCGGCGTCGAGCAGGTCGTTCTCCAGCGCGTAGCGCACCAGCTCGGCGGTACTGCCGAGCTTCATCTTTTCCTGGATGTGCGTCTTGTGGGTGCTGACGGTCTTGACCGAAAGATGCAGCCTGTCGGCGATCTCGCCGGGGCTCAGGCCCTGCGCCAGCAGGCGAAACACTTCGTATTCGCGGTCGGACAGCAGCGTGTGGGGCGGTGCGTCGCTGTCGCCCGCGCCGGCCACCAGGCTGGCGGCCGCCGCTTCGCTGATGTGCATGCCGCCTGCGGCGATCTTGCGGATGGCGCCGACCAGTTGCTCGGAGGCGCTGTCCTTGGTGAGATAGCCGGCGGCGCCGGCCTTGAGCGCGCGCGCGGCGTACTGCTGCTCGCCGTGCATCGACAGCACCAGGATGCGCAGCTTGGGCTTTTCCTGCTTCAGGCGCTTGATCAACTCGATGCCGGAAGGGCCGGGCATCGACATGTCGAGCAGCGCGAGGTCGAAGTCGCCCGCCCGGACCAGCGCCAGCGCCTCGTCGCCGCTGGCCGCCTCGCCGGCGACCTGGATGTCGGCCACCCCCGAAAGAATCTGGCGCAATCCGTCGCGCACCAGCTGGTGATCGTCGGCCAGCAGCAGCCGGATCATGTCTCCGATCCTTCCTGGGCGGTCACCGGAATGCGCAGGCTGAGCCGCGTGCCGCCGCGCGGGGCGCGCGCGATCTCGAGCTCGCCGCCCAGGTGGCGCCCCCGCTCGCGCATACCCTTGAGTCCGACCGAGCGCGCCTTTGACAGATCCTCGGGCGCGATGCCGCGCCCGTCGTCCTCGATTTCCAGACGGATGGCGCCATTGTCCAGCGCCAGCATGATCCAGGCGTTACCGGCGTCGGCGTGGCGCGCGATGTTGGTGAGGGACTCCTGCAGCGCCCGGTACACGGTGTTCGCCACGTTGCGGTCGAGGCGGTGGAGCGCGTCGCCCTCCGGCGCGTCGAGCTGGCAGCGCACCGAGCTGCGCTGCCCGAAATCCTCGACCAGCCACGACACCGCGTCGGACAGGCCAAGATCGTCGAGCATCAGCGGGCGCAGGTCGGCGGCGATGCGACGCACCGAGGTGACCGTCTGGTCGAGCGTTTCGGTCATTTTCGCCGCCTTGTCGGCGAGCGCGGCGTCGCCGCCGGGCAGGCGCTGGCGCAGCCAGCCCATGTCCATCTTGAGCGCCGTGAGCAGCTGCCCGAGCTCATCGTGCAGCTCGCGGGCGATGCGGGTCTTTTCCTCCTCGCGCGCGTCCTGTACCTGGGCCGACAGCATGCGCAGCTCGTACTGCTGGCGCTTGAGCGCATCCTCGTACTGCTTGCGGCCGGTGACGTCGCGCAGGATCACGGTGAAGTAACGGGTATCGCCCTGGATGGTCTGCGAAATAGAGGCCTCGATCGGAAATTCCTCGCCGTTGGCGCGCAGTGCCCACAGCAGGTTCGCCACGCCCATGCGGCGGTTGGTGACCCCGGTGCGGCCGAAGCTTTCGATATGGTTGCGGTGGCCGGCGCGGAAGCGCGAGGGAATGAAGCGGTCCAGCGGCGAGCCGATCGCCTGGTCGCGAGGGCAGCGGAACATCTGCTCGGCGGCACGGTTGAACAGAACGATGGTCTGGGTCTGGTCGACGGTGATGATGGCGTCCATCGCCGAGTCGACGATGGCGCCCAGGCGCGCGGAACTTTCGGCCAGCGCCGCGCGCGCCTGCGCCGAAATACGATCGGCGCGGTGGGTCTGCTCGTCGGCGCGCAGCGCCTGGCGCACCGCCACCGCGACGCCCGCGCCCACCAGCAGCATGTCGCAAAGCAGGCTGGCGCCGATCAGCCAGGGGGCCTGCTCGCCGAAGGAAAAGGCGGCGATGTTGAGCGAGGCCACCGCTGCCAGCACCACCGCGGCCAGGATCAGAACCAATGGGTGCCGCCACACGGGGCGGACCGGCGGGGCGTTCGACACGCGTTCGGCGTCGCTCACCGAAGGTCCCGCCCGCGCATCCGGTACCCCTTGACTTGTATCAAACCGGCAATCCGCATGGCTGGCATAGTCGCGTCAATCGGCGGCAACTTGCGACATCGCCACGAGGCACATGAGCTATCCATCTTCGGAACTGGTCATCGACCCGGTCATGATCCGTAAGCATGACGTGAGCGGGCCACGATACACGTCGTATCCGACCGCGGACCGCTTCGTCGAGGCCTTTGGCGAGCCGCACTTCAGGCACTGGCTCGACAAGCGCAGCATCGGCGGTTTCGTGCAACCGCTGTCGGTGTACGTGCATCTGCCATTCTGCGACACGCTGTGCCTTTACTGCGGCTGCAACAAGGTGGTGACCCGCGACCGCGCAAAGTCATCAAAGTATATCAAGTACCTCGACGCCGAACTTGGGCTGCTGGACGGGCTTCTGGGCGACGAGCGGCGCATCTCTCAGTTGCACTGGGGTGGCGGCACGCCGACATTTCTTTCGCGCGAGGAAATGTCGGCGCTCGCCGCACGGCTGAAGCAGGTTCTGGAGCCGGCGGACAACTGCGAGTGCTCCATCGAGATCGATACGCGCCGGCTCGAGCGCGGCACGGTCGGCTTTCGTGCCGGGCGTGGCCTCCACCGCGGGTCGACGGGGCCGCAGGATTTCGACCCGCAGGTGCAGAAGGCGGTCAACCGGGTGCAGAGCGAGGCGGTCACCCGCAGCGCGATCGAACAGGCCCGCGCCGCCGGTTTCCGCTCGGTGAATCTCGATCTGATCTACGGGCTGCCGAAGCAGACCCTGGACAGCTTCAATGCCACGCTCGACCGGGTGATCGCCCTGTCGCCGGACCGCATTGCGCTGTACAGCTACGCGCACCTGCCGCGCATGTTCAGGCCGCAGCAGCGCATTTCGGAAGCCGACCTGCCGTCGGCGGAAACCAAACTGCAGATCCTGACGCTGGCGATCGGCCGGCTGACCCGTGCCGGCTACCTCTATATTGGCATGGACCACTTCGCGCGCCCGGACGACGACCTGGCGGTGGCGCAGCGGCGCGGCCGTCTGCACCGCAATTTCCAGGGCTACTCAGCGCTGCCCGACTGCGATGTGCTCGGCATCGGCGTATCGGCGATCGGCCAGATCGGGCCGACCTATTACCAGAACCGCAAGAACCTGGACGAATACTACGCGTCCCTGGATGCGGGCCAGCTGCCGGTGATGCGCGGCATCGAACTGACCCAGGACGACCTGGTGCGGCGGGCGGTGATTCGCGCACTGATCTGCAATTTCCGGGTGTCGATGGAGGCGATCGAGCTCGCCTACCTGATCAGCTTCCGCGAGTATTTCGCCGCCGAGCTGGGGGCGCTCAAGCCGCTGGCCGAAGACGGGCTGATCGAATTCGAGCATGACGACTGGATCGTGGTGACTGCCGCCGGCCGGCTGCTGGTGCGGCGCATCTGCATGGTGTTCGATCGCTACCTGCAGGACCGCGAGCGAAAAGCCAACTACTCGCGGGTGATGTGATGCCGGAGATCAGCCTGGCCGCAGTGTTCGTGGTGGGGCTGCTCGGCGGCGGCCACTGCGCCGGCATGTGCGGCGGGATCGTCGGCGCGCTGTCCTCGCAAGCCAAAGGGGCACGTGCGGGGCTGCACCTTGCGTACAGCAGCGGGCGTATCGCCAGCTATGCCGCGGCCGGCGCGCTAGCCGGTTCGGTCGGCGGGCTCGGGCTGCTGCTGTCCGATCTGCTGCCGGTTCAGCTCGGTCTGTACATCCTCGCCAACGTCATGCTGCTGGTGCTGGGCCTGTATCTCGCCGGCCTGTCGTCGCTGGCGGCGCGCTTCGAGGCGCCGGGGCGCCGGCTGTGGGCGCGGCTGCAGCCGCTCACCCGGCGCCTGCTGCCGGCCGATACGCTGCCGCGCGCCGTCGGCGTCGGGCTGCTGTGGGGCTGGATTCCCTGCGGGCTGGTGTACGGCGTACTGGCCACGGCGCTGCTTTCGGGCAGCGTCGGGCAGGGCGCGTCGCTGATGGCGGCCTTCGGCCTGGGCACCCTGCCCAACCTGCTGGCCGCCGGGCTGCTGGTCGGGCGCGCCGGCCGGGTGCTGCGCGCGCCGGTATTTCGCACGGTGAGCGGTGCGCTGGTGTTCGGCTTCGGCGCCGCGGGTCTCGCGCGGGCGCTGGAGCTTGGCGACCAGATCCGCCGCGGGGTGCTCTGCCTCGCCTGACCGGGTGGCCGACGTCCAAGGGAAACTGCCTTGATCCGACAGGCAATATCGGTATAATCCGCGCCTTTCCTTGCCTCACCGGGTCCGCATCCGGGAGGCTTTCCGCCCGCCAGCGGGCGAACTACCCACAAGGAGCTATTCGATGCGGCATTACGAGATCGTATTCATCGTTCATCCCGATCAGAGCGAGCAGGTGCCCGCAATGATCGACCGCTACCGCGGCATGGTGACCTCCGGCGGCGGCGTGATCCACCGGCTCGAAGACTGGGGCCGGCGCCAGCTTGCCTATCCCATCCAGAAGGTTCACAAGGCGCACTACGTGCTGATGAACATCCAGTGCGACAAGAAGACGCTGGACGAACTGGAGCACGCCTTCAAATTCAACGATGCGGTGCTGCGCCACCTGACGGTGAACATGACCGGCGCGGTGACCGAGGCGTCGCCGATGATGAAGGAAGAAAAATCGAAGCAGATCGTCGGCACGGCCGCAGAGGCCGAGAAGCCGGCCGCCGGAGCGGCCGCCTGAGGCGGTGGCCAACCGGCTGCGGCTCGACGCCACGATCGCCCGCAAGGAACCGCTCAGACTCACGCCGGCCGGCGCCGCAGTGCTGGCCTTCAGCGTGACGCACCAGTCAAGCCAGATGGAAGCGGGCAGTGCGCGGGACGTGAGCTTCGAGGCGCAGTGCGTGGCGATCGGCGAAGTGGCGCGGCGTCTTGAGCCGCTGGCGACCGGAACCCGGATCGAGATCGAGGGATTTCTCGCCGCACGCAGCCGGCAATCGAGATCGCTGGTGCTTCACGTGAACGAATTCAGTTTGATACGAGGCTAGATCATGGCATTTGGCAGAAAACCCAAGGGCAAGGAAAAAAAGAGTTTCTCGCGGCCGCTGTTCAAGCGCCGCAAGTATTGCCGCTTCACCGCGGAGAAGATCGAGTGGATCGACTACAAGGACGTCGAACTGCTGAAGGATTTCATCAACGAGAACGGCAAGATCATTCCCGCCCGCATCACCGGCACCAAGACGCGTTACCAGCGCCAGCTGTCGGTGGCGATCAAGCGCGCGCGCTTCCTGGCGCTGCTGCATTACACCGACATTCACTGATAGAGACCGGCCATGCAGATCATTTTGATGGAGAAAGTCCACAACCTTGGCCAGCTTGGCGACATCGTCAAGGTGAAGGACGGCTTCGCGCGCAACTACCTGATCCCGCAGGGCAAGGCGAAGCGCGCCACGCCGGCGAACGTGGCCGAGTTCGAGAAGCGCCGCGCGGAACTGGAAGCGCAGCAGGCGAAGGTGCTGGGCGAAGCGCAGGCGCGCGCCGAGAAGCTGCAGGGCATTACGCTGCAGATTACCCAGAAGGCGGGTGTCGACGGCCGGCTGTTCGGTTCGGTCACCAACTATGACGTGGTCGAGGCGCTGAAAGGCCTGGGCCACGACATACCGAAATCAATGGTGCGCATGCCGCACGGCTCGCTGAAGCAGGTCGGCGACCACCAGGTATTCGTTGACCTGCACGGCGACGTGGAAGTGGAAATCACCGTGTCGGTGATCGGCGAGCAGCAGGTGTAGCCAAACGGCGACAGCTGTATGGCAAGGGCCGCACGCAAGTGCGGCCCTTTTCATTTCCGCTCAGCGGCTTCCGCGCCGAAGTTCAGCGCACGCATATTTTCCTGTCGCCGCAGCCGTCGATTCACTACACTTCGCGGAGCATTTCGGGCTCTGCACGAGATTCGAATAACTCACACGGGAAAGGCGCATGGCCCAGTCATCCCTGCAACGCGTCCCGGACGCGCCGGTCGACCTGATCCGGCTGCCGCCGCACTCGGTGGAGGCGGAGCAGTCGGTGCTGGGCGGCCTGCTGCTTGAGAACACCGCCTGGGACCGCATCGCGGACCTGATCGGCGAGTCGGATTTCTACCGCGCCGATCACCGCCTGATCTATCGCCACATCACCAAGCTGATCGAAGCCAACCGGCCGGCCGACGCCATCACGGTGTCGGAAAGCCTGGAAAGCACCCGCGAGCTGGAATCGGTGGGCGGGCTGGCCTACATCGGCGCGCTGTCGCAGAACACGCCGTCCAGCGTGAACATCCGTCGCTACGCGGAGATCGTGCGCGAGCGCGCCATCATGCGCAAGCTGGCCGAGGTCGCCACGACCATCGCCGATTCCTGCTACAGCCCGATGGGGCGCGAGCCGGCCCAGCTGCTGGACGAGGCGGAGTCGAAGATCTTCGCCATCTCCGAAGAGGGCGCGCGCACCCGGCAGGGCTTCCAGGACATGCAGCCGGTGCTCACCCAGGTGGTGGAGCGCATCGACATGCTCTACAACCGGGACAACCCGTCGGAAGTGACCGGCGTGCCCACCGGTTTCAGCGACCTCGATCGCATGACATCGGGGCTGCAGCCCGGCGACCTGGTGATCGTCGCCGGCCGTCCCAGCATGGGCAAGACCGCGCTGTCGCTGAATATGGCGGAATTCGTCGCGCTGGACGCTGGGCTGCCGGTGGGCGTGTTCTCGATGGAGATGTCGGCCACGCAGCTGGTGATGCGCATGCTCGGCTCCGTCGGCAAGCTCGACCAGCACAAGCTGCGCACCGGAAGGCTGGCCGACGAGGACTGGCGACGCCTGACCGACGCGGTGGGCAAGCTCAACGAAGCCCCCATCCATATCGACGAAACCGCGGCGCTCAATGCGCTGGAGCTGCGGGCGCGGGCGCGCCGTTTGCACCGGCAGTACGGCAAGCTTGGCCTGATCGTGATCGACTACATCCAGCTGATGTCGGCTACCTCCAGCGGCGAAAACCGCGCCACCGAAATCTCGGAGATATCCCGCTCGCTGAAGGCGCTGGCGAAGGAGCTCAGTGTGCCGGTCATCGCGCTGTCGCAGCTCAACCGCTCGCTCGAGCAACGGCCGAACAAGCGGCCGGTGATGTCGGACCTGCGCGAGTCCGGCGCCATCGAGCAGGATGCCGACCTGATCCTCTTTATCTACCGCGACGAGGTCTACAACCCCGATTCGCCCGACCGCGGCCGCGCCGAGGTCATCATCGGCAAGCAGCGTAACGGCCCGATCGGCACGGTGATGCTCACCTTCCAGGGCGAGTACACCCGCTTCGCCAATTTCGCGGATCCGAACAGATACTAGGAAAGACAGGCACCAGGCACTAGGCGCCAGGTATCAGGTGATGGCGCGCGCGTTGCGCGCTCAATATTTGCTTTCCTAGCGCCTAGAGCCTGGCGTTTGGCGCCTCGCGCTTTCATGCTTGCGCGATTTAACCGGCGGGGAAGTGCCGCGAAAACTCGCGATGCGCTTTCTCGAATTCGGATTCCATGTTTTCCTGCTGGTAGACCGCCATCAGCTTGACCCATGAGTCGCGGTCTTTCGGATCCTTCCGGACCTGGAACTCGAGCAGGTTGATTGCATTCTGGGTGCGGCCGAGCGCGATGAAACGGTCGACGTCGGTAAACATCGAGCGCGTATTGTCGAGCGCGATCGCCATCTCCTGACGCAGGTTGGTCGACACTTCCGGTGCGGGCGCCGCGCCGCTGTCGGCCTCCATATCCGCCTCGCCACTCGGTGGCAATTCCTCGCCGAGCGAGGGCACCTCGAACGTCGGCTCTTGGGGCATCGCTGCGGGCGCGGCCGGCTGCTGCCGGGCGGGCGCTGCCGCTGGGCGCACTGGTGCGGGTGGGGCAGGGCGGATCGGCGGCGGAGGCGGCGGCATCAGCAGCGGGCCTGCGGCGCTGCGTGCGTCGGCCAGCAACTGATCGATGCGCGCTTCGTGGTCGGTGCCGAGCGACCTCACCCGGGAGGAGCGGCGTGCCAGCAGGAAGGTGACCGCGCCGCCGAGCAGTGCCGCACCCGCGAGCGCCGGCCAGAACCAGGTCGGCAGCCGCTCGCGCACCACGATCTGCGGCGGCTGCGGGCGCACCTGCGGCGGCGCAGGCGCGGGTGACGGCGGAGGCGTCGCCTCCACCGATTTCAGTACCGCCTGCGTCAGCAACGAGACCGCCTGCTCCAGCCGGCCGATCTGGGTGTCGATCAGCGATTGCTGCTCGCGCAGCTGCGCAGCCTTGAGTTCGAGCGCCTCGCCCTCGGCGGTTACGATCGCCGCCGGGCCGGGCGCGGGGGCAGGCGCGGGTGCGGGGGCGGGCGCGGCCGACGGAGCGGGCGTGCCGGCGTACAGGCGACGAAGCTCCGCGCGCCGATTCGCGCCGGCGCCGAGACGCCCGACGTCGAGTTCGGCTTCCAGCCTGAGGGCGAGCTTTGGTGCCGGGGCCGGCGGCCGTACAGGCTCGGGCAGCGGGGTGGTTGCCGGTACGACGGGTTCGGGCGCGGGCTGAGGCGCGGCCACCGGGGCAGGCGGTGGCGGTGGCGGCGCCGGCGGCGCCAGCCCGGGCGGCGGCTTGCGCCGGGTGTCCAGCAGCGTGCGCAGGG
>CALJLA010000086.1 GCA_937983055.1 uncultured Pseudomonadota bacterium
CAGTTCCGGCGGCTCGGCCGCCGCGGTGGCCGCCCGCATCGCGCCGGCGGCCAGCGCGACCGACACCGGCGGCTCGATCCGGGAGCCGGCGGCCTTTTCCGGCGTCACCGGCATCAAGCCAACCTACGGCCGCGCCTCGCGCTGGGGGATGATCGCCTTTGCCTCCAGCCTGGACCAGGCCGGCATCATGACCACTTCGGCCGAGGACGCCGCGCTGATCTTCAATGCGATGCTGGGCTTCGACCCCCGGGACTCGACCAGCGTCGATCGGCCGGGCGAGGACTACACCCGCGAGCTGGACGGCGATCTCGAGGGCCTGCGCATCGGCGTGCCCGGCGAGTTCTTCGGCGCCGGACTGGCCCCCGAAGTGGAGCAGGCGGTCCGCGCCGCGCTCGAGACCTATGTGAAGCTCGGTGCCCGGCTGGTCGACATCTCCCTGCCCAATGCGCGGCTCGGCATCCCGGTCTATTACGTCATCGCCCCGGCGGAATGCTCGTCGAACCTGAGCCGATTCGACGGCGTGCGCTACGGCCACCGCGCCCGGCAGTACCGCGACCTGACCGACATGATGAAGAAGACCCGCGCCGAAGGCTTCGGCCCGGAGCCGAAGCGCCGCATCCTGATCGGCACCTACGTGCTCTCGCACGGCTACTACGATGCCTATTACCTGAAGGCCCAGCAGGTGCGCCGCCTGATCGCCGACGAGTTCCAGCAGGCTTTCCGGCAATGCGACGTGATCGCCGGCCCGGTCACCACCGGGGTCGCCTTCGACTTCGGCGAAAAGGCGGCCGACCCGGTGTCGATGTATCTGTCCGACCTCTACACCATTCCCGGCAGCCTGGCCGGCATCCCCGGCATGAGCATTCCCTGCGGGTTTGGCGCAAAGGGCCGCCCCGTGGGCCTGCAGCTGATGGCGAATTATTTCGAGGAAGCGAAGCTTCTCGGCGTGGCGCACCGTTACCAGCAGTCCACCGACTGGCACCTGCGCGTGCCGCCGGGATTTGAGTGATGTTTTTTTGACCACAGAGGCACAGAGAACACAGAGGGATCAAGAAAAAGGGGCGGCTGCCGCGCGGCGTGGAAACGATGGCGTGGCAACGGATGGTGCGCGCTTCGTGATGGAATCGCACTTTCGCTTTTCCTCAGTGCCCTCTGTGCCCTCGTTGCCTCTGTGTTGAGATAAAAACGCGCAACCATGGACTGGGAAATCGTCATCGGGCTGGAAACCCACGCCCAGCTCTCGACGCAGTCGAAGATCTTTTCCGGAGCCTCGACCGCCTTCGGCGCTGCGCCCAACACCCAGGCCTGCGCGGTCGACATGGCGCTGCCCGGGGTGCTGCCGGTGCTCAACCGCGGCGCGGTCGAGCGGGCGATCCGCTTCGGCATCGCCGTTGGCGGCACGGTGCAGCGGCGCTCGATCTTCGCGCGCAAGAATTACTTTTATCCCGATCTGCCCAAGGGCTATCAGATCAGCCAGTACGAGATCCCGATCGTTTTGGGCGGCAGCCTCACCATCCGCGTCGGCGATGCCGACAAGACGGTGCGGCTCACCCGTGCGCACCTGGAGGAAGACGCCGGCAAATCGCTGCATGAGGATTTCCACGGGATGTCGGGCATCGACCTGAACCGCGCCGGCACCCCGCTGCTCGAGATCGTGAGCGAGCCCGACCTGCGCTCGGCGGAGGAGGCGGTGGCGTACGCAAAAACGCTGCATGCGCTGGTGCGCTGGATCGGCATCTGCGACGGCAATATGCAGGAAGGCAGCTTCCGCTGCGACGCCAACGTGTCGGTCCGGCGCCGCGGCGACAGCGCTTTCGGCACCCGGCGCGAGATCAAGAACCTCAACTCCTTCCGCTTCCTGCAGCAGGCGATCGAGTACGAGGCGAAGTGGCAGATCGAAACGCTGGAAGACGGCGGCCGGATCGAGCAGGCCACGGTGCTGTTCGATCCCGATACCGGCGAGACGCGCGCCATGCGCACCAAGGAAGATGCGCACGATTACCGCTATTTTCCCGACCCGGACCTGTTGCCCCTCACGATCGGCGAGGACTGGTTCGACGCGGTGCGCGCGGCGATGCCGGAACTGCCCGAGGCGCTCAAGCAGCGCTATCAGGACGACTACGGCCTGGGCGGCTACGACGCCAACCTGCTCGCGTCGGACCGGGAGACGGCCCGCTACTTCGAGGATGTGCTGGCGGCGCTGAAAGCACCCGACCCCGCCGCCGGGGCCAAGCTCGCCGCCAACTGGATCAACGGCGAGCTGGCCGCACGGCTGAACCGCGCCGAACTCGGCATCGAAGCCTCGCCGGTGAGCGCAGAGATGCTGTCGGGGCTGCTCGTGCGCATCGCCGACGGCACCCTGTCCTCCAAGCTGGCGAAGGAAGTGTTCGAGGCGATGTGGAACGGCGAGGGCGGCGCCGACGCGATCATCGAGGCGCGCGGCCTGAAGCAGATCTCCGACAGCAGTGCGATCGAAAAACTGGTCGACGAGGTGCTTGCCGGCAATGCCCAGCAGGTCGCGGACTACCGCGCCGGCAAGGAGAAAGCCTTCAACTCGCTGGTCGGCCAAGTGATGAAGGCCAGCCGCGGCAAGGCCAATCCCGCGCAGGTAAACGAGATTCTCAGGAAAAAGCTCGCGCGCTGACGCGCCCGCGCGCGCTACGGGACGACGCCGTACTGTTCCCGGTAGCGGCGCACCGCGGCCAGCTCTTCGCCGAGCCGGGATTCCGACTCCAGAAAGGCGATCAGATCGTCGAGCGTGGCGATGCTGATCACCGGCATGCCGAACTGGCTGCGCACCTCCTGCACCGCCGACTGTTCGCTGCGGCCGCGCTCCATGCGATCGAGCGCGATCACCACGCCGCAGGGCTGGGCGCCGGCGGCGCGGATGATCTCGACCGACTCGCGCACCGAAGTGCCCGCGGAGATGACGTCGTCGACGATCAGCACCCGTCCGGCGAGCGGCGCGCCGACCGTGCTGCCGCCTTCGCCGTGGTCCTTCGCCTCCTTGCGGTTGAAGGCGAAAGGCACGCGCCGCCCCGCTTCCGCCAGCGCGATTGCGCCCGCCGCCGCCAGCGGGATGCCCTTGTAGGCCGGTCCGAACAGCATGTCGAAGTCCACGCCCGATGCAATGACCGCTTTCGCGTAGAATTGCCCGAGCCGTCGCAGCGAGTCGCCGTCGTTGAACTGGCCGGCGTTGAAGAAGTAAGGCGAAAGCCGGCCAGCCTTGGTCTTGAATTCGCCGAAGCACAGCACCTGCTGCGCCAGGGCGAAACGAATGAATTCCTGCCTGAAATCCGAACTCATCGCGTGCTTCGCATCGTCTCGCTGAATCTAAACGGCATAAGATCGGCCGTCAACAAAGGTTTCCTCGGCTGGATGAATGCCTCCGGTGCCGACGTGGTATGCGTGCAGGAGATCAAGGCGCACGCCGAAGCGATGGCCGACGCGGTGCGCAATCCCGACGGGTATACCGGCTTCTTCCACCATGCCGTGCGCCTCGGCTACAGCGGCGTCGGGCTCTACTGCAGGCGCAAGCCGGACCGCATCGTGGAAGGCGTGGGCATCGCCGACATCGACGCCGAGGGCCGATACATCGAGGCGCAGTTCGGCAAGCTGTCGGTGGTGTCGATCTACGTGCCCTCCGGATCGAGTTCGCCGGAGCGGCTCGCCATCAAGTTCAGCTTCATGGAGCGGCTGATCGCGCCGCTGCACCGGCTGGCGGCCAGCGGCCGCGACGTGATCCTGTGCGGCGACTGGAACGTCGCCCACAAGCCGATCGATCTGAAGAACTGGCGCGCCAACCAGAAGAACTCCGGCTTCCTGCCGGAGGAGCGCGAGTGGCTGTCCGGCGTATTCGACAGGCTCGGCTACGTCGACGTGTTCCGCACGCTCAACGCCGAGCCGGAGCAATACACCTGGTGGTCGAATCGCGGCCAGGCCTGGGCCAAGAACGTGGGCTGGCGCCTGGATTACCAGATCGCCACCCCGTCAATCGCTGCCACCGCCCGGCGCGCCGACATCTACAAGGCGCAGCGCTTCTCCGACCACGCGCCGCTGACCATCGATTACGATTATGCGCCCTGAGCGCGCCAGATGATCGAGCCCGCCGCGCACCGCAGCTGGCATACCGACCCCACCGGCTCCCTCTCGCCGCGCGTCGCGCGCATGCTGCTGCTCGGGTTCTCCGCCGGGCTGCCACTGCTGCTGCTGCTCGGGACCTTGTCCTTCCGGCTGCGCGAAGCCGGCATCGACCGCACGACTATCGGTTTCCTGAGCTGGGTCGGGCTCGCTTACGGCTTCAAGTGGGTGTGGGCGCCGCTGGTCGACCGCCTGCCGCTGCCGCTGCTCACGCGCCTGATGGGGCGGCGGCGCAGCTGGCTGATCACCGCGCAGCTGATCATCGCGCTCGGCCTCGCCGGCATGGCGTTCACCGACCCCGCGACGGATCTGCATCGCCTGGTGGGGTTCGCCCTGCTGGTGGCTTTCTTCTCGGCCACCCAGGACATCGCGCTCGACGCCTTCCGCATCGAGTCGGCGCCGCCCGAGCGCCAGGGCGCGATGGCGGCGGCCTACCAGGTGGGCTACCGCGCGGCGATGATCACCGCTTCGGCCGGCGCGCTGTGGATCGCCGCGCTGTTCGATCCGGACGAAGCGACCTACCAGCACGCGCCGTGGCTGATCGCCTATCTCGCCATGGCTTGCTGCATCGGGGTGGGCATGGTCACGGTGCTGTTCTCGCGCGAGCCGTCGGTGGCGGTGCCGGCGGAAACCGCCTCGCGCGAGCAGCGCATGGCCGAGCGGCTGCACCGCCATCACCTGCCCGACCGCGCCGCCGACCTGCTCGCCTGGTTCTACTCGGCGGTGGTCAGCCCGTTCCTGGATTTCGTGCTGCGCTACCGCTGGCAGGCGGCGCTGCTGCTGGCGCTGATCGGCACCTACCGCATCTCCGACATCGTGCTGGGCGTCATGTCCAACCCGTTCTATCACGACATGGGGTTCACCAAGGAGCAGGTGGCCGCGGTGTCCGGGGTCTACGGCGTGATCATGACGCTGACCGGCGCGGCGATCGGCGGCGTGCTGACGCTGCGCTTCGGCGTGATGCGGGTGCTGCTGCTCGGGGCGGCGCTCGCGCCGCTCACCAACCTGCTGTTTGCCTGGCTGGCGACGCACGGGCACGACATCCGGGCGCTGGTGCTGGTGATCTCGGCGGACAACCTGAGCGCCGGCATCGCCAGCGCCGCCTTCATCGCCTACCTGTCGGGGCTGACCAACGTGGCGTACTCCGCGACCCAGTACGCGCTGTTCAGCTCGGTGATGCTGCTGCTGCCCAAATTCGTCGCCGGCTGGTCGGGCTGGGCAGTCGACAGCTTCGGCTACGAAGCCTTCTTCGTCGGCACCGCGCTGCTCGGCACCCCGGTGCTGCTGCTCACCTGGCTCGCCTCGCGCAGCCAGCGCACCGCGATTCAGGCGGCGGCGAAGTTGTCGAACCGGTAAACGGCGATCGCGCCCAGCAGGTTCGGCGCGAACCGCACCTCCGAGCCGTCCTCACCCAGCACCACCCGCTCGAGAATGCGCACCGAATGGCCGGCGCAGAAGATCTCGAAGTCGTCGATCGTGAAAAGATGGATGTTCGGCGTGTCGTACCACTGGTACGGCAGTTCCTTCGACACCGGCATGCGGCCCATGAAGATCTGCATGCGATGCCGCCAGTAGCCAAAGTTCGGAAACGTCACGATACCCTCGCGGCCGACGCGCACCATCTCGCGCACGATGCGCTCGGTGTGGCGCACCGCCTGCAGCGTGAGCGACAGCACCACATGATCGAAGGAGTCGGTGTCGAAACCGGACAGGCCCGACTCCAGGTCGGCCTGCAGCACGTTGACGCCGTTGCGCACACTCGCCAGCACTTTCGCGTCGTCGATCTCGATGCCGTAGCCATGGGCACCGCGCGTCTCGCGCAGGTAGCGCAGCAGCGAGCCGTCGCCGCAGCCGAGGTCGAGCACCCGCGCGCCGGGCTTGATCCAGCGGCCGATCGCCTCGAAGTCGCGGCGTCCCGCGAGCTTCGGCGAGGCGGCAGGGCCGGCGGCCGTCATCATGCGCGCGCCCTTTCCAGATAGGCGCGGATCAGGTCGTGATAGCGCGCATCGTCCATGAGAAAGGCGTCGTGACCATGCGGCGCCTCGATCTCGGCATAGCAGACGTTGAGCCGGTTATCCACCAGCGCCTTGACGATCTCGCGCGAGCGCGCCGGCGAGAAGCGCCAGTCGGAGGTGAAGGACACCACCAGGTAGTTCGCCTGCGCCCCGGCGAGCGATGCCCGCAGGCTGCCGCCGTGGTCGGCGGCCGGGTCGAAGTAGTCGAGTGCCTTGGTGATGCGCAGATAGGTATTGGCATCGAACTGGTCCGCGAACTTGTCGCCCTGGTAGCGCAGGTACGACTCGATCTGGAACTCGACGTCGAAGTTGAACTTCAGCACCCCTTCGCGCAGCGCGCGGCCGAATTTCTCCGCCATCGCGTCGTCCGACAGATAGGTGATGTGGCCGATCATGCGCGCGATACGCAGGCCCCGGCGCGGCACCACGCCGTGCTGGTAGAAATGCCCGCCGTGAAAGTCAGGGTCGGAAGTGATCGCCTGGCGCGCCACCTCGTTGAACGCGATGTTCTGTGCCGACAGTTTCGGCGCCGCCGCGATGACCAGAGCGTTGGCCACGCGCCGCGGCTGGCTGATGGTCCACTGCAGCGCCTGCATCGCGCCCAGGCTGCCGCCCATCACCGCGGCGAAGCGCTCGATGCCGAGCCGGCTGGCGAGCCGTGCCTGGCATTCCACCCAGTCTTCCACCGTCACCAGCGGGAAATCGCCGCCATAGGGTCGGCCCGTCTCCGGGTTGACGCTGGCCGGGCCGGTGGAGCCGTGGCAGCCGCCGAGGTTGTTCACGCCGACCACGAAGAAGCGGTCGGTATCCACCGGCTTGCCGGGGCCGATGAGATTGTCCCACCAGCCGATGTTCTTCGGCTCGTCGGCATAGACGCCGGCGACGTGATGCGAGGCATTGAGCGCATGACACACCAGGATCGCGTTGTCGCGCGCAGGGTTGAGTTCACCGTAGGTCTCGTAGGCAAGGTCGTAGGCGGCCAGCCGCGCGCCGCTCTTCAGCGCGATCGGCTGGTCGAAATGCATGAACTGGGGGGCGACGGTGCCTACGCTGCCTTCCGGCATGATCAGTCTTTCGCGTGTGAGCGCGCGATTATAGCCACCCGGCTCAGACCGGCAGCCGCAGCGTGGACAGCCTGCGCAGCATCTGCTGCACGGCATCGGCCTTCATGTCTTCGAAGAGCAGCTGCTCTTCCGACTCCTTGGCGAGCACCTGGGTGTCGTCGTAGGTCAGGTCGCGGTTGAGCGTGATCTCCGAGGGCGGCACCAGGTCCTGGCCCTTGGGGTTGGTCAGCCGGTAGGCCACCCGGTAGCGCAACTGGAATTCACGCACCTTGCCGGCGCTCGACAGCGACAGGATCTGCTTTTCCTGGCGCTCGCTGACGATGCGCAGGCGCACCTGCGCGTGCTGCGGCACGTCCACCACCTTGGCCTCGCTGCCGGTGCGGATGGCGCGGCGCAACTCGGCGGCGAACAGCGAGAAGCCGTCGGACTCGACGTAGATGCTCTCGAACGGCAGGTCGGCCTGGCCGCGAAGCTGGAAGCCGCAGCCGCCCGTGGCAAGCGCCGCGGCGAACAGAACCAGCCCGACCAGCGGCGCACGCATGCTCACACCACCACGTTGACGAGCCGGCCGGGCACGACCACCGTCTTCTTCACCTGCTGTCCCTCGATATGCCTCTGCACGTTCGAATTGGACAGCGCGATGCGCTCGATGGTGCTGCGATCGGCATCGGCCGCTACCCGGATGCTGCCGCGCAGCTTGCCGTTGACCTGGACCATGAGCTCGATCTCGTCCTGCACCAGGGCGGCCTCGTCCACTGCCGGCCAGTCGGCCTCCAGCAGTTCTTCGCCGAAGCCGAGCTCGCGCCACAATGCCTGGGTCGCGTGCGGCACGATCGGGTAGAGCACCCGCAGCAGGATGCCCATGCCTTCGCGCTGGAGCGCCGCGCGCGCCGGCGCGGGCGCATTCAGCACCGCGTCGGACTCGAGCAGGTTCAGCATCTTCATCCCGGCCGAGGCGACGGTGTTGAACTGCCGGCGCTGGTAGTCGAAGTTGGCCTGCTTCAGCAGCAGGTGCAGTTCCCTGCGCGCCGGCTTCAGCGCGTCCGCGCGGCCGGCGCCCGCCGACGCAATCGCCGCCTGATGGTCGGCGGCGTATTTCCACAGGCGGCGCAGGAATCGATACGCGCCTTCCACGCCGTCGTCGTTCCAGGCCAGGGTGTCTTCCGGCGGGCTGGTGAACATCATGAAGAATCGCGCGGTGTCGGCGCCGTACTGGTCGATCAGCGCCTGCGGGTCGACGCCGTTGTTCTTCGACTTCGACATCGTGCGCACGCCCTCGGACTCCACCGGCCGGCCGTCGGCGCGCAGCACCGCGGACACGCGGCGGCCCTGCTCGTCGGTCTGGATGTCGACGTCGGCCGGGTTGAAGTACACCACGCGCCCGGATTCGGTTTTCCGCGAGAAGATCTCGTTCAGCACCATGCCCTGGGTGAGCAGCCGCTCGAACGGCTCGTCGATCGCCACCAGGCCGAGGTCGCGCATCACCTTGGTCCAGAACCGCGAATACAAGAGGTGAAGAATGGCATGCTCGATGCCGCCGATGTACTGGTCCACCGGCAGCCAGTATTTCACCCGCTCGTCGACCATTGCGCGATCGTTGTCGGCGCAGGCATAGCGCAGGAAATACCAGGACGAGTCTACGAAGGTGTCCATGGTGTCGGTTTCGCGCTGGGCGCGGCCGCCGCACTTCGGACAGGCGGCGTCGAGAAAATCCGGCCGTTTCCTGAGCGGGTTGCCGGAGCCGTCCGGCACGCAATCTTCCGGCAGCACCACCGGCAGATCCCTGTCCGGCACCGGCACGTCGCCGCAGCCCGGGCAATGGATGATCGGCACCGGCGTGCCCCAGTAGCGCTGGCGGGAAATGCCCCAGTCGCGCAGTCGCCACTGCACCTGCTTCTCGCCCAGCCCCTTGGCCTTCAGGTCGGCGGCAATGGCGTCGACCGCCGCCGCATAGTCGAGCCCGTCGTATCTGCCGGAGTTCACGCAGCGCCCGTAATCGGCGTACCACGCCTGCCAGGCGTCAGTGGAATACGCTCGGCCCTCGACGTCGATCACCGGCTTGATCTTCAGGCCGTACTTTCCGGCGAAGGCGAAATCGCGCTCGTCATGCGCCGGCACCCCCATTACCGCGCCTTCGCCGTAGCTCATCAGCACGTAGTTGCCGACCCACACCTCGATCTTCTCGCCGGTCAGCGGATGCTCGACGAACAGGCCGGTCGGCATGCCCTTCTTTTCCATGGTGGCGAGGTCGGCCTCCATCACGCTGCCGTGTTTGCATTCCTCGACGAAGGCGGCCAGCTGCGGATTGGATTTCGCGGCATGCTCGGCCAGGGGATGCTCCGCCGCCACCGCGCAGAAAGTCGTGCCCATCAGCGTGTCGGCGCGGGTAGTGAACACCTTGAGCAGCCGCCGCTCGCCCGCCAGCGTGTACGGGAAAGCGATGTTCACCCCCTCGCTCTTGCCGATCCAGTTGGCCTGCATGGTCTTGACCCGCTCGGGCCAGCCCGGCAGGCGATCGAGCGCCTCCAGCAGTTCCTGCGCATAGGCGGTGATGCGCATGTAGTACATCGGGATCTCGCGCTTTTCCACCAGCGCGCCGGTGCGCCAGCCGCGGCCGTCGATCACCTGCTCGTTGGCGAGCACGGTCTGGTCGACCGGGTCCCAGTTGACCGTGCCGGTGGTCTTGTACACCAGGCCCTTTTCCAGCATGCGCAGGAACAGCCACTGGTTCCAGCGGTAGTACTGCGGGCTGCAGGTGGCGAGCTCGCGCGACCAGTCGATGGCGAAGCCCAGCGACTGCAGCTGCCGCTTCATGTAGGCGATGTTGTCGTAGGTCCACTTCGCCGGCGGCACGCCGTTCTGCATCGCGGCGTTCTCGGCGGGCAGGCCGAACGCGTCCCAGCCCATCGGCTGCAGCACGTTGTAGCCGTTCATGCGGTGATAACGGGTGAGCACGTCGCCGATGGTGTAGTTGCGCACGTGACCCATGTGCAGCTTGCCGGACGGGTATGGGAACATCGACAGGCAGTAGTACTTGGGCCGCCCCTCCCGTTCGACCGCACGAAAGGCCTGCTTGTCGGTCCAGGCTTTCTGCACCTGCGCCTCGATCTGCGCGGGGTGGTACTGACTTTCCATCTCGGCGTCGTCTACACTGGAAAAGCTGCGGATTATATCGCCCGTTTCGGCCGCGCCCGAATCCGCCTGGCGGATGGCCTGCGTATATCACCCGACTTACGATCCCGAGGATGCCCTGATGACAACCGCCCGATGGCTGTGCGTGCTGATTCTCGCGCTGGTGCCGCTGGCGCCAGCGGCCGCCGCCGAAGCGACGGTGGAGGCGGTGCAAAGCCCGGCCTGGGTCAACCGCGACGGCCTGCGTCTGCCGCTCAGCGCCGGCGCGGCGCTCAGCAACGGCGACGAAGTGGTCACCGGGGTGAACGCGCGGGCGCGCCTGCGGCTCGCGGATGGCAGCATAGTGAAGCTGGGCGAGAATGCCCGCCTGCGCATCGAGTCGCTCGACCTTGCCGCCGGCGCAAAGCGGCTGCTGCGCGGCACGCTCAGGGTGCTCGACGGCGCATTTCGGACGGCTCCTGGTCGCGGGGTGGTGGTGCGGATCGAGGGCGAGATCACGGTGACCCCGCGCGGCGCGGCGCCGCTGCCGATGCGCGACGCGCTCACCTTCTACCAGGCACCGCGGACCGGAGCCCCCAGCATCCAGCCGGTGCCGATGGACCTGCTGACCGAGTGGGCGCAGCAAACCGAGATTCAGCCCAATCGCGGGTCTTTGTCCACCAGCGGCCGCTGGACACTGTCGATCGCGCGTTTCGACAACCAGGACGACGCGCTCGCCCTGTACGACAGCCTGCGCCGCGACGGCTATCCCGCCCGCATCCGCCCCAAACCGGTCGCGGGCGGGCAGCGCTACCACGTGCGGCTCGAGGGTTTCGCCAGCCGCGCAGAGGCGGAGGCCCTGGGCGCGCGCATGCGCGAGATCTATCCGGGCGTGGCCCCTGAGCCGATGCGCCGCTGAGCGATCGGCGGCCTGCCCGGCGGCCGGATTTGCCGGCGCGGTTTCGTTGTACCATCGGACGCGGCCAATCGGCCGTGTCATCCCAGCCTTCCGCAATCATGTCCGCCCGGCATCCGATCATTGCAGTGACCGGCTCGTCCGGCGCCGGTACCACCACCGTGCGCCGCACCTTCGAAGCGCTGTTCGAGCGCGAAGGCATCATTGCGGCAATGATCGAGGGCGACAGCTTTCACAGGTACGAGCGCGATGTCATGCAAAAACTGGTGGAGGCCTGGGAGCGGACCGCCGGCCGCGGCATCAGCCACTTCGGCCCGGAGGCGAACCTGCTCGAGGAACTGGAGGCGCTGTTTGCCGAATACGGCGAGCAGGGCAGCGGCCGCTCCCGCATTTACCTTCACAACGACGAGCGCGCGGCCCGCTACGGCCAGAAGGCCGGCACCTTCACCCAATGGAAACCCTTGCCGCAGCACACCGACCTGCTGTTCTACGAGGGCCTGCATGGCGGCGTCGTGACCGGCAGCGTCGACGTGGCAAGGCATGTCGACCTGCTGATCGGCGTGACGCCGATCGTGAACCTGGAATGGATCCAGAAGATCCACCGCGACATGGGCATCCGCGGCTACACGATCGAGTCGATCAAGCGCACCATCCTGCGGCGCATGGACGATTATGTGCAGTACATCGTGCCGCAGTTCTCCCGCACGCACATCAATTTCCAGCGCGTGCCGACGGTGGATACGTCGAACCCCTTCGCGCCCTGCGAGGTGCCGGCACCGGAGGAAAGCTTCGTGGTGATCCGCTTTGCAAGCCTGGACAGCGCCGACATCGACAGCCTCGAGACAGTCATCGAGGGGGCGTTCCGGTCGCGCCCGGACACGCTGGTGGTGCCGGGCGACCGCAGCGACCTCGCGCTGCAGCTGATTCTGTCGCCGCGCATCCGCGAACTGGTGGAGCGCAGCAGACGGCTGAAGGAGGCGCCCGTATAATTGCGGCCTGCCGTTGCCGCCCTGCCGCATGTCGCCCATCCTCGAAGGTCTGAATCCCGAGCAACTCGAAGCCGTCACGCTGCCGCATCAGTCCGCGCTGGTGCTTGCCGGCGCCGGCTCCGGCAAGACGCGGGTGCTCACCACCCGCATCGCCTGGCTCATCCACACCGGGCAGACGAGCCCGATGTCGATTCTGGCGGTCACCTTTACCAACAAGGCGGCGCGCGAGATGCTGACGCGCATCTCCGCCATGCTGCCGATCAATACCCGCGGCATGTGGGTAGGGACATTTCACGGCCTGTGCAACCGCATCCTGCGGGCTCACCACCGCGAGGCCGGGCTGCCGCAGACCTTCCAGATTCTCGACAGCGCAGACCAGCTCTCGGTGATAAAGCGGGTAATGAAGGGCCTGGGCGTCGACGACGAGAAGTATCCGCCGCGCCAGGCCCAGTACTTCATCAACTCCGCCAAGGAGCAGGGCCTGCGCGCCCCGCAGGTCGAGGTGCTGGACGAGTTTTCCCGGCGGCTCAACGACGTGTATCAGGCCTACGACGCGCAGTGCCAGCGCGAGGGCGTGGTCGATTTCGCCGAACTGCTGCTGCGCTGTTTCGAGCTGCTGCAGAAGAACGAGACGCTGCGCCGGCACTACCAGGCGCGTTTCCGGCACATCCTGGTGGACGAGTTCCAGGACACCAACCGGCTGCAGTACCTGTGGCTGCGCCTGCTCGCCGGCGACGGCAACGCCATCTTCGCGGTGGGCGACGACGACCAGTCGATCTACGCCTTCCGCGGCGCGCGCACCGGCAACATGCTCGACTTCGAGCGCGACTTCGCGGTCGAGAAAGTGATCAAGCTCGAGCAGAATTACCGCAGCCACGGCAACATCCTGGATGCCGCCAACGCGCTCATCCGCCACAACCGTTCGCGGCTGGGCAAGAACCTGTGGACATCCGAAGGCAAGGGCGAGCCGCTGCGGCTGTTCGAGGCGTCGACCGATATCGAGGAGGCGGCGTACATTCTCGACGAGGTACGCGCCCTGCGAAGCGAAGGCGTAGCGCTGTCGGACATGGCGCTGCTGTATCGCTCGAACGCGCAGTCGCGGTCCCTCGAGCACGCGCTTTTCACCGCCGGCATTGCCTACCGGGTGTAC
>CALJLA010000087.1 GCA_937983055.1 uncultured Pseudomonadota bacterium
GACACCGGCGGCACCGACCTCGATGACGAGGCCACCGGCTGGGCCGTGTCGCTGGGCGACGGCGCCGCCGGCGTGGCGGGACACGAGCGGCAGCGCGGCGCCGGGTCGGTGGCGGGGACGCGCGCCGGCGCCGACCGCGGAAGCCGCGCCACCCGTCGCTGCGCCGGCGTCGGCCGCCGCGATGGCCCCCGCTGCGGCGAAGTCGCGCGCCGCCGAGATGCGCAAGACCATTGCCGCGGCCATGGCGCGCGCCAAGCGCGAGATTCCGCATTACTACCTGGCGGAGACCATTCCGCTGGCCGCCGCCTCGGACTGGCTGACCGCTTTCAATGCCGGCCGTCCGGTCACCGAACGGGTGCTGATGGCGGCGCTGCTGCTGAAAGCGGTGGCGGTGGCGGCGCGGCGGTTTCCGGAAATCAGCGGCTTCTATCGCGATGGCGCCTACGCGCCCGCGGTGCATGTCGGCGTGGCCATCTCGCTGCGCGGCGGCGGACTGATCGCGCCCGCCATTCACGATACCGCCGAGCGCGACCTGCCCGACCTGATGCGCGCGCTGTCCGACCTGGTGCAGCGTGCCCGCGCCGGCAGCCTGCGCAGCTCGGAGCTGTCCGACCCGACGCTGACGGTCACCAACCTAGGCGAACAGGGCAGCGACGAAGTCTTCGGCGTGATTTATCCGCCGCAGGTCGCCCTGGTGGGCTTCGGCCGCATCGGCGAGCAGGTTATCGCCGACCACGGCGCGATCCGCGTGGTGCCGGCGGTGCGCGTGAGCCTGTCGGCCGACCACCGGGTGAGCGACGGCCACCGCGGCGCCCAGTTCCTCACGCGGTTGCGCGCGCTTCTGCAGGACCCCGAAACCCTGGCAAAGGCAGGCACATGACGACAGACAATCTGCGCAGCGCGGTGCTGGCGGAGCTTGCACGCATCGCACCGGAAGTCGACACGGAAGCGCTCGAGCCGGCGACACCGCTGCGCGACCAGGTAGATCTCGACTCGATGGACTGGCTCAATTTCATCATCGCCCTGCACACCCGCCTCAAGGTCGACATCCCCGAGGCCGACTACGCCAGGCTGGTCACGCTGAACGACGTGATCGGCTACCTCGGCGGCAAGCTCAAGGCGTAAGCGCGCGCCGACGCCGCCCGCTTGCCGGCGCGGCCGCCGGCGCGAATAATCCGCGCAACCGTAACGCGCGAGGAGCGTATCGTGGAGCTGCGCAGCCTGCCCGACGGATCGCTGGTCGTAGTCGACAGTTTTCGCTTTCTGCGCACCGCCGCGCTCGCCTGCATCGCGCTCGCGGTGGCGACGCTGGGGTGGGCGTGGAGCGAGGGCACGGCCGCGGGCGAGATCGGCTGGGCGGCGCTGGGCATCGCCGTGCTGTGCCTGCCCGGCCTGGTCGTCGACGACCGCCGCTTCGAGTTCAACGCAAGTCATCGAATGCTGCGCTGGGAGCGGCGCAACTTCTTCCGCGCGCGGCGCGGCGAACTGCCGTTCTCCGACATCCGCGACGTGAGCGTCGCCAGCCAGGCGGAACTCGACGATGAACGCGTGGGCGGGCGCACGGTGAAGTACCAGGCGGTGCTGCTCACTGCCAGCGGCCCGATGCCGCTCACCAGCCGCCACGGCGTCGATTCCCGCGAGTTCGAGGCGCTCGCCGCGCGGGCGCGCGCAGCGATCGGACTGGCGCCGCAATCGCCTGATTCGACGGAGCAGCGGCGCCATCCCTGAACACGGTCGGCAGCACAGGCGATCGCTGCTCCGGACGGCCGATCAGAGCGCACCCCCAGGCATTGCCAGATCGCTCGCCGGGGACTAATGTTTCGAAGCACGGCATACCCACGTCATCATGGGGAGAGCAGCCATGGCGAAGACGATTTCGGTTGTTTCAGCGCACGCTGCCCCGATTGAGCCCACGCACGCGATCCAGCTGCTGATTACTCTCCTGCTGCTCGCGGCGACTGTATCCCTGGCCAGTGCCGAAGAGATACCGGCCCCGCCCTACCTCGTCGGCAGGTCCGAGGCCTTGGTGATCGGCATTGCCTACGACGAAGCGAGCCTAAGCCCAGTCGCGCCGGTCGGCCTTGCGGCGACGGCAGGCGCAAGCGGCCAGATCGTCATGTACAGGGGCAGCGGCGCTTATGGTCTGCCCGATTTCGACAGTACATTCCTGGCGCTCGATCTGGACGGTTTCGATTCCGCAAGCGGGTACAAGGGACGCTGGATGCTGTCCGGCCTCTACAGCCCTGTCGCCGTCGCCACCGCCGTCGCAAGGCACTTCGGGTATCCGGCTCGAGAAGGCACGACCCGGGTTGAACGCGACGGGCTGCGGGTCACTGCCACGGGAACGACCGCAGGCCGTCAGCTCGTGCGCGTCGACATGCTGCTCAAGCCGGAACCCTGCCTGCGAGGCAGCGGGATGGCGCACGGACTGACGCGCGACGCCGGCACTGGCGCGATTCAGCTGATCCAGATTCCGCATGTGGGCGAGTGGTGTCCGGCGGAATCCATCGAAGTCGAGATTACTGCGCCGCCTGGCGATGCCTTCGCGCAGATCGGCCCGCTCAAAGTGCTGTGGTGCGTGTATTCGCTCCGCAGCTTTGCATGGTTCGACCCGGTTGTTTCACGGTAGGCCACGTCCGGCCGGGCCTGCAGCAGCGCGTCGACGCAGCGGTAACGCAAATGGAAATTCCCCCGATCTCGCGCTGACCCGGGTGGTTTCGCAACTGCCCGGCGTCGGGTCAACGTGCACTGAACGATGAGGGGGACTACATGAACACGATCCTTCGCAGCACGACAATCGCCATCGCGTGCCTGGGTACGGCGCTTGCCGTCGGCGCCGCCGAACGGCTGCAGGTCGAGACGCAGGGCGTCACGGCAAGAATTCTGTTCGAAGCGCCGATCGACGGCGGCCACCTGCCCGAGCTGACCGGCAAGTACAAGATGCGGATCACCGAGATCACCATCGCGCCGGGCGGGCATGTGGGCCACCACAATCATCTCGGGCCCGGTATCCGGCAGATGACCGCGGGCGAGATGGAATACATCCTGCCGCACAAGACGTTCTATTACCGGGCCGGCGATTTCTTCTTCGAAACCGGCGACATCAGCCACCATGTAAACAACCGGACGGACGCGCCGAACACCCATCTGCTGTTCGAGGTCTTGCCGGTCGACCTCAAGGGCGCCTCTCTGATTCCGCCCAGAGACAGGCCCGATCAATAGCCGCGGCACTGCGACCTGCCCGGCGCAAGGGCGTTTGCCGCCGCCGCGTCGGGCGCGCCCGGTCTATTGCATAATCGAAGGCATCGCCTGCATGAGGTGCATATGCGCAAGGCGCGCAAGCGCTTTCACGGCACCGCGCGCAGGCTGTCTCTGGAATCCCGGAACCCCAACATCCACAACGGAGGAGATTCGAATGAAAGTGGTCGCCATCGCAACCCGCAATCCGGACGCCGATCCGAAGCAGCTGGAAAAGCTGCTGCAGCCGGAGGCCGATCATGTGCTGCGCATGATCCGCGACGAAACGGTGCGCGAGGTCTACAGCCGCACCGACGGCAAGGGCGCCGTGCTGGTGCTGGAATGCGAAGACGAGGCGCATGCCCGGCGCCTGCTGTCGGAACTGCCGCTGGCGAAGGCCGGCATACTGACGGTGGAGATCTACGGCACCAAACCCTACCGGGGCGTCGTGCAGCACGTGAAATAGCGGCGTCAGCCATCGCGCGCATGCTCAACCCGATCTGGATCGCGACCATGCTGGGCCTGGCGGGCGGCGTAGCGCTGTCCTATGTCGGCGGCAGGCTGCTGCTGCAACGGCTGGTCGGCGGATCGACTGACGTGCTGCCGATTGCGCGGCTGGCGCTGGCCGGCGGTGTGGTCGCGCTCGTCCCCGCCCTGCTGCTGTCATTTGTCGTCGGCGGCACGCTCGGCGGCGCGTGGGGTCAGTATCTGTTCGAGCACTTTGGACTGCCGATGTCCGGCGTGCCGGCAGGGCTCGCCCTGGGGATCGCGCTCGTGTTCGCCGGCGTGCTGCTGGGCGGCGCCGCCGGCGGCGCGCTGATTGGCCGCTGGCTGGCGCGATACCGGCGCGCCCAGCAACGCGTGTGACGCCCGCCTGCATGCGACTGCCGGTGAACGCCTGATCGTTGCACGCGCTGTCGCACAACCGTGCCATGACTCCCGGCCCTGCCCCGGCGGTGCCCGACCCGGAGACCGGCCACCGGCTCAACCGGGACAGCTACAACGCCATCGCGCCCGACTGGGATGCAGCGCGCCACGCGTTCTACGGACCCGAGCAGCGCTGGCTGGACCTTTTTCTCGACGGGCTCGCCGTGCCCTCGCACATCCTCGACCTCGGCTGCGGCACCGGGCGCCCGATTGCCGAATACGTTCTCGCGCGCGGCCATCGCCTGACCGGCGTCGACCAGGCGGAAAAACTGCTCGACCTCGCCCGGGCCCGACTGCCGC
>CALJLA010000088.1 GCA_937983055.1 uncultured Pseudomonadota bacterium
AGGCGCCGCCGCTACAAACCCGGCCCGGGCAGTTTCCGACAGTTTCTGCGCTTCGGCGGACCGCACGCGCCTGCGTCCGGCGGCGCGCGCGGGCCCGGCGCGATCCCTGCGACGGGGCCCGCGGCAACCGACCAGCACGGCAACGGATTCCATGGCTTCCTATCAGTACATCTACGTGATGAAGGGCCTCTCGAAGGTCTATCCGGGCGGGCGCAAGGTGCTCGAGGATATCTGGCTGTCCTTCTTCCCCGGCGCCAAGATCGGCGTACTCGGTCTGAACGGGTCCGGCAAGTCCAGCCTGCTCAGGATCATGGCCGGCGTAGACAAGGATCACGACGGCGAGGCGGTGCCGATGCCCAATCTTCGCATCGGCTATCTGCCGCAGGAGCCGCAGCTCGATCCCGCGAAGAAGGTGCGCGAGACCGTGGAGGAAGGCCTCGGCGAGATCATCGAGGCGCGCCAGAAGCTGGAAGCAATCTATGCCGCCTATGCCGAGCCGGACGCGGACTTCGACAAGCTGGCCGAAGAGCAGGCGAAATACGAGGCGGTTATCGCCGCTGCCGGCGCCGACGTCGAGCTGCAACTGGAGATTGCCGCCGACGCGCTGCGCCTGCCGCCGTGGGATGCGGGCGTGGGCCAGCTCTCGGGCGGCGAGAAGCGCCGGGTGGCGCTGTGCCGTCTGCTGCTGTCGAAGCCCGACATGCTGCTGCTGGACGAGCCGACCAACCATCTCGACGCCGAGAGCGTGGAGTGGCTGGAACAGTTTCTGCAGAAGTTTCCCGGCACGGTGGTGGCGATCACCCACGACCGCTACTTTCTCGACAACGCTGCCGAGTGGATTCTCGAGCTCGACCGCGGCCACGGCATTCCCTGGAAGGGGAATTACTCGTCCTGGCTCGAGCAGAAGGAACAGCGCCTGGAAACCGAAGCCAAGCAGGAGTCGGCGCGCATCAAGACCATGCAGAAGGAACTCGAGTGGGTGCGCGCCAATCCGAAGGCGCGCCAGGCCAAGAGCAAGGCGCGCATAGCCCGCTTCGAGGAAATGAGTTCCTTCGAGTACCAGAAGCGCAACGAGACGCAGGAGATCTTCATCCCGGTCGCGGAGCGGCTGGGCAACGAGGTCATCGAGTTCAAGGACGTGTCGAAAGGCTACGGCGACCGGCTGCTGATCGAGAAGCTCAGCTTCAAGGTGCCGCCCGGCGCGATCGTCGGCATCATCGGCCCTAACGGCGCCGGCAAGTCGACGCTGTTCCGCATGATCACCGGCAAGGAAAAGCCGGACAGCGGCGAGATCAGAACCGGGCCGACGGTGAAGCTTGCCTACGTCGACCAGAGCCGCGACGAACTGGATGCAGACAAAACGGTGTGGGAGGCGGTCTCCGGCGGGCAGGACATTCTCACCGTGGGCAAGTTCGAAATGCCTTCGCGCGCCTACCTCGGCCGTTTCAATTTCAAGGGCTCGGACCAGCAGAAGATCGTCGGCAACCTGTCGGGCGGCGAGCGCGGGCGCCTGCACCTGGCCACCACGCTGATCGCCGGCGGCAACATGCTGCTGCTGGACGAGCCTTCGAACGACCTCGACGTCGAAACGCTGCGGGCGCTGGAAGATGCATTGCTGGAATTCGCCGGCGCGGTGATGGTGATCTCGCACGACCGCTGGTTTCTCGACCGTATCGCCACCCATATTCTCGCTTTCGAGGGCGACTCGCAGGTGACCTTCTTCGAGGGCAACTACCACGAGTACGAGGCCGACAAGGTCAAGCGCCTCGGCGAGGAGGCCGCCAAGCCGAAGCGCATCCGCTTCCGGCCGCTGAAGTAACCTGAGAGTCCGCGGTGGGCCGCGTCAGCGCGTGAGCGTGATCGAGACCAGCCCGAGGCACAGCAGCAGCAGGCCGGCGAACTCGCGGGAGGTGAGTTGTTCGCGGTAGAGGCGGCGCGACAGCAGCCAGGCGAACACCAGCTCGATGAGCCCCAGGGTGCGCACATGCGCGGCGGGCTCGATGGCGACCGCGGTGAACCAGCCGGCCGAGGCGGTGGCGCCCATCAGGCCGGCGAACAGCGAAGCGCGCCACGCGCGCAGCACCTCGAGCAGCACCGCCAGCCTTCGCAGCAGCAGCCAGCCGCCGAGCAGCAGGGTCTGCAGCGTCTGCGCCGCCAGCAGCGTGCAGGCGGCGGCGAGCAGAAAAGATGCGTCCGGCAGCGCCAGGGCGGCGCCGCGATAGCCGACCGCCGACAGTGCGAAGCCGCCGCCCGAGGCCAGCCCGAGCAGCGCGGCGCGCGAGCGCATGCCGTAAAGCAGCGAGCGCAATGGCCGGTGCGGATCGGCAGGCGAGAGCAGCAACACGCCGAGGGTGCCGGTCACCATCGCGGCGATCGACAGCGGGCTCAACGGATCGCCGAGAAAGGCGAGCCCGAATACCGCCACCTGGATGATCTCGCTCTTGGAGTAGGCGATACCGAGGGTGAAGTTCCGCTCGGCGATAGCGCGCAGCAGAAACGCCGTGCCGGCGATCTGGCTGACCGCGCCCAGCAGTACCCAGCCGGCGAAGCCGGCCTCGGCCGGCGGTAGCGGCGCGCGCTCGAAGCCCTGCACTGCGAGCAGCCACAGCGCTGCGAAGGGCAGGCCATACAGAAACCGCACCAGCGTCGCGCCCAGCGTGCCGAGGCGTGCGGTCAAGTTCTTCTGGGCGGCGTTGCGCAGCGTCTGCGCCAACGCCGCCGCCACGGTGACCGGAATCCAGAGCCAGTCGGCGGGTATCACCGCGATCCCGCCGCCGGGCGGCTCAGCCGCGGCCGACGAACGGCATCTTGGTCGCCATGATGGTCATGAACTGCACGTTCACGTCGAGCGGCAGGCTGGCCATGTGCAGCACTGCGTCGGCCACCTGCGAGACGTTCATCATCGCCTCCGGCTTGATCGAGCCGTCGGCCTGCGGCACGCCCTTGGCCATGCGCGCCGCCAGCTCGGTCATGGCGTTACCGATGTCGATCTGGCCGCAGGCGATGTCGTACTTTCGGCCGTCCAGCGAGGCGCACTTGGTCAGCCCGGTGACGCCATGCTTGGTGGCGGTGTAGGGCGCGGAGTTCGGGCGCGGCGCATGCGCCGAGATCGAGCCGTTGTTGATGATGCGGCCGCCGCGTGGCGACTGATCCTTCATGATGCGGAAAGCCTCCTGGATGCACAGGAACATGCCACTCAGGTTGATGTCGACCACGTTCTTCCACTGTTCGAAGGTGAGTTCTTCGAGAGGCACGCCGGGCGCATTGACGCCGGCATTGTTGAACAGCACGTCCAGGCGGCCGAATTTCTCCCTGGTCTTCGCGAACAGCGCCTGCACCGACTTGGGGTCGCTCACGTCGGTGGATACTGCCAGCGCCTGCCCGGCGCTCACGCCCGACTCCTTGATGGTGGCTTCCAGCGCATCGGCGCGCCGGCCGGCCAGCGCAACGCGGTAGCCGTCCTTCAGAAACGCAAGCGTCACCGCCTTTCCGATGCCGCTGCCGGCACCGGTAATGATCGCGACCTTGTTGTGCGTAGCCATGCGGGGTCTCCTCCTTGGTGTGTGTCGCTGCGCCATACGGCCGACGACGCGGCGCGGAAAACCCGCATGGTATCGCAGCGCGTGTCGGCGAGCAGGCCGCAGTCGTCCGCTTAGCGCCGGCGTGTCATGCCAGACGAATGTCGAGGCAGCGCGCCGCGAACCTTTGGCGGGGCAGGGGCAGCGCCTGCCCGAGGCGCTAAAATCACGGCTTTTCGCCGATGCAGGGGAGTTGACCGAATGCAGCCGATGCCGCCGTTTCACCTCGCGTTCCCGGTGAGCAGCCTGGAGAAGGCGCGCGCCTTCTATGGCGGGCTCCTGGAATGCGCGGAAGGGCGCTCGTCCGACGAGTGGGTGGACTTCGATTTCTTCGGCCACCAGATCGTCGCCCACCTGGCGCCGGAGACGGGGCACCGCGACACCAACCGGGTGGACGGCGACAACGTCCCGGTGCGGCATTTCGGCGTGGTGCTGCCGATGGCCGACTGGCAGGCGCTTGCCGCGCGGCTCAAGTCCGCCGGCGTCCAGTTCCTGATCGAGCCGCACGTGCGCTTCAAGGGCGCGCCGGGCGAGCAGGCGACCATGTTCTTCCTCGACCCCTGCGGCAACGCACTCGAGTTCAAGGCCTTCGAGGATCCCGCCCGGTTATTTGCCCGATAGCGCGGCGTCGCGTAATCAGCCGGCGCCGTGCAGCAAGCTCCCGGCGCGGTGACGGGCCCCTGGACAAGTCCCGATTCCAGATCAGATGAAAAGGGCGCGCCGCAGCAATCTTCTCCCGCGGCGCAAGGGTCGACGACCGTGCAACAGCCTTCCCGGCGCGCGCATGCGGCGTCGGAAAGTGCGCGCCGGTCGCCGTGACCCGGTGAACAGCGTGCTCCGAATGTCGCACGCGGCCGCAACCCTGCGACATACATTGGCGGTGCGCGCGAATGGCGCCACAATGGTTGCATGTATAGCGATGCCGCAGTGACTCGAGGACGACCGGCGATCGGCGCGGGCATGGTGCTGGCGCTGACGGCGTGCGTCGCGGTTGCCGGCGAACCCGGCACTTTTGTCGGGCGCGTCGCGGTGGAACTGGTCGAGGACATCGAGCACGACCACCGGCTGCGGTTGCTCGAAGATTTCGGTTACCGGGACGCCGACGGAAAACTGTGGCTTGCGCGCAAGGGCGGTATCGTCGACGGCCTGCACCGGCCCGGCGAGCGCCCGTCCTGGGCGCGGCTGGTCTATGCGGGTCGCCTGCGCAAGGCGGCGGTGGTGCACGACTACTTCGTCGCCGAGAAAGCGCAGCCCTGGCTCGATGTGCACCGCATGTATCACGGTGCGACGCGGGCGGAAGGTGCCAGCGCACCCGAAGCCAAGATCGAGTATCTGCTGACCTATGCCAGCGGTTGGCGCTGGGAGCCGCGCGGCTCGAGCTGCTACGGCAGCTGCCATGCCGGCGCAACGATGCTCGCGTGGAAACCGCAGCTGGACGTCGACACGCTGCGTCCGCTGGTCGACTGGATCTGGGCCGACGCCCCCGGGCTGGAAGAAATCGAGCGGCGTGCCGACGGCCTCATCAGCAAGCCGGGGCCGCATCTGTTCTCGCAGGGCTTCTGAACCACAGCCGGGGCATCGCCGGCGCGGCGAAGCGTCCCGCCGCGCCGTTTCTAATCGCTGAAGTCGCGCAGGATGCGGCCGGGCCGCCCGGCAGCCGGCAGCGCGCCGTCGCCGTTGCATACCCGCACGCCGTTCACCCACACGCCGTGCAGGCCGACTGCGGGCGTATCGACGCGGCTGGCGCCGCCGGGCAGGTCCGATACCCGGCGCTTCGCGCCCCGGCCGACCGTGCCGGGGTCGAACAGGATGAGATCGGCCCATGCGCCGGGCGCCAGCCGGCCGCGATCCTTGATCCGGTAAAGTTTCGCCGGCCGCGCGGTTACCCAGTGTACCGCCTGTTCGAGCGACAGGTCGGCGCGCTCGCGTACCCAGTGGCCAAACAGATGCAGGCCGAATCCCGCGTCGCACAGAAACGCGAGGTGAGCGCCGGCGTCGGACAGGGTGACCTGGCCATGCGGTTGCCGCATCAGGCCGAGCAGCGCTTCCTCGTCGGTATTGAACAGCTTGCAGTCCACCAGCGCGTCGAGCTCGCCGTCGAGCCCGAAATCCAGGAACCAGTCGAACGGGTCCTTGCCTGCGGCGCGTGCCAGGGCCGTCACGTTGCGACCCGTCAGGCCCGCATGTCGTGGTTGCGTCACCTGCATGATCTGCATGTGCTCTAGGCTGTGATAGGAAAAACGGTTGGGTACGGTACGCGAGCGCGCCTCCCGTTTCACCGCGTCGCGAAATTGCGGATCGCGCAGCACCCGCTGGTAGGCGTCGGCCCCGTCCGCCTCGATCGCCGGGCGCCACGCAAGCAATGCTTCGAGCGGATAGGGATGGCGCAGCGTGAATTCCATTCCCAGGGGAAAGCAGCTCACATGGCCCCACAGCTCGCGGCCGCGCGCGCGGGCCGCATCGATCTGGCCGAACTCCTCGATCACCCGCCCCGGGTCGTTCGGGTCCGAGAACATCGCGGCAATCATTACCGGGCGCCCGTTGCGCTCGGCCAGGTTCTCGAGCCAGGAGATCGACGTGGTCATGCCCTTGGTGATCTGGAACACCCCTCGCTCGGCCTCGCCCAACGCGCCGCTCAGTTCGAACATCTCGTGCTCGTCGGCAAGCCGCGACGGCATGGGTATGCCGTTCTCGCCGTTGTGCTGCTCCAGGGTAGAGGTCGAGAATCCGACTGCGCCGGCCTGCAGCGCATCGCGCACGATCTGTTTCATGCGCCCCACTTCATCCGGCGTTGCCCGGCGCCTCGGCGCGTCCTCGCCCATGACAAAAGTGCGCACCGAGGAATGCCCGACGAAGGAGGCGACGTTGGGCACCGTGCCCTTG
>CALJLA010000089.1 GCA_937983055.1 uncultured Pseudomonadota bacterium
TCCTTTTCCACAAGCCCGAAGCCGGTCACCCGAAGTCCTGGATCGACGCCGAGTATCCGCATTACCGTCGCACCTGGCCGCGGTCGCGGCCCGGCTCAGGCGGGGCACATTGCAGCCACTGCCGCGCGACGGCACACCCGCGGTTGATCACGCGCACGCTGGGCCGCATCGCTCAGGCCGCGTCGAGCACGGCCGTGGTGTACACCTCCTGCACATCGTCGAGCCCTTCGAGTGCATCGATCAGTTTCTGCATGCGCACCGCGTCGTCGCCCTCCAGCGCGTTCTCGGTCGTCGGCTTGAAGGTGACATCGGCAAACGCGGGCTTCAGCCCCTTGCTCTCGAGCATCTGCCTGACCGCCGGAAAATCGCCGACCGAGGTAATCACCTCGAAGGAACCGTCTTCGTTTGACATCACGTCTTCAGCCCCCGCCTCCACTGCGGCCTCCATGATGCGCTCTTCGTCGGCACCCGGGGCGAAAACCAGCTGACCACAGTGCCTGAACAGGAACGCGACCGACCCATCGGTACCCAGGTTGCCGCCATGCTTGGTGAAGGCGTGGCGCACATCGGCAACCGTCCGCGTGCGGTTGTCGGTCATGCAGTCGACCATTACCGCTGCGCCGGCCACGCCATAGCCTTCGTAGCGCACCTCTTCGTAGCTGGCGCCGTCCAGCTCTCCACAGCCGCGCTTGATCGCGCGCTCCACGGTGTCCTTCGGCATGTTGTTGTCGAACGCCTTGTCCATTGCCAGGCGCAGGCGCGGATTGCTGTTCGGGTCGGGCCCACCGAGGCGAGCCGCCACGGTGATTTCCTTGATCAGGCGGGTGAAGATCTTGCCCTTGCGTGCGTCGGCTGCCGCTTTCCTGTGTTTGATGTTTGCCCACTTGCTGTGACCGGCCATGGCCCTGTGCTTCCAGAATCTGCGTGTAGATGTATGTTTCGACGGATCCGCTGGCCGCGCCGGAATAGTGCGGCTAGGCGACTGATATAATTCGCAAAAAATTCTAGCACGGCGCCACCCGCGCTCACCCAGCCCAGATGCCCGGTCCTTCGCCGAGTGCTCGGTGTGATCACGCCCTGGCGCTACGGCCCGGCAGGGCGAACCGCCATGGTCTGATTACCGGCGCTACCGGCACCGGCAAGACCGTGACGTTGCAGGTCATGGCCGAAGCGTTCAGCTCGATTGGCGTGCCGGTGGTGCTCGCCGACGTCAAGGGCGACCTGTCGGGCCTGTCGCAGGCGGGCAAGGCCAGCGCCAAACTGAGCGAACGGCTTAAATCGCTGGGCTTGCCGGAGCCGGCCTACGCCGCCTGCCCGGTCACCTTCTGGGACGTCTTTGGAGAGAAGGGGCATCCGGTGCGCGCCACGGTCTCGGAGATGGGGCCGTTGCTGCTCGGGCGCATGCTCAATCTCAACGACACCCAGGCAGGCGTTCTGCAGCTGGTATTTCGCGTCGCCGATGACAACGGATTGCTGCTGCTCGACCTGAAGGATCTGCGCTCGATGCTTCAGTTCGCGGGCGAGAACGCAGGCCAGTTCACCACCGATTACGGCAACATCTCGGCCGCGAGCATTGGCGCCATTCAGCGCGGCCTGCCCGCGCGCGAAGAGCAGGGAGGCGATCATTTCTTCGGCGAGCCCGCGCTGAACATCGCGGACCTGATGCAGACCGGGCCGGATGGTCGCGGCGTCGTCAACATTCTCGCCGCCGATCGCCTGCTTTCGACCCCGAAGGTATATTCGACCCTGCTCCTGTGGCTGCTTGCCGAGCTGTTCGAGGAGTTGCCCGAAATCGGCGATGCCGACAAGCCGAAGCTCGCGTTTTTCTTCGACGAGGCGCACCTGCTGTTCGCGGAGGCGCCGTCCGCCCTTCTGGAGAAGATCGAGCAGGTGGTACGCCTGGTGCGCTCCAAGGGCGTCGGCGTGTACTTCGTAACGCAGAACCCGCTTGATGTGCCGGATAGCGTCCTGGCACAGCTGGGCAATCGCGTCCAGCATGCGCTGCGCGCCTTCACGCCGCGCGATCAGAAGGCGGTGAAGACGGCTGCGACCACACTGCGCGCCAATCCCGCGCTTGACGTCGAGCGCGCGATCACCGAACTCGGCGTCGGCGAAGCGCTGGTATCTTTTCTCGACGAGAAAGGTCGGCCGTCGGTAGTCGAGCGCGCGTTTGTGCTGCCGCCAGCGACTCGAATCGGCCCGGCCAGCGACGGTGAGCGCGCCGCGATCATGAAGCAGTCGCTAGTTGCTGGTGTCTATGACGCAGCTGTAGACCGCGACTCCGCACACGAGGCACTGGCCCGTCGGCGCAGCGAAACCTCGGTGAGATCTGCGCAACCTGCGACGCGCCAGAAGGACTCGTTGTTCGAAGGATTGCTCGGCGGCGGTCGCCGTCAGGGCGCCGGCGAAGCTTTGGTAAAGAGTGCAGCCCGGGCGATCGGATCGGAGGTCGGCCGGCGTATCATTCGCGGGGTGCTCGGATCGATCCTCGGCGGAAAGAGCTCGCGCGCACGCTAGTTGCTCGGAGTCGTCCGAGTCACTGAACGCCAAGTGCGCAAACGTCCACGCGGCTCAGGCGGCGCCTGCAATTCAAACTAGAATCGGTATAGCAAAGATGCAATGGCCAAATCCAGATCGAGCTCGCGGTTACTCAAAGGGTCGGGCATTCTATAACGTTCCCATTCCGCCCGAAGTGCAAAGGTCGGGTTCAACGCGTACTCCACGCCACCGCCAAACTTGACGCGGGACTTGGTTTCGTCAAGTTCATCGTTCGATGCAATCAGCGTTAACGGCTGCCCGCTGAATGTCACGGAAGTCCGGCCGACATTGAGCCCGACCCGACCAAAAAACTCCCATCGCTCGCCGACCGGGAGCCTGCCAATTACATCACCGAAGACCGATGTCATCGAGTATTCGACGCTCGCCGTGCCCAAAGATGACAGAGCACCTCGAAAGTCAAAGTCCACCTCAGGCTTGCCAAGTACCGCGTATCCGGCCTCGATTGAAAAATTTGCCCCGAGCGTATAGCCGAGAAACGCCTTGGCGCCGGTAGATCGGTCATCCCTGTCGACTATCGTGAAGGTTGATCCCAAGGCCCCGCTGAAAACGGTGTTCACGTTATCGATCGTCTGCTGCGGCACGCTGCCCTGACTGAAACCAAGCCCAAGCCCGACGTACCACCGCAATTCGGCGCTGTTGTTTGCCGATTGGGCGGACTGCGCAAACGCGACTTCCATTACTCCGAACAGCGCGACGGCAGTCAACTTGGCAATACAGAATGCCTTCAATTTGCGCCTCCCTGTCGTCTGGTGCAGAGGCCAATCTACCGAAACGACCCTGTCGTGTAAACGCCAAAAAGACGTCAATAGAAACGGCCTGATTCACCAAAAACGTGCGCGAACCGATCCTGGATCGGCGCAGCGGTTCAAACGTTGAAGCGAAAGTGCATGACGTCGCCGTCGCGCACCACGTAATCCTTGCCCTCGAGGCGCATCCGCCCGGCCTCCTTTGCGCCGGACTCGCCCTTCAGGGAAACGTAGTCCTGGAACGCGATAACCTCCGCGCGGATGAATCCCTTCTCGAAGTCGGTGTGGATGACACCTGCCGCCTGGGGCGCGGTGTCGCCCTTGTGAATGGTCCAGGCCCGCACTTCCTTCTCGCCGGCGGTGAAATAGGTCTGCAATCCCAGCAGGTCATATGCCGCGCGAATCAAACGGTTCAAGCCCGGCTCCTCGAATCCGACATCGGCAAGGAACACTTGCTGATCCTCGGCGTCCAGTTCGGCGATCTGGGATTCGAGCGCGGCGCACAGCGCCACCACCGGAGCGCCTTCGGCCGCCGCGTGGGCCTCGACAGCAGCGAGCAGCGGATTGTCGCGGAAGCCGTTTTCCGCCACATTGGCCACGTAAAGCGTCGGCTTCATCGTCAGCAGAAATAGCGGTCGCACCAGCGCAAGCTCCTCCCTGCTCAGGTCTGCCGTGCGGGCGGGCCTGCCCTCGTTAAGTACTTTTTCCACTTTCTCCAGCACCGCCACCAATCGCTGCGCCTCCTTGTCTGCGCCGGCGCGGGCAGCCTTGACGTAGCGGGCAAGCTGCTTTTCCACGCTGGCCAGGTCAGCCAGCGCAAGCTCGGTATTGATGGTTTCGATATCGGAGACCGGATTCACGGATCCTGCAACATGCACGACGTTGTCGTCACGGAAACAGCGCACCACATGGGCAATGGCGTCGGTCTCGCGGATGTTGGCGAGAAACTGGTTCCCCAGACCTTCGCCGCGCGAAGCGCCGGCCACCAGCCCCGCGATGTCGACGAACTCGACGATCGCCGGTACCACCCGCTGGGGTCTGGCAATTTCGGCCAGCGCCGGAAGCCGCGCGTCGGGCACTTCCACCACACCGACGTTGGGCTCGATGGTGCAAAACGGGTAGTTCTCCGCGGCAATGCCGGCCTTGGTCAGCGCATTGAACAGGGTGGACTTGCCCACATTGGGCAGCCCGACAATTCCACACTTCATGTCTGGCAGTTATCGGTGAGTGATCAAATAATGGGCAAGCCCGACATCCCGGAGCGTTCGTGCGATCGCCCTATCCGTTGCCGGCGTCGGCATTTCTTTCCTGCGTGTGAAGCCGATGCATCGCGCCCTCGGTATTTCCGGCTGCGAGCAGCGGCCAGACCTCGAGGCTGCGCGCCAAGGCATCGCGGATCGAGTCCCCCTCTTCCTTGCGCGGCGGCGACAGCACGTAGTTGGCCACCTGCGCGCGGTCGCCGGGATGGCCGATGCCTATGCGCAGGCGCCAGAAGTCCGTACCCAGCTGCGCGGCGATGTCTTTAAGCCCGTTGTGGCCAGCCACGCCGCCCCCATTCTTCAGCCGGGCAACGCCGGGGGCTAGATCCAGTTCGTCGTGCACCACCAGCACCTGGGCCGCCGCAATCTTGTAGAAATGGGTCAGCGCCTGAACTGCCCGGCCGCTGGCGTTCATGAAGGTCGCCGGCTTCATCAGCCAGCATTCGCCGCCGCGCTGCGCGAGCCGCCCCAGCGCTGCGTGAAACCGGGGCTCGGGTCGCAGGGTTACGCCCTGCGCCTGCGCCAGCGCATCGACCCACCAGAAGCCGGCATTGTGGCGCGTATGTTCGTATTCGCGTCCGGGATTGCCCAGACCGACCACCAGCTTCATCACCGGCCGCACTCAGCGCATCGACTGGAAACAAAGCGGCCCGCCCGGCCATGTCTGCCACCGGGCGGGCCGCCGCAGTACAGCACGCGGTTACTTCTTGGCCGGCTGCTCGGCCGGCGCGGCGGCCGGCGCCGCGGCCGCGCCCTCGGCGGCCGGAGCTTCCGCAGTCGCGGCCGCGGCCTCCTCGGCCTCTTCGACCACACGCGGCACCTGCACGGTCGCCACCACCGCATCCTCGTCGCGGTTGAGCTGCACCGATTCCACGCCGGCCGGGAGCTTCAGGTCCGACAGGTGAATCGAATGACCGAGCTCCAGGTTGGCCAGGTCGACCTCGATGAACTCTGGCAATGCGTCCGGCAGGCAGCTCACCTCGATCTCGGTCATGACGTGGTTGACCACCCCTTTGCCCACCTTTACGCCGGGCGCGATCTCGGCGTTGATGAAATGCAGCGGCACGTCCATATGGATCTTCTGGTTGGCCGACACGCGCTGGAAATCCACGTGCAGCACCTGCCGCTTCCAGGGGTGCATCTGCACGTCGCGCAGCAGCACGCGCTCCTTCTTGCCGTCCAGTGACATCGTCAGGATCGACGCATGGAAGGATTCGTGCCGCATCTGCAGGAGCAGCGTGTTGTGGTCGAGCTCGATCACCTGGGCAGACTGATCCGCACCGTAGATGATGCCCGGCACCTTGCCCGCCTTGCGCAGGCGGCGGCTCGCACCCGTACCCTGCGCACTGCGCGGCATTGCAGTTACTTCAATCGTTGCCATCTCGTTCTCCAGTCATTTCGGCGGCGACCGCGACCAGTCGGCGCCGTACAGCAAAACAGCGTGCAGGAGCACGCCACCAAAAAAGTCAGTCCATGAAAAGCGAACTGACCGAATCCTCGTTGCTGATGCGACGCATCGTTTCCGCGAGCAGCTCCGCGATCGACAGCTGCCGGATACGGCTGCAATGGCGCGCTTCGCCGCGCAGCGGAATCGTGTCAGTCACCACCACCTCGTCGAGCGCCGAATTCTCGATGCGCTCGATCGCCTTGCCCGACAGCACCGGATGCGTACAGTAGGCGAGCACGGTCGAGGCGCCTTTCTCCTTCAGCGCATTGGCCGCCTCGCACAAGGTATTCGCCGTGTCCACCATGTCATCCATCAGCACGCAGGTGCGCCCGGACACCTCGCCGATGATGTTCATCACGGTCGCCACGTTCGGCCGCGGTCGGCGCTTGTCGATGATCGCGAGATCGGATTCGAGGCGCTTGGCAAGCGCACGAGCCCGCACCACCCCCCCGACGTCAGGGGACACCACCACCAGGTCCTTGTAGTCGCGCTTCCAGATATCGCCGAGAAGAATGGGGGCCGAGTAAACATTGTCGACCGGGATGTCGAAGAAGCCCTGAATCTGGTCGGAATGCAGGTCCATCGTCAGCAACCGGTCGACGCCAACTGCCTGCAGCATGTTGGCGACGACCTTGGCGCTGATCGCGACGCGTGCCGACCGCGGCCGGCGGTCCTGCCGTGCGTATCCGAAGTACGGGATGGCAGCGGTAATGCGTCCCGCAGACGAGCGCTTGAGCGCATCGACCATCAACAGCACTTCCATCAGGTGGTCGTTGGTCGGGGTGCAGGTCGACTGCAGCACGAAAGTGTCCTTGCCGCGCACGTTTTCGAGGAGTTCGACCATCACTTCGCCATCGCTGAAGCGCCCTACCGTGGCCCGCCCCAGCGGAATGTTCAGATGCCTGACGACCGCTTCGGCAAGCCGCGGGTTGGCGCTGCCGGTGAACACCATCAAGCTGTCGTAAGCCATTCGAAACCTTCGGTTACCGCAAAAAAAACGCAACACGCCACTCAAGCGACGTGTTGCCGGGTTTGCTGCCTGGGCCCGCCCGCCGCCTGACCGGCAGGCCGGCGTACATTGTCTGGCTGGGGAGGTAGGATTCGAACCCACGCATGGCGGAATCAAAATCCGCTGCCTTAACCAGCTTGGCGACTCCCCAAGAAAGCTTGTCTATGCGCCGTCCGCAGCAAGCGGATGGCGTTCGAGTCCACGCGCTACGAAGCCACGCATGGTTTCCGGCAAACGATCAAACAGTTCCTGCGCTGTGCTACGGCTGTCGAACGACGCAAACACGCACGCGCCCGAACCACTCATCGCCGCCTGGCTGAACTGCCGAAGCCACTGCAGGTGCTCGGCCACCACGGGGTAGCGGCGACACACCACTGGCTCCAGATCGTTGTGACCTTCGCCCCGAAAAAAGGCCGCCATTTTGATAGGTTTGGTGTTTCGTGTCAATTCGGGTGCGGAGAAGATTTCCGCTGTGGAAACCGAAACTTGCGGCGTCAACACCAGGTACCAGGCGGGCTTCAGTTCGATCTCCTGAAAACGCTCGCCCACCCCTTCGGCAAACACCGTGCGGCCGTGCACGAATACCGGGACGTCAGCCCCCAACTGCAATGCAAGTGCCTCGAGCCGAGAACGCGCCAAGCCGGTTCCCCACAACCGATTTAGGGCGATTAGCGTGGTGGCGGCATCGGAGCTGCCGCCTCCCAACCCGCCACCCATCGGAATTCGCTTGCGCACCGCGATATCCGCCCCCAGCCCGCAACCGGTGACGCGCCGAAGCAGCGTTGCCGCGCGCACGCACAGATCCTCCTCCGCGGCCACGCCCGGCACATCGGTAATACGGCGGATAGCGCCGTTGTCGCGCACCCGCAGCCCGATCTCGTCGCAGCAATCGATGAAGCGGAATACCGTTTGCAGCAGGTGATAGCCGTCCGGCCGGCGGCCGACGACGTGCAGAAACAGGTTGAGCTTGGCGGGCGCGGGGAACCAGCTCAGGCCGTCGCTCACCGCGCGGCTTCCGCCAGTTGCCAGCGGTCGATGACCAGCCGCAGCCGCAGCTCGCCGTAGTGCAGCGCCATCGCCGCGGGCAACGGGCTGCCGTCCACGTAGGCGAGGTAGTCGATGCGCCAGTCCCGCTGTGACAATCGCTGCAGCCGGCCCATGGCATCGCGCTGCTCGCCATTGACCGGCGCCGCCGGATCGGCACGGCCGAGCACCCAATGCTGCAGCCCCTCCAGCGGCAAGTTCCAGCCCAGTACCTCGCGGGTCAGCGCCTGCACATCGCGGGAGTTGTACGCCTCCCGGTCGGCCGTCACCAATGTCGCTCCATTGCCATCGACGGTGAGTTCCGCCAGCACCGAGCCTATCGGCGAATATAGCCACAGGGCATCGAGCGTAGGTGCGTGCTCCCAGCGCAGTCGGGCGGAGTAGCCTTTGTCTTCGAGCTTCACCGCAACCCGACCCGCCAGTTGAAACGCGCTGATGTGATCGACCGACTGAACCGACGGGGCCTGCGGCGCGATTGCGCAGGCCGCCAGCGCGATTGGCGCGATCAGCGAAGCCAGCCGTCGCAGCCAGTCGCTCGGGCGCACGTCGGGTCTACTTGAGGTACTTGCGGATAACGTTCTGAAGCGGCTCGCTGTCGGGATTGGCCTGCAGCGATTCCTTCCAGATGCGCCGGGCCTCGTCCTGACGCCCTTTAACCCACAGCGCCTCGCCAAGGTGGGCGGCGATCTCCGGATCCTTGCGTTGATCGTAGGCGCGGCGCAGGTACTCCAGGCCTTCGGCGATATTGCCCAGACGGAATTCCACCCACCCCATGCTGTCGAGAATGAAGGGATCGTCCGGCGCCAGCGTGAGAGCCTTCACGATGTACTCGCGCGCCTCCGACAGGCGGTCGGTGCGATCGGTAGGCGTGGAGCCGAGCGCGTGGTACGCCTGGGCATGGTCGGGCTGAAGGGGGATGAGCCGGCGCAGGCTCTGCTCGGCCACGTCCAGCCGGTCGACCTTCTCCGCTGCGAGGGCAACGTCATACAGAAGCTCGGGATGGTCTGGCTCGTTATCGAGCGCCAGCCTCAGGACTTCGTATGAGCGCTGATACTCGCGCACTTCGCGCAAGAGTTGCGCTTCGGCCTGGATCAACTGCACCCGCTGCGCCTCTTCCCTCGGTTGCAGCCCGCGAAGATGCTCAAGTGCGATGTCCACCTGACCCTGACGCGCCAGCATCACCGCGTAGCGCGCCTGTGCCACCACGAACTGGTCGCCGCCGGTAATCGTCCTGTACCAGCGGGCCGCTTCTTCAAAGCGCTTGAGTTCCTCGTTAACCTGCGCAATCTGGAAGCGCACCGCGTCGGCGTCCTTATAGCCCAGCGCGAGCGCCTGCCTGAGCTGACGGTCCGCCGCGTCCAGGTCGTTCATCTGTATCGACAGCAAGGCGACGGTGAATGCCAGGTCGGCATTGCCGGCATTTGCCTCGAGCAGCTTTGCAAACTGCGTTCTCGCCTCCGGGTAGCGCCGCTCGGCGATCAGCGCACGCGCGTAGTTAAGGCGGACATCCTGCGCGCCGGGAAAGTCGTCGAGGTAACGGCGCAGGTAATCGAGACCGGCACCCCGGTTATCGCGCGCCAGCAGCTGGGATTGCAGCAGCGCGGCCGCCTCCCAATCCGGCCGTGCCTTGAGCGCGCGCTTGATTTCGGCGAGCGATACGTCGTATTGCTCGGCCGCAGCCGCCGCCTGGGCGCGCACGAAATAGGCTTCAGGATGCGCCAGGTAAGGCTTGGTCAGGTCGACGACAAAGCGCTGAGCCGCCGGCTTGTCGGGGTGGCGGCTCAGCGCGCCCTGGAAATGCAGCAGGGCCTGCCCGATCTCCTCCTTCGGTGTCGCCGCCAGCAATTCCTCGACGATCGGCCGCGCCGCATCGAGTTCGCGCGCGCTCACCAGCAAGGTTGCCAGCGTTTGCCGCGCGACCGGCGAATTCTCTTCCGCCTTCAGCCAGATGCGCGCCGATTCCAGCGCCAGCGTATCGAGCTTGGCATACAAGGCGATTTCGGTGGCCCGGCGCGCAATGCGAGGGTCGCGGGTCTGTCGTGCCAGCTCAAGGTAGGCCTGCGCCGCAAGCTGCGGGTTGCCGCGCTGGCCGGCAATCTCGGCCAGCAAGAACTTGTACAACAGGTCCTTGTCGAGGCCTTCGCTGCGCGCTGCGTTGCCGCCCAGGACCTGCCGGGCGCGCTCTTCATAGCTGTCGCCCGCGTCGGCCGTCAGCGTCGCAACGCCCTGGACACCGGGTTTCGGCGCAGTGTGCGTGCAGCCGGCGGTTAGCGCGACGGCCAATGCGGCAATGAGGGGGAATAGTTGCATAGGAAAGCGGCGACGCGCGCCAGACGACCAGCCTTTGAATCCGTTAGTAAGTGGCCCGCTGCCCAAAGTTCTTCAATCGCTGGGCCAGTTTAGGTATATTTGGCGGCCGTCACAAGTGACCCCGCCCGCATCCCCGGCGGAACGGCCGCCTTTCGCGCACCGCGTTGGAGGCCGCCTGCGGGACATCACGAAAAGACCGACTGGGAACGTCCGATTCACTCAAATCCGCGGAATGGCCATGAACGCATCGGCAAGCGCTGAGATCACCTTGTCCGCGACCGATCTGTCGCGCTATTACGGACGCCATCGCGCGGTCAGCGATATCTCGCTCGAGCTGCGGCGCGGCGAGGTGGTCGGATTGCTCGGCCCGAACGGCGCCGGCAAGACCACGACCATGCAGATGATCACCGGCAATCTGGCACCCTCCAGCGGCTCCATCGCGATCTGCGGGGTCGACCTGATCGAGCGACCGACGGCTGCCAAGGCACGAATCGGCTACCTGCCGGAAGTGCCGCCCCTGTATCGCGAACTGCGGGTTGACGAATATTTGACCCTGGCAGCGCGCCTGCACAAGGTGCGCAGGGCCGAAGTCCGGCCTGCGGTCGAACGCGCCAAGCGCCGTTGCGGCCTGAGCGATATGGGTCGCCGGCTCATCGGCGCCCTCTCCAAGGGCTACCAGCAACGCGTCGGCATCGCCCAGGCCATCATTCACGATCCGGACGTGATCATCCTGGACGAGCCGACCGTCGGCCTCGATCCGAATCAGATCCGCGAGATTCGCGCACTCATCCGCGAACTTGGCAATGACCACAGCGTAATCCTGTCGACCCACATCCTTCCCGAGGTGGAAGCCATCTGCGACCGGGTTCATATCCTGCATCGCGGGGCCGCCGTGTTCTCCGACACCATCGCCGGTCTGCGCCGGTTTCGCGGCGGCAACACCTTGCTGTTTTCGCTGCGGCGAGCGCCGGCGGAACCGGTGTTGGCCGAGGCGCTGGCACCGAACCGCGTGCAGCGCGCCGGCGGCGACAGCTTCCGCCTCACCCCTGAGGGCGACGATCCCACCGACCGGCTGGT
>CALJLA010000090.1 GCA_937983055.1 uncultured Pseudomonadota bacterium
CGTTGACGCCGCGCTTGACCACCATGTTGATCTTGATCGGCGTCAGGCCGACGCGGTCTGCTGCCTCGATCCCCTCCAGCACTTTCGCCACCGGAAAGTCGACGTCGTTCATTGCCCGAAACACCGCGTCGTCGAGCGAATCCAGGCTAACGGTGACTCGCTGCAGGCCGGCGTCCTTCAGCGCCTGCGCCTTCTGCTTCAGCAGCGAGGCATTGGTGGTCAGGGTGAGGTCGAGCCCGGGCTGCCGGGCGAGCAGGCCGATCAGGATCTCGATCTGCCGGCGCACCAGCGGTTCGCCGCCGGTAAGCCGCACTTTTTCGATGCCGAAGCGCTGAAAGATGCCGGTGAGGCGGCTGATCTCGTCAACGGTGAGCAGCTGCGGGCGCTCGAGGAATTGGGAGTCGCGGCCGAAAACCCCCTTCGGCATGCAGTAGGTGCAACGGAAGTTGCAGCGATCGGTGACCGAAATGCGCAGGTCGCGAAGCGGCCGGCCGCGGGTGTCGACGACCTGGGATTGCGCGGAAGCGGGCTGCGAAGCACTCATCGGTTACGGGTGGACAAGATCCGGCGACAGCGGTTACCGGCATTATATCCGTTCGAACACAACGCGGGCGCTCTTCGCCTGATCGGCTCAGAGGTAAGCGATAGCGCGCCCGCACAGCACCACGGCGGCCCACAGCAGCAGTGACAGCCAGGCGTGCAGCCGGGCGGCCGGCGGAGCAGCCACCGTCACATCCCATTGCTCCACCGAACGGAAGGGGCCCAGTTGAAAGGCCAGCCCGTTAAGGGCGGCGACCATCAACAAGGTCATCTTGACGATGAAGGCGCCGTTGGCGATCAGGCTGCCGGCATCGGTCAGAAACAGCAGCAGGCCGGTGGGCACGATCAGGATCAGGCTGGCAAGCGACCACGGCAGCAGGTGCGCGGCCAGCAGCCGCACCGGAATGCGCCGCGACAGGCCCAGCACCCGCAGGTCGAACGCGACGACCGGGCCCACCAGCAGGATGAAGCCGAGAATGTGCAGATACTCGACCAGCGGGTAGAGCCACAGCGACTCGCGCATCGCGATCGCGATGCCGACCTCCTGCAGACGTTCCAGCGGCGATTCCGGCGTCAACGCAACTCCACCGTCCTGCCATGCAGAGTAATGCGTTCGGCGCGCATCACACCCGCTTCGGCGCGGCTGTGATAGCCCTCGACGGTAACTTCCGCGCCGGCCAGGAGCCGGTCGCGCGGCACCCCGCGCATGGCCATTCGCGCCGGCGGCGCCAGCACCGCAAGCCAGGTGCGCTCCGCCGTCTGCAGGCGGATGGTTGCGTGCGGATAAACATAGGCCGACTCGACGATGATGCCGGTCAGCGAGATCGTGCGCCCGCTCTCATAGCGGCTCCAGCCGTGATGGGCATGCGCCGCCGCGGCTGCGCACAGGGCCGCAACCAGCCCGACCAGACGTTGCCGATTCACTGCGCTGCCTCCGGATTGGTCAGTCTGCAATGGCGCCGCGAACCGCAGCGCGCCAAGTACGGTCCACTATAATCTCAGAATGCTGCAGATGACGAACGCCCTGACGCATTCAGGGTCTTGCTGACGATGGGAGGAGAACGCTATCCGCTGTCGGTGCTGATGGTGCGCACCCCGGTCGGCGGGCGCTGGGGCGGCGTGCGCTGGGAGGCGCGCGCGGTGATCGATGCCGGGGCGCGCGGCGACGAAGGCGTGCTTACGCTATTCGACGGCGACGCCGAACTGCAACGTCTGCACCCCGGGCATTGGCTCGAATTGCGCCGCGACGAGGCGCAGGGCTATTACCTGAACTGCAGCGCACCGAACCCCAGCGTGTTCGTGATGTGGCGGCTGCGGGAGGAAGAGGCGGTGCCGGTGCTGCTCAGCGCGAGCTACGACGAGGCGGCGCGCTGGCTGGACGCGGGCGAGCAGGTGGATGCGGTCGCGATGCCGGCGCCGCTGCGCGAGGCGGTGGTGCGCTTCGCCGCCGAGCATTACCGGCCCGCGCCCAAGCGCGCGCGCAAGCGCGATCGTCGGGCAGTGGACGTGCCCAAGCCATGAACGACGAGCGCGAGCGATTTATGCAGCGCTGGTCGCGCCTGAAGCGCGAAACCGCCGAGGGCGGTGACGGGCAGCCGCCGGCGCAGACCGCGAAGGAAACGCGCAAGGACGACGAGCCGCCGCCGCTGCCGCCGCTCGACACGCTCGGCCCGGACTCCGACTTCAGCGGCTTCATGCATCCCAAGGTCGACCCGGCGCTGCGCCGACAGGCGCTGGCGCGGCTGTTCAGCAGTCCGCAGTACCACGGCAACGACGGTCTCGACGTGTACGTCGGCGACTACAGCCAGCCGGTGCCGCTGGCGCCGGCGGTGGCGGCCGGCCTGCGCCATGCGCGCGCCTGGCTGGCGCGGCAGGACGGGACCGAGGCCGAGCAGCCGCCGTTACCGGCCGAGGCTGCCGCAAGCGGTGACAGCGACCCAATCCACCCGCCGCCGGAGAGCGATGCCGAGCCCTTGCCAGAGCCGCCGGAGCCGCACGCAGACACTGCGCGCAACGCCGCCCCCAACCCGGCGAGAAAAACCTGACATGGCCTGCAAGCGTCTGATCTGCAACTGCAACAACACGATGCCCCTGGATGGCGAGCGACTGGGGCAGGCACTGGGCGAAGCGCGGCCGCTGGCGGTCAGCAGCGAATTGTGCCGGCGCGAGTCCGCGCGGTTCGTGAACGCGGCGCACTCCGAAGAGGAACTGCTGGTCGCCTGCACGCAGGAGGCGCCGGCGTTCACCGAGCTGGGCGGCGCGCGCGCAGCGCCGCTGCGCTTCGTCAATATCCGCGAGACGGCGGGCTGGTCGGCCGAGTCGGGGCAGGCAACGCCGAAGATCGCTGCGCTGCTGGCCGCGGCCAGTCTGCCTGCGCCGGAGCCGGTGCCGAGCGTGAGTTATCGCTCGGATGGCCGGCTGCTGATCGTCGGCCCGGCCGCATCGGCGCTGATGTGGGCGGCAGAACTGGCGAGCGATCTCGAGGTGTCGGTGCTGCTGACCGACGAGACCGCCTGGGTCGAGTTGCCGGCGCAGCGCGCCTGGCCGATCTACACGGGCCAGGCGGTGTCGGCGAGCGGTTATCTCGGCCGCTTCCGTGTGCGGTGGGAGCAGCGCAACCCGATCGATCTGGCGGCCTGTGTGCGTTGCGGCGCCTGCGTGCAGGCCTGCCCCGAGTCTGCCATTACCGCGGCCTTCCAGGTGGACATGGACAAATGCCGCGCCCACCGCGCCTGCGTGACGGCCTGCGGCGAGGTGCAGGCGATCGATTTCGCGCGTGATGCGCGGGCGCGCGAAGGCGAGTTCGATTTGATCCTCGACCTGGGCGACCAGCCGCTGTTCCGCATGCCTCTGCCGCCACAGGGTTACTTCGCGCCGGGCGCCGACGTGCTGAAGCAGGCGAAGGCGATCCGTGAAGTGCTGGGCGCGGTCGGCGAGTTCGAGAAGCCGAAGTATTTCCGCTATGAGGCGTCCATCTGCGCTCACAGCCGCTCCAGCCTGAAAGGCTGCAGTCAGTGCATCGACGTCTGCTCCACGCAGGCGATCACCGCTGCCGGCGACCATATCCGGGTGGAACCGCACCTGTGCATGGGCTGCGGCGGCTGCGCCACGGTGTGTCCTTCAGGGGCGCTGAGCTTTGCGTATCCGACGGTGCCGTATCAGGGCGAGCGGCTGCAGGCGGCGCTTTCCGCGTACGCGACGGCCGGCGGCGACGATGCCTGCATCCTCCTGCACGACGCGGCGGGCGAATCGCTGATCACGGCGTCGGCGCGGCGCGGCAGGGGACTGCCGGCGCGGGTCATTCCGCTGCCGGTACATCACGTTGCATCGGCCGGTCTCGACTTCGCGCTCAGCGCGCTCGCGCTTGGCGCCAGTCAGTTCGCCGTGCTCGCGGCAGGCGCCGCGGCACAACCCTATGCGGACGCGGTACAGCGACAACTCGGCTACGGGCGCGCGCTGCTCGATGCGCTTGGCTATGGCGGCGAGCGGCTGCGCTTGATTGCGGCTGAAGATGCCGGCGGGCTGGAGGACGCGCTATGGTCACTGCCGCCGGCGGGGCGCAGCCTGCCCCCGGCGCGCTTCAAGCTGTTCGAGCGCAAACGCACCACCTTGCGCTTCGCCATCGATCATCTGTTCAAGCATGCACCGACGCCCTGCGAGTCGGTGGCGCTGCCGGCCGGCGCGCCGTTCGGGGCCATCGAGGTCGACCGCGGCGCCTGCACGCTGTGCATGGCCTGCGTGGGCGCCTGTCCCGAGAACGCGCTGCTCGACGGGCGCGAACTGCCGCAGCTGCGCTTTGTCGAGGCCAACTGCGTGCAATGCGGGCTGTGCGAGCAGGCCTGCCCGGAGGATGCGATCGCGCTCGCGCCGCGATTGCTGCTCACGCCGCAGGCGCAGGAACAGCGGGTGCTCAACGAGGACCAACCGTTTCACTGCGTGCGCTGCGGCAAGGCGTTCGGCACCACGCGCATGATCGAGAACATGGCGGGCCGGCTGGCCGGGCATTCGATGTTCGCCAGCGAGCAGGCGCTCAGGCGCGTGCGAATGTGCGCCGACTGCCGGGTGCTCGACATGATGGAACACCGCGACGAGATCAGCATCTTCGACGTGAAACGATGAACATCCAGCGCGAAATGGCGGCGCTGGCCCCCGAAGACAGCGCGCGCGCCGACCTCTACGGGCTGCTCGCGCACGTCTATTACGGCCCGCCCTCGCCGCAGCTGCTGGATGCCATCGCCGGTGCCGACGACGTGGCGGCGCTGGCGGCGCACGACGCGCCGCTGGCGCAGGCCTGGCGCCGGCTGCAGGCGGCATGCGCAGCGGCCGACGCCGGCGCAGTGCGGGCGGAGTATCACGACCTGTTTCTGGGCGTCGGGCTGGCGGCAGTGCCGTTGCAGGCGAGCTGGTACCTGGCCGGCTCGCTCAACGATAAACCGCTTGCCAGGGTTCGCGGCGATCTCGCCGCCCTTGGACTTTCTCGCTTACAATCCTCCAGTGAAAGCGAGGATCACTTCTCGGCGCTGGCGGAGTCGATGCGGGCGCTGATCGCACGGGCGGGCGCCGGCGGCGGTCTGGAGGATCAGAAACGATTCTTCGCCCGGCATATCCAACCCTGGTACGCGGGCCTCGTCGAGCGCATCGATGCGGCGGCGCGGGCCAATTTTTACCGGATCGTGAGCGCGCTGACGCGCGCATTTCTCGATACCGAAAAGGCGCAGTTCGAGACATACTGACCGAAGGCCGCCGCGGGTGCGCGGGGCCGACGGCGCAAAGAACCGACAGCAATCGGGTGCAGGAGGCGCAAATGAGCCGGATTACTCGCAGAAGTTTCCTTGCCGCGCTGGGGCTGGGTGGCGCCGGCGCGGTTGCCGGTGCTGCCGTTCGCCAGGCGGCACAACCGGAGAGCGCACCGTCGGCGCAGGCGCCCCGCAAGGCAAACGGATATCGCGTCACCGAGCATGTGCGGCGCTACTACCGCACAGCGCGGGTGTAGATCGGGAGAAAGTCGATGCTGCTCAGGAAAAGAACCGGTCTCGCCCCGGCGACGGTGAGAGAAAGTCCTGAGCCGCCCCCGGAGAAGAACGCCAGGAACGTCGTCTTGCCGGTGCTCGGCGTGCACGGCTGGA
>CALJLA010000091.1 GCA_937983055.1 uncultured Pseudomonadota bacterium
GCCAAGTTCGATCTCGCCTACTCCACCATCGGCGCCATCATCGCCGCCTTCGGTGTCGGCGGGGTGCTCTACAGCCTGGCGGTGCGCTGGCTGGTGCGGCGCCTCGGCGAGGCCGGCCTGGTGATCGGCGGCGGCTTCATCCTGCTCGCCTGCTACCTGCTGCTGCCGTGGCTGCCCGCGTGGCAGCCGATCGCGCTGGTGCTGGTGGGCTGCGGCATCGGCTTCTACATGTTCCACAACACCATCCAGACCCGTTCCACCGAGATGGCGCCGAAGGCGCGCGGCACCGCGCTGGCGCTGCACGCCTTCTTCATGTTCTCCGGCCAGGCGCTCGGCGTGCTGATCTGCGGCGTATTGATCCGCGTGCTGAACTACGAATGGACCTATGTGCTCGCCGGCCTCGGCCTCGCGGCGCTCGGCGTCATCTTCCGCCGCCGCATCCTGCGCCACGCCGAGCAGGCCCGGCTCGACCGCGCCTAGTCTTCACTTCCAGAGCCGCATGTGCATCAGTGCCGCAGGACGGTTTTTCGGTACAGATCGCCCAGCACCCCCTTCGGATCGTAGCGGGCCTTGAGCCGGCGGTAGGCTTCGCCGTTGTAAAGGCGCCAGAATTCGTCTTCTTCAAAATAACTGTCCGCGTACAGCGATTTGATGCCGCCGAGTTCCTGCACCTTGGCTTCGATCAAGCGGTTGTGATGGCCGGGGGCGAACGCCTCGCGCCGCCGCACCACGTCCCAGAAGCCGAAGTTCACCAGCATCTTGCCGGGGTCCACCGGGTACAGCTCAAAGCGGCCGACCGGATTGCGCGCCTGGATCGGGCACAGCCAGATCGGCAGGATGCCGATCTCGCGATGGAAAAACTCCAGGAACTCGGCGGCGCGCTCGATCGGCACGTCGACATCCTGGATCACCGACTCGCGGTGCCAGCCGGAAAAGCGGTCGAGCCGACGCGTCAGGCCGACGCGGCTGTTCCAGCGCATCACGCGGGTATAGAAACGGGAGTTGAGCCGCTTGCGCCCGAGCAGCAGGCGAATCCGCGGATTCTGCGCGCTCTGTTTCTTCGAGCACCAGAACCAGTCGGTGTCCCAGCGCCAGATGTAGTCGTGGATCCTGAGATAGTCGGTATCGCGCTCGAGCAAAGAACGATAGTAGATCTTGCGCCAGGTATAGTCGCTCGCCCACGGCGCATGGTCGACGAACCGCGCGGTGGTCACCACCAGCCGGTCGCGCCCGAACACGACGCCGTCGAGAAAATCGATGCCGGTGTCCGCAAGCGCCGCCATTGCGCGAAAAGCCGCGGCCGCGTCGTCGAAGCGATGGTGGCGCACTTCCACGTACGGTTTCACCGGAACGGTGCGCGCCTTGAGGCGCAGCGCGTAGCCCAGCGTGCCGTAGGAATTCGGAAAACCGAAAAACAGCCCGAGGTGTTCGTTGTCCGGCGTGGCGACCACCGTCTCGCCTGTGCCGGTCAGCACCTCGATCTCCAGCAGCGTATCGTGCACCAGGCCCTGCCTGAACGAGGTCGCCTCGATGCCGACCCCCGCGGCAGCGCCCCCGATGGTGATCGACTTCAGCTGGGGTACCACCGCCGGCATCACGCCGTGCGCCAGCGTGGCATCGACCAGCGCGTCATAGGGCGTCACGCCCTCGACTTCCACCCAGCCCTGCTCGCGATCCACCGCCAGCACATGGTGGAAGGCCCGGACATCCAGCCGCCGCTTCCCGGCCTGTTCGCGGTCGCGAAACAGGTTTGAGGTGTCTTTCGCCAGACCGACCGGTGCAGCGCCGGCGCTGCCCAGCGCCTGCGCCAGTTGCGCCTTGCGCTCGGCGAAGCCGTTCACCGCCCGGCCTGCGCCACTTCCCTTGCCGGCGCCGGCGTCTCGACGCGCTGCGCGAGATCGTCCGCGTACAGATGCGCGCGGCTCATCGGGTAGTTGTCCTTCGAGATGTTGCCCTTGCTGAACACGATCTGGAACAGATGGGTGCGCCCCTTCGGCGCACGGAACATCTCGGCGCAGGCAATCAGGTAGGTGCGCCACACCCGCCGGAAGCGCTCGTCGAACTTGCGCGGGTTGAGCGCCTGGATCTCGCTCCAGTGCCGGTCGAAACGCTCCGACCAGGCATCCAGCGTCAGCGCGTAGTGGCGGCGCAGGTTCTCGATGTCGACCACTTCCAGCCCGCAGTCCTCCATCGCCGCGATGGTTTCCGCCAGGCTCGGAATCCAGCCGCCCGGAAACACATGCTTGCGGATGAAGAACTCGGTGTCGCGCACCCCGACATGCCCGATGAAGTGCAGCATGCCCAGCCCGCCCGGCTTGAGAAACTCGGCATGCGCCTTCACCACCTCTCGGAGCTGGTCGCGGCCGGCGTGCTCCAGCGTGCCGATCGAGATCACCTTGTCGAACTGGGCGTGCACCTCGCGGAAATCCTGCTCGCGAATTTCCAGCCGATCGGACATTCCGCGCCGCCGGATCTCTCCGCGCAGCCAGTCCACCTGCTCGGTGGTGGTGTTGATGCCGCACACCCGTGCGCCGTGATGCTCGGCCGCGTGAAACATGAAGCCGCCGAAGCCGGCGCCGATGTCGATTGCCGTCTCGCCCGGCTGCAGACGCACCTTGCGGCAGACATGCTCGACCTTGTTGCGCTGCGCCTCCTCGATCGTGCGGGTGCCTTCCTTCCAGTAGCCGCAGGTGTACATCATCAGATCGCGGTCGAGCCAGTAGCCGTAGAAGTCGGCGCCGTGGGCATAGTGAAACCGCGCGTTGATCTTTGCCTGCTCGATGCTGCGGTTGGCCAGCCGGAGTTCATGCCAGCGGTTGCGCACCTTCACCAGCGGTCCGGTCTTGCGGTCGAAACCGCTCTCGAACCCGATCCGGAAGGCGCGATTGAGGTCGCCCTCGATGTCGATCTCGCCGTCGAAATAGCTCTCGAGCAGGCCGATGTGGCCGAACAGCAGCAGGCGCCGCTGGGCCGCGGCGGTCTTGAAATGAAACGTCACCAGCGGCTCGCCGTCGTGATTCTGCCACTGCGAACCGTCGGCGAATCTCACGCGAAAACAGACCTTGGTGGCCGATCCCAGGCGCTGAAGCAAGGCCTTGAACATGCGGCTGCCTCCTCTCACACTGTGACGATGGGAATAATAGCCGCAGACTGAAAAGAAAGTGAACGCAGGCTGCCCTCCGGCCCCCGGCCGGCCCTTCAACCGCGTCGGCGCGCGCACGCTCGCGACCGCCGTCGTGCTGCTGTGCGCGCTGGCGCTGGCCGGCTGCGCGAGCCGTCACAGCCGCGATGCCTGGCTGGCGCTCGGCGATTTCATGGCGGGTGCGCAGCCGAGCAGCCTCAAGAGCAAGACCGCCGCGCCGACGCGCAAGCCGGTCGTCTACCGGGCGGCGGGACGCGACCATCTCGCCGACCTGTACCTGCCCGGCGACGGCGCGCCGGAGGCCGCGCTGGTGCTGGTGCCCGGCGTGGTGCCCGAGGGTAACCGCGACGCGCGCCTAGTTGAATTTGCAACCACGCTTGCGCGCCTGCGCTTTGCCGTGCTGGCGCCGGAGCCCAGCGGCTATCGCGACCTGCGCATTGCGCCACGCCATGTCGAGGAACTGGCCGCCGCGATGCGCCATCTCGCCGCACGCGACGAAGTGCCGCCCGGCGCGCCGCTCGGCATCGCGGCCTTCAGCTATGCCGCCGGGCCCGCCGTGCTTGCCGCACTGCAGGATGACCTGCGCGGGCGCGTCGACTTCGTGCTCGCCGTGGGCGGCTATTACAGCCTGCACGACGCCATTCGGTTCTTCACCACCGGCTGGTACGACATCGCCGGCGAACGTCGCCACCTGCAGGCCAGCCAGTATCCGAAGATGGTGTTCATCCGCAGCACGCTGGAGCATCTGGACGACCCGCGCGACCGTTATCTGCTGAATGCCATGGTCGACGCGCGGCTGGACGACCCGGAAGCCGACCTGTCGTCGCTGGCCGCCGGGCTCGGTCCGCAGGGCCGTTCGGTCTACCGCTTGCTCACCAACACCGATCCGGCGAGGGTGCCACAACTCATCGAGGCGCTGCCGCTGCAAACGCAGGCAACCCTCGATGCGCTGACGCTCGCCAACAAGCCGCTGCGCGCGCTCCAGGCCCGGATCATCCTGGTGCATGGAAAAACCGACCCGCTGATCCCGTACTCCGAAAGCCATGCGCTGGCGCGTGCGCTCCCGTCCGGCAGGGCGAACGTGTTCATCATCCATCGTATTCTCGGTCACGTCGATCTGTCGCTCGCCAGCGTATTTTCGCCGCGCTTCTGGCAGGAACAGATACCCGACGCCTGGCGACTGCACCGCGCCCTGACGCTGCTGCTGCGGCAGCGCACCGGCGCCTGAAGCGGCCGCGCCATCTCCTGCCGCAGCGCGGCGAAGCCGGCTGCTGCGAAATCCGGTTGCGTGGCCTATGCTGAAACCTGAGGGCAGCGTGTGCAGTCCAAACCCAAATGGGCAAGGCGATGGGCACAACCGCCGGAACGGACGCAGTTTCCCATGCCGAGCGCATGGCGGCGGCAGCGTCGGCGCGCGAACGCGTCACCTCGTTGCGGCGCGAAACCGCGTGCCGCTCCGTGCCGCCGCCGTCCGGACGCGGCCCGCGACTGCTGCTGATGACTTCCAGCCTCGGCGCGGGACACGTGCGCGCGGCGGAGGCGGTCGCACGCGCCATCGGCACGCAGGCGCCTTCCGCGACGGTGGAGTTTCTGGACTTCTGGTCGCTGCTGGACGATCAGGTCGCGCAGGCGGTGCGCGCCACCTACCTGCAGCTCGTCGAAACGCACCCGGCGCTGTTCGATCAGGTTTACCGGCTCGATCAGCGCACCTGGCGCGCATTTCTCGAGCGCAGCCAACCGCTGCCGGAACTGATCGCCGACGTCATCGCGCTGGTGCCGCCGCTGCGCGAAGTGGACGATAGGGCGCACGCGCATCGCACCCGGCATCCTTCCGACCGGTTGCTGTTCCGGATTCTGTGCAGACTGCTGGCCACCCGGGCCACCGCCTTCGGCCATGCGCGGCTGGCGCGTCTGGCGATGGTGCAGAGCACCTGGCAGAGGCTGACCAGCCGTCTGGCGGCCCGCGTGCGCGCATTCGCGCCGGACGTAATCGTCGCAACCCAGATGAATCCGGCTGCGCTGCTGTCGTCGGTGCGCCAGCGCACCGGTGTGCGCATTCCGACTATCGGCGTGCCGACCGACTTCGGCCTGCACGATTTCTGGATACAGCCGGGCATCGACCGCTACTGCCTCGCGCACGAATCGATCGCCGGCGGCGTGGCGCCGGCGCGCGTGTCCTTCACCGGCATTCCACTGATGCCGGCATTTCGCGAGCCACCCGACTCTGCCGCTGCGCGCGCTCAGCTCGGGCTGGATGCGTCCGCGCCGGTGGTGCTGGTCGAAGGCGGCGGGCTCGGCCTGGGCGTTGAGTCGGTTGCCGAAACGCTGCTTGCCCAGGTCTCCGGTCTGCAACTGATCGTGGTGCTCGGCGGCAATGCGCACGGCCGCGAGGCGCTGGCGCCGCTCCAGGCACGCTTTGCCGAACGGCTGCGCATCTTCGGCTGGACGGAAGACATGCCGCAGCTGCTGCGCGCGTCCGACCTGGTGGTCGGCAAGCCCGGCGGCCTCACGGTCGCCGAGGCGCTGGCCTGCGGCCGCCCGCTGTTCGCCGTGCACGCGCTGGGCGGACAGGAAAGCTTCAACGTGCGCTTCGTCGAATCCCACGGCGCGGGGCGGCTGGTCGCCGAGCACGGCATCGCCGATGCGGTACGTTCGATTCTGGCCAACGCCGACGCGCTCGCAGCCCTGCAGGCGCGGGCCTGGTCGCTTGGACGGCGCGATGGCGCCGACCGGGTGGCGGGCCTTGCCCTGGACTACGCCGGCGTACCGACCCGAACCAAGGCCGCGTAATCATGCTCGAGCGCATCGCCAGAGGCATCGCACATGCAGTGCTCACGCGGGTGGATGCCGCCTATCACCGTGCCCACCGGCTGCGGCGGATCGGCGAGATCCTGTACGTCGGGCGCGAGCACTACCGCGGCCCGGCCCGCAGCTTTGCCGACGGCACCCGTCTCGCGCCGGGCGACACGGTGGGCACCCTGCACTTCAACAATCGCGGCTTCGCGCAGCTCTCGGCGAGCAACTCGACGCGCGCCGCGCTTGGCTTCGCACGGCTGATGCTGCAATCGATGCAGCAGCTGGCCGAGCGCGTGCTCGACGATCCGGAGTTTCGCGACATCGAGGTGTTTCACGCAGTGAGCTGGCTGCCGGCGCACGGCGAACGCGTCGGTTTCGTCACCGCCGCGCTGCCGGGCGGCTTGCGGCGGCGCTGGCTCGCCGCCTGGTTTCGACTGCTGGTCTGGACCTTCGCCCCGGCGGCGCACACGCGCAGCGCGGCCCGCCCCGATCCGCACCACTACTGGCTGCTGAGAAGCGAGTTGCTGAAGCGGTTTCCGCCCGCCGCACGCAAGTCGGGCGCCGGGCATTCAAGGATCGCGCATGCCGGCACCTGACGCACCCGTGCCCGGACAGCTGTTTCTCACCTTCGACGACGGTCCCGACCCGGAATGGACCCCGCGCGTGCTCGACCTGCTCGCGCAGGCGCAGGCACGGGCCACCTTCTTCGTGATCGGCGCCGCCGCGCTGCGCGCGCCCGCCACGGTGCGACGCATCGCCGCCGAAGGCCATGCGATCGGCAACCATTCCAGTAGCCATCGCCACCCCTGGACCATGAGCACCGCCGCCGCGCGCGCGCAGGTGCGCGACGGCGCCGCCGCGATCGCCGACCTCACCGGGTCCGCGCCGCGGCATTACCGTCCGCCGCACGGCCGCCTGCGCCGCTGCATGGTGGAGGAAGCGGCAGCCGGCGGGCAGCAACTCGCGCTGTGGAGCCTGAGCGCGATCGACTGGGGTCCGCTCGGCCGCGCCGACGGCATCGCGCGGCGCCTGGCGCGCGCCCGTCCCGGCGACGTGGTGCTGATGCACGACGGCGGCCGCGGCATCAATCATCCAGCGCAGCTTGCGCAGGTGCTGCCCGCGTTTCTCGACAGTCTCCCGCAGCGCGGCCTGAAGCCGGTGGCGCTGCGCCAAAACACGGCAGGCCATGGATAATGCGGGCTGCGCCGGCAGCCAGGGGGCGCTCGAGATGCAAGTCGGCAGCGTGCAGGAAAGTAACAGGAGATGGCACAAGCGGCTCGCGTAGAGGAATGTCGACAAAGCTCCCACCAGAGCAGATTGGGTGGGGAACTGTAGCGAGTCCGCCGCCGCGCGGCCATGCCAATTCGCAGCATGCTGGACCGCCGGACATCGCGGCCCGCGCCCACCCGGGAACTCCGCAGGCGTCGGCG
>CALJLA010000092.1 GCA_937983055.1 uncultured Pseudomonadota bacterium
TTCGGCGAATCGATCCTGCGCGAGGGCGACTCGGCACCGATTCGATCGAGAATAATGACAAAAGCGATGCGCTAGGGGCGGGGCCTCAGGTACCGGAAACAAGCAGGCCGTCTTGCGCACCTTGACGATTGCATGAGGTGCGCAACTTTGCTCAAGAGCCTGGCGCCCGGGGTGCCCGTTATCGTTTACCATCCCGGCCCATGAATCCCACCGAGCTGTGTTTTGTGCCGGCGGTCGAGCTGGCGCGGATGATTCGCGCGCGCGAAGTCTCGGCGTTGGACGTGACGCAGGCGCATCTGGCGCTGATCGGGCGGGTCAACCCGAAGGTCAACGCCATCGTTACCCTGACCGAGGAGACGGCGCTGGCGCGGGCGCGCGAGATCGACGCCCGAATTGCGCGCGGCGAAGACCCCGGGCCGCTCGCCGGCCTGCCGGTGGCGCACAAGGATCTGGCGGTGACGCGGGGCGTGCGCACCACTTTCGGGTCGCCGATCTACAAGGACTTCGTGCCCGAGATCGACGCGGTGATCGTCGAGCGACAGAAGCGTGCCGGGGCCGTTTCGCTCGGCAAGACCAATACGCCCGAGTTCGGCGCCGGCTCGCAAACCTTCAACGCGGTGTTCGGCGCAACGCTCAATCCCTACGACGCCACGAAAACCTGTGGCGGGTCCAGCGGCGGCGCCGCGGTGGCCCTGGCCTGCGGCATGGTGGCGCTCGCCGACGGGTCGGATCTCGGCGGGTCCCTGCGCAACCCGGCGAGCTTCTGCAATGTGGTCGGCCTGAGGCCGTCGACCGGGCGGGTGCCGCACTGGCCGAGCTTTTCCGGCTGGTTTCCGCTGTCGGTCGTGGGTCCAATGGCACGCACCGTTGCCGACGTGGCGCTGATGCTGTCGGCCATCGCCGGACCCGACGCGCGCGCGCCGCTGTCGCTCGATCAAGGCGGGGAACGCTTCGCGGCCCCGCTGGCGCGGAATTTTCGCGGCGTGCGCGTCGCCTTCAGTCCGGACCTGGGCGGCCTGCCGGTGGAGCCGGCGGTGGCGAGCGTGGTCGGCGCGCAGCGCGCGCTGTTCGAGGATCTCGGCTGCACGATGGAAGAGGCGGCCCCCGATTTCCGCGACGCCGACGAAATCTTTCAGGTGCTACGCGCCTGGAACTTCGAGCTGTCGTTCGGCGAACTGCTGAAGACGCGGCGCGACGATATGAAGGACACGGTGATCTGGAACATCGAGCAGGGCGCGAAGCTCACCGGCCCGCAGGTGGCGGCGGCCGAGCGCAAGCGCACCGAGCTGCACCACCGCCTGCGCCGCTTCATGGAACACTATGAATTTCTGATTACGCCCACGGTGCAGGTGCTGCCTTTCGATGTGCGCCAGCCGTACGTGACCGAGATCAACGGCCAGCGCATGGGAACCTATATCGACTGGATGAAGTCCTGTTACTGGATTACCGTCACCGGACTGCCCGCCCTGTCGGTGCCCTGCGGGTTCTCCGCGGACGGGCTGCCGGTAGGGCTGCAGATCGTCGGACGTTTTCGCGATGATTTCGGCGTGCTTCAGCTTGGCGCCGCGTTCGAACAGGCCACCGGGCACTGGAAACGGCGTCCGCCGCTGGTCGCCTAGCCGCTATCCGCAACTTCGAGGGACATACACCGGGATGAACACACGAGCTCTGTCAGTCATTGTCTGTGCGCTGCTGATTGCCGCCAGCGCGATTGCCCACGCCCAGGCGCGGCGCGACCGGGTGTTTCTGCGCGACCTGGAAGGCGTCTGGGTGGAGGAGAAGTACGCTGATGCCTTGCAGAAGTCGAGAATGCCGCATGCGGTGGCGAAACGGATCGAGCCGCTGGTGATCGCGATCCGGCGCGAGGGCCGCTCGTTCCCGATGCTGGTCACCAACTTCGACCGTGCGGCGGTACAGGCGGTGCTGGATGTGGAGCCGGACAAGAAGCCGGGCTCCTACCGGCTGGTGCTGGCGCCCGACGATCAACCGATCTCGAGCGAGAAGGTGCAGTACCTCTGGTTCAAGGGCGAGCGCAACGCGGAAGGCCGCTTCGAGGTGCTGGAAATGGCGGAACTGTTCTTCAGGAAGGGCAAATGGGCGAGCTACCGGAACGTGGGCGCGGCGCTCGGGCCGTTCGTGAACGGCGCGGTGATCGCGGGTCGTTACCGCGACGCCGAGGGGCGCAGCTGGGAGTTCTCCAAACAGGGCGAGGCCTACCTTCCCGACGAGACCTTTCCCTACGAGCTGTCGCTCAACGATAAGCGAGCGAACTGCGAGTACCTCGAGGGCGATGACCTGAAGGCGCTGGACGGCAAGCGGCGCATCGGGTTTGCCTGGAAGAACGACCGGCTGGAACTGTACAAGGCCACGATGGTGAACAAGCGGGTGCGCTGCGAAGCCAAGCCCTTCGCGGTGCTGACGCCGCAGCGCCAGGGCGCCTGAAACAGGCAGCAAACCGACACAACAACAAGGGGAGGAACAAATGGGCAGAGCACTTGCGTGGGTTCTGGTTGCGGCGTTGCTGCCGGCGGGGGCTGCGTACTCGGCCGACTGCGCGCCGATCGCCCGGGAAGAGGTGCTGGCCGCCGAACTGCAGCGCTATAACGCCCAGACCGGCGACGACTTCGCGGCGCTCGAGCGCATTCTGGGCGACGACCTGGTCTATATTCATTCCAGCTCGCTGGTCGACGGCAAGGCCTCGTATGTCGAGTCGATGCGCTCGGGCAACGTCAAGTACATCGAAATGCGGCTGGAGGACCACCAGGTCCGTGTTTACGACTGCCTGGCCATCATGACCGGCACCGCCAGCTTCGATGTGCGGGTGAAGGAGAACGAGATTACCGTGAAGCTGCGATTTACCGAGGCCTGGGCCAAGCGGCAGGGCCGCCTGGAATTCGTCTCCTGGCAGGCGACCCGTATTCCGTGAAGCGCGGCGGCGCAGGCTTTTGACCCGAACGGCGGCCGCACGGCCGCCGTTTTCGTTCTCGGGGGTAGGCCGGCCGCGGCAAAGCTTCTAAAATCGCCCGGCCCCGGCAACGTCGCGGCGCGCCGTTGCGCCCGACCAGCGCGGCACCGATACCAACGTAACCCATGTCCGAGCCGCAGACCGAAACCCGCAAGCGCTCCGACAGCGTTCAGCAGACGCTGGAGGAGGTGCGCGCCATCCTGCAAAAGCACAGGCTGGTCGAGTCGCTGGTGCACAAGCAGGACATGCCGCGCCAGGATCTGGTCGAGTCGCTGGTGCACAAGCAGAACCTGGTCGAGCTGCAGAAAAAGCTGGAGCAGCTGCATCCGGCGGACATTGCCTCGCTGCTGGAGCAGCTGCCGCTGCAGGAACGTCTGACCATCTGGAACCTGGTCAAGGCCGAGCACGACGGCGAAATCCTGCTGGAAGTGTCGGATTCGGTGCGCGAGACGCTGATCGCGGACATGGATCCGGAGGAGCTGCTCGCCGCCACCGGCCAGCTCGACACCGACGAGATTGCCGACCTGGCGCCCGACCTGCCCCAGGAGGTGATCGCCGACGTGTTCCGGTCGCTGTCGGCGGAAGAGCGCGAGCCGCTGCGCGCGGCGCTGTCGTTTCCCGAGGATACCGTCGGCGCGCTGATGGATTTCGACATGGTGACGGTGCGCGAGGACGTCACCCTCGAAGTGGTGCTGCGCTATCTGCGCCGGCTGGATGAGCTGCCGGAGAACACCGACCAGATCTTCGTGGTCGACCGCAGCGAGCAGCTGCGCGGGGTGCTCCCGATCAACACGCTCATCGTCAGCGATCCGGAGGTGCTGGTCTCGGCGGTTATGACGACCGACATCATCAGCTTCCAGAC
>CALJLA010000093.1 GCA_937983055.1 uncultured Pseudomonadota bacterium
GTCGTCGAGCGCGGAAAACGTATCATGCTGGGTCAGATTTGGGATGGCGGTTGCTCCTATGATCTGCTTCTGTCGTCCTGCGCCTGCGCCGGGTGCGCGGTGAGGTCGAGCCCGGCTTCAGCCCGGTCATCGGCCTCGTCCTCGGCCTGCGCCAGCTGCTCGCGCACCTCGGCCTCTGCTTCGTACCAGTCATCTTCCGGTGTGGCGCCCTCGAAGCCGCGCGCTTCGGCCCGGTAATAGGCGGCGGTGGCCACCATGTCGTGCCACTCCTCAGGCGTGAACTGTTCGCTCGGGTCGTGAATCGTCGGATGGGCAACGCCCTTCGCCTTGCGCACCGTACGGCGTTTGGCGGTGCCCTTCCCGGTGCTCTTGGCGGCGCGCGGCTTGCGCGCGGTCTTCGTCGACGAAGCGGGTGAAGTCATGGCATCCTCCGGTGCAGGTCAGCGTGAGGCCGCCGGATTTCATCGTGATGACATGCGTCGCGCGCCTGCTGCTCCGACGGCGTGACGCTGCCGATCTTTGCGCCGCTGCGACGGCATCGTCAAGCCTGGCTGCGCGACGGTGAGTGCCTGCACACTCATGTCGGTCCTCCGGCGGCGCGTTATTCGGCCGCGAGGCTGCGCGCTGAAGACGCGCGCAGATGACGGCTGCGCATACTGAGTTCTCGCCGATGCCGGCGCGCCGCCTCTTCCAGCAGGCGCTTGGCCGAATCGAATGCGTCGCGCAGTGCCGCGCTGGCATCCCTGTGCTCGTCCCGGTTGACGACGATCTGTTCGCCCGGCACATGCAGCACCATGCACACGCTGAACCTGCCGGGCTGGTTCGGCTGCCGATGTGTCTGCGCCAGCGTAATGTGGCAGCGCGCCAACCGGGCGTTGAAGTGCTGCAACCGGTTGGCCTTTTCGCGAATCAGATCGACCAGCGCGTTCGAGCGGCCCACATCGTGGAAAACGATCTGTATGGGTGTTTGCATATTTGGCAGCCTCCCTACGACCGAGTATGGTCACGGGCGAACCCGCCGTATTGACCAGGATCAATTCGCGCCACAGGGGACCCCGGCCATGTCGCAGTCTTGGACGCACTTCCGCCACGAGGCCGATATCGGCGTGCGCGGCAGCGGTGCAACGCTCGCCGAAGCGTTCGAGCAGGCAGCGCTGGCATTGACCGCGGCGGTCGCAGATCCGTCCACGATACGACAGCGGCAAAGGATCGAGATTCACTGCGAGAATGCCGACCCCGAGTACCTGCTGGTGGACTGGCTGAATGCGCTGGTGTACGAAATGGCGACGCGGCGCATGCTTTTTTCCCGGTACAAGGTGACTATCGAACAAGGTGGCCTGCGCGCGAGCGCCTGGGGCGAACCGGTGGACGTCGGGCGGCACCAGCCCGCGGTCGAGGTCAAGGGCGCCACGCTGACCGAGCTGCATGTTGCGCGCGATGCAGCCGGCCAGTGGCAGGCGCAATGCGTGGTGGATGTGTAATGGATACGTCACGACTGATTCGCAAAGAAGCGTTCGAGTGGGAGATTCCGGCACGCAATGGCATGCGCGTGCCCGGCGTGCTGTTTGCCAGCGAGGCGCTGGTTGCCGCCATGGACGACAAGGTGCGTGAGCAGGTGGCGAACGTCGCGCGCTTGCCTGGCATCGTCAAGGCGTCATACGCGATGCCGGATGCGCACTGGGGCTACGGTTTCCCGATCGGCGGAGTGGCCGCCTTCGATCCAGAGGAAGGCGGCGTGGTATCCGCCGGCGGTGTCGGGTTCGATATTTCCTGCGGCGTGCGCTGCCTGCATACCGCCGTTAACCTCGAGCAACTGAAGCAGCATCAGGTGCGGCTGGCGGACACCTTGTACCGGCGTATTCCGGCGGGCGTCGGCAGCACCGGGCGCATCTCCCTGCCGGATGCGCAGATGACCGAGATGCTGGCTGGCGGTGCGGCCTGGGCGGTCGGGCAGGGCTATGGGCGCGCGGACGACCTCGAGCGAATCGAGGAGCGGGGCCGGATGTCCGGCGCTGATCCGGCGGCAGTGTCCGCCCAGGCGCGCAGGCGCCAGCGCGACGAGATGGGCACGCTCGGCTCCGGCAATCACTATCTCGAGGTGCAGCGTGTCGCCGCCATTTACGACCAGCCGGCGGCGGCCGCCTTCGGCCTGCGGATCGATGATGTGGTACTCAGCATTCACTGCGGATCGCGCGGACTTGGTCATCAGATCGGCACCGAGTTCCTGAAGGAGATGGCGCAGAGCGCGACGGGCTATGGCATCGCGCTGCCCGATCGCGAACTCGCCTGCGCCCCGCTCGACTCGCCGTTGGGCCGCAAGTATCTCGGCGCCATGCGCGCGGCAATCAACTGCGCCCTGGCGAACCGGCAGATCCTGACGCATCTTGCGCGCGAGGCGTTCGGCGAGATCTTCCCGCAGGCGGACCTGACGCTGCTCTACGACGTTTCGCACAACACCTGCAAGGTCGAAGAGCATGTGGTCGACGGTCGCCGGCGCCGGTTGTTCGTCCACCGCAAAGGCGCCACGCGCGCGTTCGGGCCGGGCCACCCTGAGCTGCCCGCGGCACTGCGCCCATTCGGGCAGCCGGTGCTGATCGGTGGCAGCATGGGCACCGGGTCCTATGTGCTGGCGGGCAGCGGCAGCGGCATGGAGAAGGCCTTCGGCTCCGCCTGCCACGGCGCGGGACGGGCGATGAGCCGGCATGAAGCGCTGCGCAAGTGGCAGGGGCGGAAAGTTGTCGACGACCTGGCCGGGCGCAGCATCCTCATTCGCAGTCCGTCGATGCGCGGCGTCGCGGAGGAAGCGCCTGGCGCATACAAGAATGTGACCGAGGTGGTGGACGCGGCCGAATCGGCGGGGCTGGCCATCAAGGTCGCGAAGTTGTTGCCGCTGGTCTGCGTCAAGGGCTGAGCGCATCGGCGTTACACGCCCCGCGCGATCGGCGCTGACTGGTCGCGCGGCGCAGGTGCCGCCGCCAGCGGCCCCGGGCGATTTGACCTCCGTCAAGGGGCGGGCGCGCCGGGTTGGTAGCGTGCCTGCATGAACATAACGCACGCAGGCGCGCCGCGTGAATCTGTCCTGATCGCGGGCGACGGTCATCCAGGCCTCGCCCGCCGGATCGCGGGACACGTCGGCGTGACGCTGACGCCGGCGGTGATCTCCGCGTTCGCCGACGGCGAAACGCGAGTGCGCATCGATGCCGATCTCGGCGGCAAGGATGTCTACCTCATCCAGCCGACCTCGACGCCGACCAACGAGCGCCTGATGACGCTCGCGCTGCTGGCCGACGCCGCGCGCGGACTCGATGCGGCGCGCATCACCGCGGTCATGCCTTACTTTGGCTATGCCCGGCAGGATGTGCGCAAGACGCCGGGCGAACCGCGCTCCGCGCAATTTGCTGCTCGGCTGCTGCATGCCGCGGGCGTCGACCGCGCCGTGGTGGTGGAGCTGCACTCGCCGGCGCTGGAAAGTGCGTTCGGCATGACGCTGACTCACCTGGCGGCGGATGAAGCGTTGCTGCCGGCGGTTCGCGCCTGGGGCCTCGGCAAGCTCACGGTGGTCTCGCCGGATGCGGGCGGGCTCAAGCGCGCGCAGCGCTTTGCCGAGCGTCTGGGGGCGCCGCTGGCGGTCGTCGCCAAAGTGCGGCCGGCGACCGACGTGGCGTCGGCGCAGCAGGTGCTCGGTGAGGTGCGGGGGCGCATCTGCCTGATCGTCGACGACATGGCGAGCACCGGCGGCACGCTCGCGGAGGCTGCGCAAACGCTGACGCGCGCCGGCGCCACCGAGGTGCACGGCCTGTTCGTGCATGCGGTGATGGCGACCGGCGCCGGCGAGCGGCTGCGCGCAAGCCCGCTCGGCCGCCTGCTCACCACCGACAGCGTACCCGCGCCCGCCATGGACGGGCTCGAGGTCGTTTCGCTGGCACCGCTGCTCGCCGCCGCGATCAGCCGACTGTCAGCCGCCGAAAAGATTCTCTGATTGTTGCGTAACGAAGGAGATACGCCGTGTTGACGACTGAACAACTGGAACAACTGCGCAGCCTGATCGATGCCCGCCAGAGCACGCTTGCGGACGAGGTGCACCGCGACGCCGAACGCTGGCGCAACGACAGCGAAGGGGCGCTCTCCGGGCCGGTGACCGACACGGGCGACCGCGCCAGCGCGGATCTCCTGTCCGACGTGGACAGCGCGGAACTGAATCGCGACCTCGACGAGTTGCGGCAAATCGAATCGGCGCAGCAGCGCATGGCGGAAGGCCGCTACGGCCAATGCGTGGATTGCGGCAGCGACATCGACTACCAGCGGCTGCTGGCGCAGCCGGCCGCCCTGCGCTGCATCGACTGCCAGCAGGTCTTTGAGCGCACCTTCCATCAGCCGCCCCGTCACCGCTTGTAGAAGGTACCCGCGCCCGCCTGAACTTCCAAGGCCGGGTTTCGCCGTGCTCCAGTTGCCGTCTGTCGGAATGGATCACTTGTTGGCGGGTCGGTGGCCGGCATGGCGTCGCAGACGTTCGAGCAGCGGCGCCCAGATCGCCGCATCGCGTCGCTGCGCCATCGGGCTCTCGCTGTCGATGGCCACCACCGCGCCGAGTTCCGCCGCCTGCAGCGGCTCGCGCGTGCGCAGCTGGTGATCGAGCACCGCCGTGTCGGCCTCGGACGCGTCCTCGACGCGCGCCTGCAGACGTGTGCGCAGCACGTGCTCCGGCGCCTGCACGTCGGCAATGACGAACGGCACGCCGGCTCGCGCCGCCAGCGCGCGAAACTGCTCGCGTTCCGCCGCCTGGGTGAACGTCGCATCGACGATCACCGGCTGCCCCGCCGCCAGCAGCCCGGCGGCCAGTTCGTGCAGCCGGCCGTACACCGCGGCAGTTGTCGCCGCGGAATACAGGCCCTCGCCGACGGCGGCGCCGCTGCGTGCCGATGCAGCGAGGCCGTGCATGCGTTTGCGCTCCACGTCCGAGCGCAGGCGCACCGCGCCGGCGGTTTCGACCAGCGTCTGGGTGAGCGTGGTCTTGCCGCTGCCGGACAGTCCATGGGTGATGACGATAAAGCACGGCGGCGGCCGCGACAGTTCATCGGCGAGTCGCAGGTAGCGATCCAGCATGCGCAGGTCCGCGGCGGCTTCATCCGGCGCGCTTCGCTGGCGCGCCCGCAGCAGCGCGATCTTGGCCCGCACGACCGCCCGGTACACCAGGTAGTAGCGCAGCATGCCGGCGCCGTCGTAGTCGCCGCCGGCTTCCAGATACGTGTTCAGCAGCCTTGCGGCGAGGCGCGGGTGGCCCGCCGCGTACAGGTCCATCACCAGAAAGCCAGCGTCGTTGATCACGTCGACCCAGCGGAATGATGGATTGAACTCGATGCAGTCGAACAGCTGCGGCCGTCCGTCGATGAGCACGATGTTGCCGAGATGGAGGTCGCCATGGCCTTCGCGCACCCGGCCTTCGCGCTTGCGGCGTTCGAAACTCGTGTGCAGGCGCGCACCCTCCTCACCGCTCCAGCGCGCCAGCGCCTCGATCAGGGGCAGGCATGGCGCCGGCGGCGCGCATTCGCGCAACTGCTCGAAGTTCTGGGCCGCCGCCGCGGTGATGACCACGGCCGATCCGTGCTCGACCTCCGGTCCGGCGATGCCGGCGTCGCGGTGAAAGCGCGCCACTTCCAGCGCCAGCGCGTCGATGTGCTGCGGTGTCAGATGGCCGCGCGCCAGCATTGCCTGCGCGACTGCCAGCTGCGAAAACTCCCGCATCCTGACCGCGTACTCCAGCGCCTCGCCCTCGCCGCCGATGCTTGGGTCGGCGCGCGTCCCGTTCACTGCCACCACGTCGAGATAGAGGTTTGGCGCAGTGCGCTGGTTGAGCCGCAGTTCTTCCGCGCAAAAGAACCGACGCCGTTCCAGCGTGGTGAAATCGAGAAAGCCGAGATCGACCGCTTTCTTGATCTTGTAGGCGAACCCGCCGGTCAGCAGAACGAAGGAGATATGCGTTTCCAGCAGCCGGACCGGCCCTGCCTCGTGCGGAAAGCAGGCCGGATCGCACAGTGCCTGCACCAGCGCGCGCTGCGCTGCGAGGCGCCGCTCAGTCGCCTCCGGTGCATCGCCTGCGCCTGTCCGGCGCATTGTCGTGTGGGCCCGCAGCGCGCCGGTCAGCTGCCTTCCAGCAGGAAGGAAATCTTGGCGTTGACCCGGTAGTTCCGGATCTTGTTGCCCTCGACGGTCGCTTCCATTTCCTTCACGTAGATCGACTTGATGCCGCGCACCGACTTGGTGGCCTCGTTGATCGCCTGTTGCGCCGCGTCTTCCCAGCTCTTGTCCGACTGGGCCAGCACTTCAATGACTTTGAGCATGGTCATGGTCTGTCCTCCCGCTGATTGGCGGGGGCGTTGGCCATTTCTGATAACACGGCACCTCCCCGCGCTTTCTCAATACCGTGCTTGAGCGCGCGGGCGGTTGACGTGCGTCAAAGGCCGGTAGTGCGGTGAGGCGTCAGGGTGGCGGGCCCTGTGTTGCGGCAGACAGGTCGCGCTCGACGCCGTCGACAATCCTGCGCCACTGCTGTCGCTCGACTGCATAGAGTTCGGCGAACAGGCGAACCGCGTCGGCGCGTGAATGGCCCTCGATCTGCTCCTGGCAGACCGCGATGAAGGCCGCCGCCACTTCCAGCGTGCGCGCCCATGACTCGCCGTTGCCGACCAGCACGGCCCGCCTGAAGTAGGCATCCTGCTCGGCGGCGCTCCAGCCCTTGACCGCGCCCAGGCGCGCCACCTTGTGCTGCAGCAGCGCCCGCTGCTCGGCCTCGAACTCGGCGCCTTCGCGCATCACGCGGTCAACTTGCCCGCGCAGCGGATCGTCAGCAGCAAGCCGGCAACCGGGCGGCAGTTCATTCTGCGCCGCCACCGGCGCGACCGCCTGCGCCAGCCACAGCAGCGCGTAGGCCAGCGCGGTGCGCATGCGCTTTGCAGCCACCGCCCGGCTTTCGGGGCGAAACCGGCGCCTGGTTCTTACTCCTTGTCCTGCTTGCGCTGGAACTCGGTCCAGGCCTTGTCGAAACTGTCGGCCATCGTCTTCCATGCCGACTCCAAGCCGCTGCTCATGTCTTTCCAGGCGGCTTCGCTCGACTGCTGCATGGTCTTACGGCGCTTGACCGTTTGGTCGCGCTGCTGCCGAAACTGCTCGATCTGCGCTTCATACTGCGCGCGCATGCTGGCCTGGGTGGTCTTCACCTGGCTTTCCCATTCGGCCAGCTTGGCGTTCCAGTCGTCGATCTGCTTCTTCATCGTCTTGACGTACTGATCGCGATCCATGGCAGTGTCCTCCTGAGAATCGTTACCCTTGTATAACAAGAATAATCCACGTGCGGCCGCAGTCAACCTGCCGGCCGCGCCCCGCGTGGTGCGCGGCGCTCAACTGGCGCGCCGCATCGCGCCGCCCAGCTCTGCACGGCCGCCGCCCACGCTGATCGGGCGCCTGAGCCGCTCCGGCGGCGGCAAGCGCAGCAGCTGGTAGAGCTGACCAAGCTTGATGCGAAACAGCTGGTCGAAGCTGTCGACGGATTCCTGCGGGTTGTAGTCGCCGAACCACCAGAACCAGTCGGAACCTTCGCAGGCGGCGAGCAGCGTGCGCGCCTGCGCCGCTTCCGCGTCCGTCAGCCGCCCGCTCGCCATGACCAGGTCGAAGCTTTGCTTCGCGGAACACAGCAGGCTCCAGGCGAGATTCTTCTCCGGCGCGCCGATCCAGGTGGAAAGATTGCCGTACACCCAGCTGCCGGCGACCACGTCGAGCAGTGCCGGTGCAGCCGTTTCGCGGGCCTGCTCGGCCAGCGCATTGATCCGCGTCACATGCTCGGCCGCGGTGACCGGCCGAATGTGCGCATGCTGTTCGATCGCCTCGTAGAACTCGTCGAGGAAATAGTAGCCGTTGTAGGGATAGAACTCCCAGGCGTTCTCGCCGTCGAGCATGATCGCCACCAGCGGTGTCTCGTCCGCGGGCGCCTGCCGGCGGATCGCGTCGAGTTCCGCTACCAGGTGCGCCACGGCGTCGCGTCCGTGCCACTTCGAATACTCGAAGCCGATCATGTCCGACAGCCGGTCATCGCGGAAGAAGGTGTAGATCGACTGGGACGCGCCGGCCCGATAGGCGCGATACAGATACCGTTCGCGCGGGCGCGACGGACCGCCGGTGCGGGCAAGGCAGTTGGCGAGCACGGCTTCGCCGCTTGCGGCCCAGCCGATGCCGGCGCCGGCCAGCGCTTGCAGAAAGTCGCCGGATATCGCGCCTTCTGCCGGCCACATGCCGTGCGGCGGCGCGCCGAAGCGCCGCGCGTGCGTGTCGATGGCCGAGCGGATATGCCAGTCGAGCCGCCCGCGCCCGCCCGGATACTGATCCACGTCCGGCAGCGGCAGGTCGGGCTGCGCCTGGCGCGCGGTGCGCAGGTCCAGCATCAGCGGCCCGATCGGGTGATAGTGCGGCGTGGTGGACAGTTCGATCTGACCCGACTGCGCCAGCCTGGCGTAGCGCGGAATCAGTTCCGCGATCACCTCGCCGATCAGGTCGAACAACGCGCGCCGGTCCGCCGCCTGGAAGTGCTGGCCCTTGGCCATCAGCTCGACCGGCAGCTTGCGGCTGCGGCGCACGGTCTCGCCAGTCCAGGCCAGGTGATACCAGGTGAGCAGGTCGCCGAGGTACTCGCTGGAAAGGTAGAGCGCGGGGTCGGCGCCGGAATCGCGCACGAAGCGGTACAGCTCGCTCAGCCGCCTGTAGGGCGCGTAGGGCTCGATCATCTTGAGGTGATTGGCCCGGAAGCAGCGGTCGATGATCAGGTGGCGCTCGTCCGCGCTCAGGCTGTGCAGATTCTCCCGCGCCAGCAGCCTGAGCAGGGGATCGCGCACCTCGCCGCGGTCGAACTGCTGCGCGTAGTCTTCCAGCTGGTCGAGCAGTACCGGCACGAAATTGACCACGCCCCGCATCCCGGGGTGGCGCTCGAAATGCGCCGCCATGTCGGCGTAGTCCTTGATCGCATGCAGGTAGACCCAGGGCATGGCGAACTCGCCGCTCAGCGCATCGCGGAAATCCGGCTGGTGCATGTGCCACAGCAGCAGCAGGTCGAGTTTCTTTTCGGGGGAGTCGCTCATCGGCAGGTTCAGCGCTGGCGGTGAAGCTGCTGGCCGAGCATTTCCGGCGTGATCAGCGCGATCCCGCGCTCGGAGACATAGAATCGCCGGCGGTCTTCCGCGGCATCCATCCCGACCTGCAGCCCTTCGGGCAGCGTGCAGCCCTTGTCGACCACGCAGCGTTTCAGCACGCAGTTGCGGTTGACGACGACTTCGGGCAGCAGCACCGAATCTTCTATGGTGCAGTAGCTGTGCACGCGCACGTTGGAAAACAGCAGCGAGCGCCGCACCACGGACCCGCTGATCAGGCAACCACCCGAGACCACCGAGTCCACCGCCATGCCGCGCCGCTGCTCGTCGTCGAACACGAACTTCGCCGGCGGCAGCTGTTCCTGATGGGTCCAGATGGGCCAGTCGCGCGCGTACATGTTCAGGTCCGGCGTGATGCGCGTGAGATCGATGTTGGCTTCCCAGTAGGCGTCGACGGTGCCGACGTCGCGCCAGTACGGCGACTTGCCGGCCTCCACCACGCAGCTGTCCGAAAAGCGGTGCGCGAACACCCGGTAGCGCGGCACCAGGTAGGGAATGATGTCCTTGCCGAAGTCGTGGCTGGACTCGCGGGCGTGAGAGTCGCGCTCCAACTGCTCGTACAGGAAACGGGTGTTGAACACGTAGATGCCCATCGAGGCAAGCGCCAGATCCGGTTCGCCCGGGATCGACGGCGGATCGGGCGGCTTCTCCACGAAATCGGTGACGCGCAGCTCCTTGTCCACCGCGAGCACGCCGAAGGCGGTAGCTTCTTCCCGCGGCACTTCCACGCAGCCCAGGGTGATGTCCGCCTTCTTGGCGACGTGATAGGCGAGCAGCTTGCCGTAGTCCATCTTGTAGACATGGTCGCCGGCCAGTACCAGGACGAAATCCGGATCGTAGGCGCGCAGTATGTCCAGGTTCTGATACACCGCGTCGGCGGTGCCTTGGTACCAGTTCTCCTCGGAGATGCGCTGCGAGGCCGGCAGCACGTCGATGAATTCGTCGAAGCGCCCGTCGAGAAAGCTCCAGCCGCGCTGCAGGTGGCGGATCAGGCTGTGCGATTTGTACTGCGTGGCCACGCCGATGCGGCGGATGCCGGAATTCACGCAGTTGGACAGTGGAAAGTCGATGATGCGGAACTTGCCCCCGAAGGGCACCGCCGGCTTCGCGCGCCAGTTCGTCAGGTCCTTGAGCCGGCTGCCGCGCCCCCCGGCCAGAATCATTGCGTAAGTGTTCTTGGTCAGCGTGCTGACAAAACGCGTGGGCTCATGCACGCCGGTTGACTGGGTATCGTGCGGCTTCATCGGTTCCTCCCTGCGCCCCGCGGCAATTACCCGGCGGCCCAGACCGGCGGGAGAAGGGCGGGCGCCTTCGATGGATGCAAAAATGCGTGCTGCTGGACGTATAATAGTTTTCGTTATCGATCGCCGCCATCATCGCAATGCATAGCGTGCGGCCGCGGGTCCGATTGCGCAATGTAGACGACCGCTGCAACGTACGATAGCGTCATTGCCGGGCCGGCGCAGACGGCCGTCTGCCTCCGAGGCTGGCGACGGCGCGTTGGCATTGCAAGCGCGTGCGGCGAGCCAGTTTGGCCCGACACTCCGGCGGCAGTGAAAACGGCGCGGCATGCCGGCGCGCGCGACGCCGTGCCGAGTCTGTTGTTGCCTGCCGGATCGTTCCCACATCACGTGTCTTGCCGGCCGAAGAGCCTATGACAAAGAGTTCGGACAGGAAACTCAAGGTGCTGTTTGTGGCATCGGAGGTCGCGCCGCTGGTGAAGACCGGCGGGCTCGCCGATGTTGCCGGCGCGCTGCCTGCAGCGCTGGCCGCGCTCGGCATCGACGTGCGCATTCTGCTGCCCGGCTATCCGCAGGTGATCGCCGGACTGAAGAGCCGCGGCCGCGCCGCGGTGCTGCCCAGCCTGCCCGGCGTGCCGCCGGCGCAGCTGCTCGCGTCCAAGCACCCGAGCGGCGTCCAGCTGCTGGGGATCGAATGCGCCATCTACGACCGCGCGGGCGGGCCTTAAGTGGATGCATGGGGTCGCGACTGGCGGGACAACGATCTGCGCTTCGGCCTGCTCTCGTACGTCGCGGCGCTGCTGGCTTCGCCGTCGACGCCGTTCGCGTGGAATCCCGACATCCTCCATTGCAACGACTGGCAGACGGGGCTCGGCCCTGCCTATCTGCGCTATGCCGAGGGCGCAACGGCGAAAACGGTGTTCACCGTGCACAACCTTGGCTACCAGGGCGTGTTTCCGCTCGATACCGCAGCGCGGCTTGGCCTGCCGCCGCAGGCGAGCGCGGTGGACGGCATCGAGTATTACGGAAAGATGTCGTTTCTTAAGGCCGGCCTTCAGTATGCCGACCAGATCACCACGGTAAGCCCTACCTACGCGCGCGAGATCCAGACGCCCGAACTGGGGATGGGTCTGCACGGGTTGCTTGGCCACCGGCGCGACGTGTTGAGCGGCATCCTGAACGGCATCGATGTCGATGCCTGGGACCCGGACAACGACCCCTACATCGAGCGTTATTACAACGCCTCGCGCCTCGCGCACAAGGAAGACAATCGACGCGCGCTGCGCACGCGCATGGGGCTCGCCGATGTGCAGGAGTTGCCGCTGTTCGCCGCCATCGGACGCCTGACCGAGCAGAAGGGCCAGGACGTGCTGGCCGAGATCGTGCCCGAACTGGTGGCTCTGCCGGCGCAGTTCGCGCTGCTCGGTTCCGGCGACGAGACGCTGCAGTCGCAGTTTCAGGCGCTGGCGGAGCGCTATCCGGGGCAGGTGGCGGTGCATATCGGTTTCGACGAGGGCCTGTCGCACCAGATCGAGGCCGGCGCGGACATCTTCGTGATGCCTTCGCGTTACGAACCCTGCGGCCTGAACCAGATGTACAGCCAGCGCTACGGCACGCCGCCCGTCGTGCATGCAACCGGCGGGCTGTGCGACTCGGTGGTCGATGTCACGCCGCAGACCCTGGCGGCAAAAACCGCCAGCGGCTTCCAGTTCGCGCCGCTTACCGCGCGCAACCTGTTGGAGGCCTGCAAGCGGGCGGCCGACAGCTACCGGAACAAGCGGGTCTGGCGCCAGATCCAGAAAAACGGAATGGCCCGGGACTTTTCCTGGGAAGCAAGCGCCGATGCCTACCGGAGGCTGTACCAGCGCCTGCTAGGCTAACTCAGGGCGCCGGCGTAGACTTTCGCTTTGTTCAGGCTGGGCTTGAATGGCCCAGCCGATTCGCAACAGGATCCGGATGGAGGTCATGCAATGATCGGAGAACGCATCGAAGTCAATATCGCCGGCGGGCTCGACATTCCGCTGCCGCGCATGGTGCATGTGCGCCAGAAATTCCAGACCCCGAAACTCGACAGCGTGACCAAGGCCGTCGTCGAGCAGTTCAAGCGGCCTGAGGTGCGCGGCAAGGTCAAGAGCGGCATGAGCATCGCCGTGGGCTGCGGCTCGCGCGGCATCAACAACATCGCCGAATGCGCGAAAGCAGTGGTTGGCGAGCTGAAGGCGCTCGGCGCCAAGCCGTTCATCTTTCCGGCGATGGGCTCGCACGGCGGCGCGACCGCCGAAGGCCAGCGCGAGGTGCTCGAAGGCTACGGCATCACCGAGGACTATGTGGGCTGCCCGATCCGCTCCAGCATGGAGGTGGTCGAGCTGGGCACGCTCGATCACGGCATGCCGGTGTACATGGACAAGCACGCCGCCGAGGCGGACGCGGTAGTGATCATTCCCCGCATCAAGCCGCACACCAACTTCCGCGCACCGATTGAGTCCGGCATCGTCAAGATGCTCACCATCGGCATGGGCAAGATCGTCGGGGCCACCACCCTGCACACCGACGGCATGGATACCTTCGGCGAGCTGCTGCCGAAGGCCGCGAAGCTGATCATGGCCAAGAAGAACTTCCTGTTCGGTGTCGCCATGGTGGAAAACGCCGCGGACGAAACCGCGATCATCGAGGTGGTGCCCGCCGAGCAGGTGTTCGACCGCGAACCGGTGCTGCTCGCCAAGGCCAAGGAGCTGATGCCGCGGCTGCAGTTCGACGAGATCGACGTGCTGGTGGTGGAAAAGATCGGCAAGAACATCTCAGGTTCGGGCATGGATCCGAACATCACCGGCCGCAATTGCCGCTTCGTCGAGTGGAACATGAAGCCGTTCGTGAAGAAGATCGCGGTGCTCGGGCTGACGCCTGAAACGCACGGCAATGCCACCGGGCTGGGCGCCGCCGACGTGATCACGATGAAGCTGTACAAGGAAATCGACATCGCCAAGACCTACGCCAACATCATCACCTCGACCTATCTGGATGGGGGCGCGATCCCCATCGTGATGAACACCGATGAAGAGGCGATTCGTCTGGCGGTGAAGACCGTGGTCCGGCTGAAGCCGCAGGATACGAAGATCGTCCGCAGCGCCA
>CALJLA010000094.1 GCA_937983055.1 uncultured Pseudomonadota bacterium
ATCGAAGCGCTGCGCGGCGACTGTGTGATCTGAGGCGGGCGATGACGGCAGGCCAGCTGAGAGTCGAGCGCGACGGGGCGGTGGGGCGGCTCATCTTCGACAACCCGTCGCGGCGCAACGCAATCGGCGAGGCGATGTGGCGCGCCATTCCGCCGGCAATGGCAGCATTCGATGCCGACGAGACAGTCCGCTGCATCGTGCTGCGCGGCGCCGGAAACGAAGCCTTTGCCGCCGGGGCGGACATCTCGGAGTTCGAGTCGGTGCGATCGGGCGCGGCGTCGGTGCAGGCCTACGAGCAGCTTACCGATGCTGCCCACGCCGCGATCGAGCGCTCGCCCAAGCCGGTGATCGCGCTGATCCACGGCTTCTGCATCGGTGGCGGTCTCGCGTGTGCGCTGAGTTGCGACCTGCGCTACGCCGGGGAATCGGCCCGCTTTGCCATTCCCGCGGCGAGGCTCGGCCTTGGCTACGGGGTGCGCGGCACCAGCCGGCTGGTGGCAACGGTAGGCCACGCGGCGGCGCGCGAAATCATGTTCAGCGCCCGGCGCTACGACGCCGCCGAAGCGCTGGCGATGGGCCTCGTCAACCGGGTGCTGCCGGATGCCGCGCTGGACACCTGGGTCGCCGACCTGACCCGGACGCTGTCCGCCAATGCGCCGCTCACCCAGGCGGCCTCGAAGGCGCTGATCAATGCGCTGATCGCCGCCGACGGCGATTTCGCGGCAGCCGAGGCGATGGTGGCGCGATGCATGGCGAGCGAGGACTATGTCGAGGGGCGGCGCGCGTTTATGGAAAAGCGCGCACCGCGGTTCCGCGGCCGCTAGCGCCGCGCGATCGGGCGAGGGAGTCGGACACTTGAGACTCAAGGACAAGGTGGCGCTGGTTACCGGTGGGGCGTCTGGCATGGGCGAGGCGACCGCGCGCGTATTTGCCCGCGAGGGCGCCCGGGTGATGATTGCCGACGTGCTGGAGCACGAGGGGGCGAAAGTGGCGGCCTCGATTGTCGCCTCTGGCGGCATTGCCCGGTTCGTGCGGCTGGATGTCGCCGACGAGACCCAGTGGCAAAATGCCATGCGCAAGACGATCGACGAGTATGACCGGCTCGACATCCTGGTGAACAATGCCGGCATCAGCGGCGCGGTGCCGGACCTGATGGACGTCGCCTATTTCGACCGGCTGACGGCGGTGAACACGCGCGGCACTTTTCTCGGCATGAAGTACGCGGTGCCCGAACTTCGCAGGGCCGGCGGCGGATCCATCGTCAACCTGTCGTCGATCTCGGGCTTCGTCGGCCAGCCATTCGTGCACATGGGCTATAACGGCGCCAAGGGGGCGATCCGGATGATGACCAAGTCCGCCGCGGTGCAGTTCGGCAAGGACCGCATTCGCGTCAATTCGGTGCATCCCGGGCTGATGCCGCCGATGCGCACCTCGGTAACGGCGGCCGATCCGGCGCTGCGTGAAAAGCTGCTGAAGACCATTCCGCTTGGGCGCGCGGGCGAGGCCGATGAGGCCGCCCATGCGATTCTGTTTCTCGCCTCCGACGAGGCTTCCTACATCACCGGCACCGAGCTGGTGGTCGACGGCGGCTACCTGGCGCAGTAACCGTACGCAGGCCGCAGATTCAACGAGACAAAGGAGCACAGCCAATGCACTTCGCCATTTCCGCCACCTGGGGTCCGACCGATCCGACCCGGGCGGCGCTGCCCTTCGTATTCGCCGCCTCCGCCCTGCAGGCGGGCGATACCGTCACCATCATGCTGTTTCACGACGCCGTACACCTGGCCACCGCGGGCACGGCCGCCAAGCTGGTGCCGTTCGGTCCGCCGCGGCGTTTCGAAGAGGTGGTGGCCCACGCCAAGGCCACCGTGCTGGTGTGCAAGCCCTGCGCGGAAGTGCGCCATATCGCCGAGGCGAGCCTCGACAAGCGCCTCAAACTCGCCGGCATGAACGACTTTCACGCCGCCGCGGCGCGCGAGGATGCCCGGGTCGTTACCTTCTGAAGGCTGACTTCAGACAAGGATGTATGCGGCGGCGGCCGCAAGAGCGGCCGCAACTGCGAGTGCAAGCAGCGCGAAACCGGCGTCGCGCCACAACAGCGTGAAGATCGAGCGCGGGCGCGGCGCGCGCGCAAGGCGCGCGTGATCCTTCGGCGACGGATTCGCCAGCCGTTCGAGCGCCAGCGACGAATCCAGTACCCGCGATACGGTCAGGCGGGTGTTGCCGTCGACGGTGATCGGCGCCCGTGCCGACCCGGCTCGCGGCGACGGCTCCGCTCCGGCACCCTCGTTCATGCGTAGGGTGCGGGTCGGCTCCTCGGCGGATGACTCGATGCGCTCGGTGCGGGTGGTGGCATCGGGTGCGCGCGTGCCGGTGATTTCGCTCAGGCAGGCGCGCAGGTCTGCCGCGAACTGTGCCGCGTCCTGGTAACGCTCCTCCGGATTCTTGTCCAGCGCCTTGGCCACCACCAGGTCCAGCACCGGCGGCACCTGCCGGTTGATGCGACTGGGCGGCACCGGACGCAGGTGCGACACGTTGTACATGATCTCGGTGGCATCGTCGCCGGCGAACAGCTTGGTGCCCGTGAGCAGCTCGTAGAGCACCGTGCCCAGCGAGAAGATGTCGGAGCGATGATCCAGCGGACGCCCGGCGACCTGCTCCGGCGACATGTAGCGCGGCGTGCCGAGCATCAGTCCGGTCTGGGTCTTGAGATCCGACGTGCGCATCCGCGCGATGCCGAAATCCATGATCTTCACCCGGCCGCCTGCGAGCAGCATGATGTTCGGCGGTTTGATGTCGCGGTGCACGACGCCGCGTTCGTGCGCAAAGGCGAGCGCCTCGGCGACCTGCAGCGCTATCTGCAGCGCTTCGCGCACGCCGAAGCGCTGGCCCGACGCGCGCGTGCTGAGATCGGTGCCCTCCAGCAGCTCCATGGTCATGTAGACCATGTCCCCTTCGCGGCCGACGTCGTAAATGGTGACGATGCCCGGGTGGGACAGCCGGCCGGCGGCACGCGCTTCCTGGGTAAAGCGCGCCTCGTACTCCCTGCGGTCCTGGTCGTCGGCCGGGATGAAGATGGTCTTCAGCGCGACCGCGCGATCGAGCACCGGATCTTCCGCGTGATAGACGACGCCCATCGCGCCGCGCCCAAGCTCGCCGATGATGCGGTATCGCCCGATGGTCTTCTGCTCTGCGCTCAATGCTCGCGTCCGAAGAAGTTCCGCAGGCGGCGCAGCAGCGGGCGCTGCGGCGCCGCCGCCTCGAAGGAATGCCGCACGGTCACGGTCTGACCCGGACCGACCAGAAGCTCTAGCTCGTGCGACGGAAAACCGCGCTTCCTGATTTCAACCTGGTGCACGCCGGGCAGCACCTGCAGCGCCCCGAGCGGCGGCGTGCGGCCGCGAAGCTGGCCGTTCACCACGATCTCGCCGTCGGGATGTACGTCGAAGCGGATCGCGGCCGGCTGGTCGGCGAACAGGCGCAGGCGCGCTTCATCGCGGAACGAGTAGGCCGCGGCGCCGATGCCTGCGATCGCGAACGCGCCGAACGCGATCAGCAGGCGGCGGCGCGCGGGGGCGGCGCGTTCGTCGAACGCCAGCAGCTCGTGGGTGCGCACGTTGGCGTCGGTAAACACGCCGGCCGGACGCAGCTGCGCGGCGCGCGCCGGTGCAGCCTCGGCCAGCGCGTCGCGAAACGCGCGCGAAACGAACATCCGCGCCGGGCCGGCGAAGTGCGCAATCGCCGATGCCGTGCCGATGGCATCGCCGATCAGACCCGGGTGACCGGCAGCGTCCGGCGCAAGGCGGACCGCACCGTGGTTGATCGCCGCCGCGACCGAGACGCCGGCGCCGGCCACATGCATGCAGCGCTGGCCGATGCGCAGTGCCGCGGCCGGATCGCGCAGCACCGCGATGGCCATGCCGTCGGGCGCATCGAGCACGATACGGCTTTCCGGGTCGATGTCGATCAGCGCAATGGCAAGTGCCGCCTCGAGCTGCGCGCGCAGCCGCGCCTGCTCGGCCACCGGCCGGCGGGAAAACTCGGTAATCCGGATGAAGATCACGCTCGCCAGGGTGGGCAGCGCGCCAGCCTCGGAAACGGAAGGTGTTTTTGCCACGACGCCGCAGATTCTACACGCGGGCCGTATCGGCACTGCGCCGCCGACATCGCTTGCGGCGCGCTCTGGCGCGTGTGGTCGTTGCCGTCGGCGAGCGCGTGCATCCGCGCGTCGGGACCGCGTCGCGGGAATCGTCGACTGTCTGCTGATTCATGCAGGCGCGCACCGGCTGGTCGGCATGGGTCCGGGCGATGACGCGGTCGGCAGGCAAGTTGCCCGCCCGCGGTCCCGGCGCGGCGGCCATGCCGGCCATTCTGGCCTGGATTAGAAGCACGCGCCGCCACTCAGTCAGGTTTTCGCGCACGGCCGACCCCTGTCGAAAGAATGCCGGTCAGACTAGCCGGGCAGTCTTAAGCGGCGATGACTTCCGTGTGACGGACAGGTGTACGGATTGGGCCGCGCGCATGAGCGCGCGGCCGGCGAGGCGGCGCGGGGAAGAACTCTTGTTGCGCGCATCAACGGTTGGATTAGCATGGACTGGCGGGCGTAACCCGGGAGGAGGCGGCCATGATCTATCACAACCAGTTGCGTGGAGTGTTCACGATTCTGCTCGCCGTTGCGCTGGCGGGGATGCTTGCCGGCTGCGGCGGCGCGCAAAAGCGCCACAACACGACCAGCGTCGTCGACTATCTGTATCCGGATCAGCGCGAGCCGGTCGCCGAGCAGGGTATTCCGGTGCTCAGGCTGCCGATGCGGGTCGGTATCGCCTTCGTTCCCGACAAGCCGGGACAGCCGCCCGCCCTCGCGCTGACCGAAAGCAGGAAGTCGGAGATCCTCGCCCGGGTGGCGGATAACTTCCGCAAGCGCGACTACATCCAGTCGATCGAGGTCATCCCCTCCGCGTACCTGACGCCGAAAGGCGGCTTCCAGAACCTCGACCAGATCCGCACCATGTACGGGGTCGAGAGTATCGCGCTGGTGTCGTACGACCAGGCGCAGTTTACCGACGCCGGCATGGCCTCGATGCTGTACTGGACTATCGTCGGCGCCTACATCGTGCCGGCGGAGAAGAACTCGACATCGACCATGGTCGACGCGGTGGTGATGCACATACCCAGCCGCAAGATGCTGTTCCGCGCGCCGGGCACCAGCCAGATCAAGGGCCTTTCCACGCCGATCAATCTGAGCGAAGAGCTGCGCGCGGACAGCGACAAAGGTTTCAACGAGGCGGTGGGCCGGATGATCGCGAACCTTGATTCGCAGCTGGTTGCCTTCGAAGAGCGGGTCAAGACCTCACCGCAGGAATTCGAGGTCGTGCGCAGCGACGCCGGTGGCGGCCGCGGCGGCGGTGCGCTGGAAGGCTGGATGAGCGCGTTGATCGGGCTCGTGCTGGCCGCCGGACTGCTGTGGCGTCGCCGCCGGTCATGACCCCCATTCCGTATTGCACCCTGACCTTGCTCGCGGCCGCGGGCACGGTGCTCGTGGTTCCGGGCGCGGCGCAAGTGCTGATGCTCGAGCGCGAGGCGTTGAACGGCGGCGAGCTGTGGCGATTGCTGAGCGCGCATCTGGTTCACTATTCCTGGGCCCATTTCGGCGCAAACCTGCTGGTGCTGGCGCCGGCGGCCTGGCTGGTGGAAACGCGCGACCGGCGCGACTTTCTGCCCGTCGTGCTGCTGGCCGCGCTGATGGCCGGTCTGGCCGTGTACCTTGCCGAACCGGGCGTTAAGCGTTTTGCCGGCGCCTCGGCGCTGGCGTTTGCACTGCTCACCTACGCGGCGCTGCGTGGGCTTCGGGGAACGCGGCCGTGGCGTCTGGTGTGCGTGACGCTGCTTGCCCTGGTGCTGGTCAAGACCGGTGCCGAGCTGATGCTCGGCTGGCAGCCGGTCGACTGGCGCGCAGACGGATTCGTCGCGGTGCCGCTCAGCCACGCCGCCGGCATTGCCGCCGGCACGGCGGTGTGGCTGCGGCGTACGATGCTGATGCGCGCGGCGGGTGCCGACGGCGTCGCGCCGGATCGCGCCGGGCGAACCGCGTGAGCGCTGCGCGCAGCGTGGCGCCCCGTCGCGCATGAGCGGTGAGCGCGCGACCCATCTGGTGGGGCTCATTGGCGCGGGCATCCAGGCGTCGCGCACGCCGGCGCTTCACGAGCGCGAAGGCGCGGCGCAGAACCTCCACTACATGTACCGGCTGATCGACCTGGACGCGCTGGGTCTGGATGCGCAGGCGCTGCCCGAACTGCTGACCGCTGCCGAGCGCATGGGCTTTACCGGACTGAACATCACCCATCCCTGCAAGCAGAGCGTGATCCCGCTGCTGACCGAACTTTCGGAGGATGCGCGGGCGGTGGGCGCGGTAAACACCGTCGTGCTGGGCGGCGGGCGCCGTGTCGGCCACAACACCGACGCATGGGGGTTTGCGCAAAGCTTCCGGCGCGGGCTGCCGAAGGCGCCGCTGGGACGGGTGGTACAGCTCGGTGCCGGCGGCGCCGGCGCGGCGGTGGCGCATGCGGCACTCGCGCTCGGTGTGCAGCGGCTGCTGCTGTTCGATGCAGTGGCGGCGCGCGCGCGGCAGCTTGCCGCCGGCCTGCGCGCGCGTTTCGGCGCGGACAGGGTTACGACCGACGTGCCCCTCGATGCCGCACTGGCGGACGCCGACGGCCTGATTCATGCGACCCCGACCGGAATGACCGCGCATCCCGGCCTGCCGCTGCCGGCCGCATTCCTGCATCCGCGGCTATGGGTCGCCGAGATCGTCTACTTCCCTCGCGAGACGGCGCTGCTGCATGCCGCGCGCGCCCTTGGCTGCCGTACGCTCGATGGCGGCGGCATGGCAGTGTTTCAGGCGGCAGAGGCCTTTCGTCTGTTCACCGGCCTGGCGCCGGACGTCGAGCGCATGCGCCAGTGCTTCGAATCGTTCGATGCGTAGCGGGCGCGTGGCTGCCGCGGCCCTAAGCCGTCAAACCGGCCGACGGGACGACTGGTTCCGTGCCCCGCGCGCTACACCCGCGCCCCGCCGTTCCACCTGAGCAGGTTGAGAAACTCCCGCCGCGTCTTTGGGCCGTAGGTCTGGAAGTGCGGTTCGGGGCGCTCGAGGTAGGCGAGGCGTTCGCGGGCGACGGTGTCGCCGCGGGCGCGCAGTTTGATCTCGTCGGCGCTGATCTTGTACGGACGGGTTGCGTTCAGGCCGAAGATCTTCGCGCGCAGCGCCGGCGTGATTTCCGGATAGCCGTACTTGTCCTGAAACTCCTTCGAGATCTGGAAGGTGCGGAAGGCCTGGATCTGATCCTGCGGCGAGCCGTACCAGATCGAGTCGGTGCCCCACAGCACGTTGTCCGGGCCGCAGTACTTCAGCAGCTTGCCGAGGCCATGCGCCGCCTGCTGCGGGTCGCGCATCAGGAAGCGCCAGGTGCTGCCCAGTTCGGCGTAGACGTTGCTGCCGGGCTTTACCCCGTTGTCGATCAGCGAGCGGATCAGCGTGTCGATGCCGTCGCCGTTGGCGTTCTCGCCGTAGGCGCGCTCCTCGACGGAGGGGACGAAGCCGGAGTGGTAGATGAGGAAGCTCACGTCGGGAAACATCTTCGCCACCACGCCGATGTCGCTGCACTGGCTGTGCTGGTAGGACTTCTGGCCGAACGGCAGTCCCTTGTGCACGCAGATGACCTTGACGTTCAGCGCCCGCGCCCTCTCGATGAACTGGATGCCGATGTCGTCGGAAAGAAAGAAGCCGTTGCCGTCGAGGCCCCACTGGGTGTAGGTCTTCCAGGCGCTGACGCCCCAACGGTCGCGCAGTTCCGCCATGTCTTCCATGTCCCCGGGCTGGTTGGGGTTGACGCGTCCGTGGATCAGCAGACGGTGGTTGCCTTCCAGCGTGTCGACGATCTTGCGCACCGCGTCGGCCGACTGGATCTCCAGCGGCGAGGCGTCGCGCCGCGCCGGCACGAACGACAGCACCATCATGTCGGTGTCGCTGTCGAGGAAGACGTCCTTCAGGAATTCGTCGGAGGTCAGGCAGGCGAGGTGGCTGCGTGGCCCCGAGTTGTCGTTCAGTTCGCAGTTGCCTTTGCTGGTGAACTTGAACGCCGACAGCGGCGCGCTCTTCAGCCAGGCGGCGGTCGGATCGACGAAATGGCCCTGCACGTCGAAGATGAACTCGGCCTTGTCGAGCGTCGCCTGCGCGAGCTGCGGCTCTAGCGCCGCGTCGGCATGCAGGTCGAAGAAGCCGCCGTCGCGGCCGGCGGCGGCATTGGCCGCGTTGAATGCGAGCAGGGTAGAGGCGGCGCCGCAGGCGGACAGCAGGAAGTCCCGGCGCCTGACGCCGAGCCGTTTTGCATTCAGTGTTGCCGCTTCCTGCGCGAAGTGGTTGGCCGCCTGGTTGGCGCGCGACAGCGGAACCGGTTCGAATTCGCCGTTCGAGGTGGAATCGAGCTTGATCGGCAGGCGTGCGCCTTCGGGGTCGACACGGTGTTCCATCGTTATCTCTCCTCCTCGGTGGGCTGTACTTGTCCGGATATTACTGGCTATAGGCCGGTGCCGGGACGCGAAGTTCCTCGTCCGTCGCGCGCGGTCACCTGATCGCGCCGCCCGGCAGCCGGTCCTGGTTCTGCCGCGCGAACATCCAGCCCGGATACTCCGGCGGCAGCCGGCTTGCCTCGTCCAGCGCCGCCAGTTCCGCGGCCGACAGCCGCAAGTCGCTCGCGGCCATGTTGTCGGCGAGCTGCGCCACTGTCTTTGCGCCGACGATGACGCTGGCGACCGCGGGCTGGTGCAGCAGCCAGGCCAGCGCGACGCGTGCGACCGACACGCCGTGCGCCTGCGCAATCGGGCGCATCGCATCGACGCAGCGGAACACGCGCGCCCGGTCCACCGGCGGAAAGTCGAACTTGGTGCGCCGCGCATCCTCCGGCCCGGACGTATCGGCGCTGAACTTTCCGGACAACAGGCCGCCGGCGAGCGGGCTCCACACCAGAATGCCGAGCCCCTGGTTCAGCGCCATCGGCACGATCTCGCGCTCCAGCTCGCGCGCCGCCAGCGAGTAGTAGGCCTGCACGCTTTCGAAGCGGGTCCAGCCGCGCTGCTGCGAGACGCCGAGCGCCTTCATGATCTGCCAGGCGGCGTGATTGCTTACCCCGATGTAGCGCACCTTGCCGCTGCGCACCAGGTCTTCCAGCCCGCGCAGCATCTCCTCCATCGGGGTGAGCAGATCCTGGCCGTGGATCTGATACAGGTCGATGTGCCCGAGCTGCAGCCGCCGGAGGCTGGCGTCGACCGCGTCCAGCAGGTGACCGCGCGACAGGCCAACCTGGTTCGGCCCCGGGCCCATGCGGATGCGCACCTTGCTGGCGATCACCAGCTCGTCGCGCGGCAGGCGCAGGTTCTTCAGCGCCTGCCCGAGCAGGCTTTCGGCGTCGCCTTCGGAATAAACGTTCGCGGTGTCGATGAAATTGACGCCGGCCTCGCGCGCGGCGGCGACTTGTGCCTCGACCTCGGCCAGGCCGAGCTGGCCGATCGGCTGCCAGCGCCCCTTGCCGCCGTAGGTCATGGTGCCGAGACAGATTTCGGAAACCAGCAGGCCGGTGCGACCGAGCGGTCGATAGCGCATGGGTTGTGCCTCCTGTTGTTGTTGGAATGAGCCGGCCGCAGACAGCGCCGGACGGGCGTGCCAGCCGGAAGGATAGGCGCTTAGGATCGATGCTGTCATGATCTGCCGCATGCGATGCCGATGGATAAACGGGCTGGCGGTGCGCGCGGGCCGGCTTGCCGCGCTGCTGGCGGCGGCAATGCTGCTGGCCGGCACGGGCGCAGCATCGGCGCAGCCGATTCGCATCAAGGTGCTCGCCTTCAATGATTTCCACGGACAGCTTGCCGCCGGGCGCAGCGTCGGCGGCCGTCCGGTGGGGAGCGCAGCGGTACTCGCGGCGTATCTGAAAGCGGCAATGGCCGGCGTCGAGACGCGCACCTTCATCGTCAACGCCGGTGACAACATCGGCGCCTCTCCGCTTGCCTCGGCGCTGCTGCGCGACGAGCCGACGCTGGAGTTTCTCAACCGGCTGGGCAATCGGCACTGCTCGGTCGACGACCGGCTCAATCCCGACTGCAATCTGGTGAGCACGCCGGGCAATCACGAGTTCGACCGCGGCAGCCGGGAATTGCTGCGCCAGCTGTTCGGCGGCAACCATGCCGACGGCCCGTTCCTGCGCAATCCGTGGCGCGGCGTGAATCACGCCGTCGTGTCGGCCAACGTGGTGCACGCGGACGACGGTCGGCCGCTGCTGCCGGCGTTTGCGGTAAAGCGGCTGCGCGTCGCGGATGCGCAGGGCGGGGCGCGCGATTTTCGGGTGGCGTTCATCGGCGCGCTGCTGAGGGAAACGCCCGGCATCGTGCCGCCGGATGGCGTAGCCGGTTTGCGCTTTCTGGACGAGGCGGACGCCGTCAACCGCGCGGTCGTGCAACTCAAGGCGCAGGGCGTGCGCGCGATCGTCCTGCTGATTCATCAGGGCGGTTTCCAGCGGCGCTATCGCGGCTTCACACGACCCGAGCACGCCGGCGTGTCCGGCCGCATCGTGGACATCGTCGGCCGCCTCGACCCGGAAATCGACCTGGTGGTCTCCGGGCACACGCATGCCTTCACCAACGCGCTGCTGCCCGCCGCCGGGGGCACCCGGGTGCTGGTTACCCAGGCGTTTTCCGCCGGCAGCGCGTTCGCCGACATCGATCTCGACCTCGACCCGCTCAGCGGCGACGTCGTCGCCCGGCGCGCACGCATCGTGACGACATATGCCGACGAGGGTCCCGGCCTGTCGCCGGACGCGGCCATCGCGACGCTGGTCGGTGAAGCGCAGGCTGCGGTGGCGCCGCGCGCGCAGCGGGTGATCGGCCGCTACACCGGCACGATCTCGCGGCGCGCGACACCCTCCGGCGAATCGGCGATGGGCAATCTGATCGCCGATGCGCAGCGCGCGCGCATGGGCACCGACATTGCGATCGTCAATCCCGGCGGCATCCGTGCCGAGCTGCGCTGCCGCAAAGGCGAGGTGTGCGAGGCGAGCTACGCGGATGTGTTCGCAGTGCAGCCGCTGGGCAACAGCCTGGTGAAGCTGCAGCTCACCGGCGAGCAGATCGTTCGCCTGCTCGAGCAGCAGTTTCCGCCCCACCAGCGCAGCGGCAGTATTCGCTTTCTGCAGGTCTCGGGACTGTCCTGGGCCTGGGATGCGGCGCGGGTCGATCCCGAAACCCGGGCCTGCAGCGCCTGCGTGACCGGGGCGCGCGTCAACGGCCGGCCGCTCGACCCCAAGGAACGCTACACGGTCGCGGTGAACAGCTTTCTCGCCGCGGGCGGCGATCGCTTCGGCATGCTCGACGAAGGCGTGAGCCTCGGCGGCGGCCCGCTCGATGTCGAGGTCCTGGCCGATTACCTCGCCGGTTTGCCGCAGCCGTTCAGCGCGCCGGAGACCGGTGCGCGCATCCGGCGACAAGGTCCGTCTGCCGGGGCGCGCTAGCGGCGATTCGGCGGCCGGTCGATATTGACTGGCGAGATACCGGGGCGGAGACTTTGCATTCCTGACGTTCGCCGAACCGGGATGCATCCCGCGCCGGGGAACCGTACCGCCCGCGGCGTGCGATTGCTCCCGATTCGTTCAAGGAGGTCGCCATGAAGCGCCCGCTTATATATGCGATTGCAGTAGGGGCTTGGCTGCTGTTCGGTGTCGCCGCAGCCCATGAAGACGACGACGCCCCGCAAGGCAAACCCCCGGAAAAGCTCGGCACGGTCGATTTCAAGGTGTCTTGCACGCCGCAGGCGCAGCAGCGCTTCAACCGCGCGATGGCCTTGTTTCACTCGTTCTGGTTCGACCCGGCGAAGCGCGCCTTCGCCGAGGTGCTCGCGGCGGATCCGGGCTGCGCGATGGCCCACTGGGGTATTGCCATGATGTCGATGGGCAATCCATTCGCCTGGCCGGTGCCGCCGGCCGCCATGAAAGTAGCCGCCGCCGCGCTGGCCGAGGCGCAGCGGGTGGGCGCGCGCAGCGAGCGCGAGCGCGACTACATTGCCGCGCTGGCGGAGTTCCTGCGCGACTGGGAGACGGTCGACCACCGCACCCGCGTGGTCGCCTTCGAGCAGGCGATGGCCGGGGTGGCGGCGCGCCATGCGAACGACGACGAGGCGCAGATTCTCTATGCGCTCGTCCTCAACGCCGCGGCTGTACCCACCGACAAGACGTTCGCGAAGCAGCTCAAAGCCGCCGACATACTCGAGCCGCTGTTTCGCAAGTACCCCGATCATCCGGGCGTGACCCATTACCTGATTCATACCTACGACTACGCCGAGCTGGCCGAGCGGGGCCTGCCGGCCGCGCGCCTCTACGCCAGCATCGCGCCCTCGGTGCCGCATGCGCTGCACATGCCCTCGCACATCTTTTCCCGGGTGGGCTTATGGCACGAGCTGATCGACGGCAATCGCCTGTCGTATTCCGCCGCCAAGAACGAGCTCAAGGACAGCACCCTCGGCGTGGGCGCCTACGATGCGCTGCATGCCATGGATTACATGGTCTTCGGCCATCTGCAGCTGGCGCAGGACCGGGCGGCGCGGGCGCTGCTCGAGGAGGCGCTGGCCATCCGCAAGGTCAACGTCGAGAATTTCCCCGCGGCCTACGCGCTGGCGGCGATTCCGGCGCGCTACGCGCTGGAGCGCGGCGACTGGGCACAGGCCGCGGCACTGCAGCTGTCGCCGCCGGACCTGGCCTGGAACCGGTTTCCGCACGCCGAGAGCATTCTTGTCTTCGCGCGCGCGCTGGGCGCGGCGCGCAACGGCGACGCTGCCGCGGCTCGCCGAGACCTGGCGCGCCTCGAGGCGCTGAAGGAGCAGCTGCTCGGCGCCAAGAACGCGTACTGGGCGGGGCAGACCGCGTTTCAGATTACCGCCGTCCAGGCCTGGGTGGCGCTCGCCGAGGGGCGCGGCGAGGACGCGCTGCGGCTGATGCAGCTTGCCGCCGAACAGGAGGAGGCCAGCGACAAGCATCCGGTGACGCCGGGCAGTATCGTGCCCTGTCGCGAACTGCTTGGCGAACTGCTGGCGATGCGCGGACAGCCGGCGCAGGCGCTGGCCGAATTCGAACGCTCGCTCGGGCGCGACCCGAACCGCCTGCGTGCCCTGTATGGCGCGGCGCGGGCGGCGGAACTGGCGGGCGATCAGGCCAGGGCGCGCAGTTACTACGAGAAGCTGGAAACGCTGACCGCAACGCGCGACAGCGACCGGCCCGAGTTGCAGCGGGCGCGGGCCTATCGCGCGGCACGGTCCTGAACGCGCGCGGCGCCGGCAGGCCTATTGCCTGGGCTTGCAGGCGTTCTGCAGCGCCTGCGCCTCGCAGTATTCCTGGGTGCGGTACGGGCTTTCCGCCAGACAGTTCTTGACGTACCGGCGCGCGGCCTCCGGGTCGGCGCAGTCGTCGAATTTGTCGCCGGCCAGTGCGGTCTGCGCGAGCGACAGCAGCGCTGCGCACAGCGCGGCCGCAAGCGGGCGACCGACGCGGCGGGCATTCATGAACTTCTCTTCGGATTCGGATCGCGCCCGAAGTGTGTAAGGGCAGCGTCGGCGGCGCGTTGACCGGGATCAAGCCGGTCCGGAACGGCCGGCGGGCGCGATATCGACCGTGAGTCCGGGGTCGAAGCGCGGATTCTCGTAGCGCACCCACGACGCCGCGCCGCCGACCTGGCTTTCCCACCAGTTTGAGGTGCGATAGCCCATCGGGTTCGCCAGCACCCGGGTGCCGTTGACCCTGTAGTCGAAACCGTCGTGGGTGTGGCCGTGGATCCACAGTTCGGCCCGGCCCATCAGCGCCTGCAGGTCGGAGACGAAACCCGCGCTGGTGAGGTGCTGCGCCCAGCGTGGATGCAGGCTGCCCGGGTGCGGTGCGTGGTGGGTGATGACCACGGTGGGTCCGTCGAACGGCTCGGCAAGGCTTGCTTCCAGGAACGCACGTGCCGCACGGTGCAGGTCGATGGTCTCCTCCGGCGTCAGGCACCTGCCGTTTGCCGAGCGGATCGCGCGGAAGTCGACCAGATGGCGCAGCGACTCCCGCATCGCCTCGCCAGCCCGTTCGCGGCCGAACAGATCGAAATCGGTCCACAGCGTGCTGCCGATGAAGCGAACGCCGTCGAGCGCCAGGCAGTCGTTGTCCAGCAGCCGGACGTTGGGGCTGCGCGCCGCGCGCGCGCGCAGGTCGCGCCCGACGCCTGCCAGGTCGCCGCCGTAGTACTCATGATTTCCGGGGACGTACAGCACCGTCTGGTCGCGAAAGCTGCGCTCGGCCCAGTCGAAGGCGCGGGCGCCGACGTGGATGTCGCCGGCGATGACCACCACGTCGGCGCCGGTCTCCGGCAGCGCGAGCGGTGGATGCCGGTCGGAAAACTCCAGGTGAAGATCGGAGAGAACGTGAATTCGCATGGACGATTCCATCGACGCGCCGATGCGCGCGCAAGCCGCTACACGGTGATGGTCTGCTCCCGGCCGAGCAGCGCGGCCAGCTTGCTCAGGCGGCGATCGGGCAGGCCGTGAGACTCGAGGCTGCGGGCGGTCTGGATGAGATAGTCGGCGCAGCTGCCGTAGTGTCCCGCGGCGCGCGCCGCGATCGAAAGAATCTGGGCATCGTTCAGGCGGCCGGTGTAGCCCGGATGACGGCGGTTCACGGTGAACGCGATCGCGCGTGTACGCTGGCCATCGAACTCGGCGTTCACCCAGCGCGGCCGGTAGGTGCCGCCGATCATCTCGCGCCGCCACAGCAGCAGCAGATCCTCCGCCTGCGACGATGCATGCAGGCGATAGACGACGCCGTGGCAGCAGCCGCCGCGGTCGAGCCCGAGCACCAGGCCGGGTACCTGCGGCGAGCCGCGGTTCACTCGCGACCAGACGTAGAACCCGCGGTGATAGCCGTGAACGCGCGCGGTGTGCCGCTCGGCGTACTCCATCAGCGGATTCCAGATGAGCGAGCCGTAGCCGAACACCCAGACCGGCGCGCCCGGCCGGTGGGACGCCATCGTTTCGGCCAGGGAATGCGCCACGGCCTCGTCGGACAGGAGCAGGTGGCCGTGCCCGGCGGCGCGCACCGCGGCGCGCACGCCGTCCCGCTGCAGAACCGCGCGGTCGACCTTGCTCATCTCCATCCGGGGAATACGCTCACCCGGACATTATTGCAGGCGGCACTGGCGCGCGGCCACTGCGCGCGGCGAACGGGTCAGCGCGTTAGCTCCCGGTAGGCGTGCCAGGTCGCATGTCCGAGCCACGGCAGAATCACGATCAGCCCGATGAGCAGCGTGGCAAAGCCGACCGCCGCCAGAATCGCGATGACGGTCGCCCATACCAGCATCGGCAGCGGATGGGCGGCGACCGTGCGCACGCTCGCGCCGATGGCCTGGCGCACGCCGATATCGCGATCGAACAGCATCGGCGCCGAGGTTGCCGAAAGGACGAAGGCGACCAGGGCAAACAGTGCGCCGGTGACCATGTAGGTCATCAGAAAGCCGGAGCCGGCCCAGTCGACGATGGTGCGGTAGAAGGTTTCGCCCGGCGGTGGCGGCGCGGTCATGAAACTGCCGGCGAACATCGCGTTCGACGTCAGCACCCAGGCGATGGCGACGATGCCAAGCACTGCGCCCAGCCGCGCCAGCGGCCAGCGCCGCGCCGTCGCGCCTTCGAGCGCGGCATCAAAGCTGGCGGCCTGGCCGCGCTCGCGCCGGCGCGACAACTCGTAGAAGCCGGCGCCCAGCACCGGCGCCACCAGCAGAAAGACCGAAATCGCCGCCGCCAGCAGGTTGATCTGCGTGCTGCAGAACATCAGGATCAGCCAGCCCAGCGCCGCGAGGATCGCGCCCTGCGCTGCTGCGGGACCCGGATTGGCGGCGAAATCGCGCCAGCCGAGCGCAAGCCAGTGCAGGGCACGCAGCGCGTCGACGCGGCTACCGTGCGGCCGTTCGGCGGGATGCTCGAGCGTATCGATCGCTTTTGCCATATTCTCCTCCTTGTCACAGTCGGGCCTCGCTGCCGCCACGGCTGGCGCGGCACGTCTGCGCCTATTGTCCGCCTCGACGGCGAGCGCACAACCCCCGCGCGGCGCAAGGTATCCTTGCCACGTGGCGGTGCGCGTGTTGCGGTGCCGCGAAGGGAGATCTGAACATGCAGCAGCAGCGCCCGCCCACCGTGCCGTTGGTGATGTTGATCGTCGCCTTGTGCGCCGTGAGCGGCGCACGCGCGCAAGCGCCGGCGGCGCTTGCCGAGCGCATCCAGGCCTCGTGGTGCACCGCGCCGCACGACGACTACCGGCGCGGCGCACCGGTGATCGAGATCCGCCAGTTGCGCGAGGCGCGGCTCATCGATCGCGGCGCCGCCGGGTCGGGAGCGGCCATCGCGGCGCGCATGCGCTCGGTGCTGGTGTCGGCAGGCAGCCTGCGCGTCGAGTTCGTCGGCGCCTGGGTCGAATATCGCTTCGACGTGCTCGACGCGACCCAATTGCTCGACACTTCGATCGGCCTGGCGCTGACGCTGATCGGCGAGCAGTTGCGAGTTGCCTACAAGTACGGCGGCTCCGAATCCTATTTGCACCGGCGCTGCGGTGCGGCGGAGATCGATCCGGTCGCCGGTGAACGATTGCCCGCGCAAATCAGTGCGGCGCAGGAAGGCACGGCACCGCAGGGCGCGGCGCAGGCGCGCGAGGGCGGCGAGTCCGCGCCTTCCGAGGCGCGGGTGCCCGACACGGCAGCTTCACCGGCGGATGAGAATGCGCGCTCGGCACAGCTCAACCGCTCATACTGCCTCGCGATGGAGCGCACCGCGGCCGGTTTCTTTTCCCTCGCGAACCGTTGCACTTCCGCAGCGAACTACACTTATTGTATTGTCGGGCCAAGCACGGCAAACGGCAGGCTGGCGCGATGCGCGGCCGCGGCCGGCGAGCAGCTTGGCGTGAGCAGCGGCTATCTGAACGCGGGCGAGCGCGCCTACCTGAGCATGCCGGTGACCGACAAGGGGCAGGTCGTGTGGTTTGCATGCGAATATCCGGCGACGCCGGTGCTGACCGGGACGCAGCCTTCGCGCGGATACTGCCGATGAGCGCGGTACTTTGCCGCCGATATGAGCAGGAGAAAAGCCATGAGCAAGTCAGACGCGAAAGGACGGGGCGGTCCGGCAAGCCGACCGGGCAAAAGCGGGCGTCGGCCGAATGAGGCCGAGGCGGGCGACACGGGCGAAAGCGAACCTGCGTCGGAACGCCGCCTGCGCGCACTGATCCAGGACATGGACCGGCATGACGAGGAAGTCGAAGAAAATCTTGACACCGGACTCGACGAAGATCTCGGCGAGACCGCCGCGCGCTGGTCGAACGACTCGCCCGACGACAATTGACCGCGGCGGCGCCACGCGCGCCCGCCGTTGATGCGGCGCATGCGGACCGGCTGAATCAATCGAAACTGTTCACTGGAGCCATTGCCCGATGATCTTCCCCAGCACGATGCGTTTTCCTGTGGCGCCTGGGCTGCGCGCGGCGCTGGCCGCGCTGCTCATGTCGCTGTGCGCCCCGCTGTCCGCGGCTGGCGGCGAAGCGGCCGCCTGGGCGCAAGGACTCAGGCATATCAGCGCCGAGGACGGGCTCACGCTGCTGAGAATTTCGCACGACCTGTTCCCCGACTCGCCGCGCGACGACGCGGCGTTTCGCGCCTGCATCGACGGATTCGATCGCGCGGCGGCCGACCCGGACGAACGCGCCGCGATCGACGATGCGATGAGCATGGTGCTGGGCGCCTCGCGCCGCATGGGCTACATGTCCTACGTCGAGATTGCCGACGAGTACGAACGGCCCCGGCTGGCGAGAATGCTGGCTGACGGCCGCTGGATGCGCGGCTTCAGGCAGGGCATGCAGGAGTGCCTGGCGCCCCGGGACGCCTAGCACCTCTGCGCCGTAGCGCCCCACAACCGCGGTCGGATCGGCCCGGGCGGCTGCGCACGGCATGGCACAATCGCCCGCTCACGGAGCGGCGATGATGCGGGCAACGCAATCCTTCTGGCTGGGCGGTTCCGAGTCACCCTATGCGTGGGCGAGACTCGCGACCGCGCTGCTGCTATCCACCATCGGCGGCGTCGGCATGTGGTCGGTGGTGGTCGCGCTGCCGGCCGTCCAGCAGGAGTTCGGCATCGCGCGCGGCGATGCCTCGTTGCCGTACACGATGACCATGGTCGGCTTCGGCCTGGGCGGAATTCTGATGGGCCGTGCCGCCGATCGCTTCGGCATCGCGCCGCCCCTGCTGGTCGGCGCCGTGGCGCTGGCGCTCGGGTACGCGGCCGCTGCGATGTCCGCCGGCCTGTGGCAGTACGCACTGGCCCAGGGGCTGCTGATCGGCTTCGGCAGCTCGGCCACCTTCGCGCCGCTGCTGGCCGACACCTCGCACTGGTTCACCCGCCGGCGCGGCATAGCCGTCGGCATCTTCGCGAGTGGCAACTATCTGGCGGGCACGCTGTGGCCGCCGGTGGTGCAGCACTTCATCGCGGAAGCCGGCTGGCGGGCCACGTTCATGGGTATCGCGGCGTTCTGCGCGCTGACCATGCTGCCGGTGGCGCTTGCGTTGCGCCGGCGCGCGCCGGAATTCGAAGTTGCGCCGGCCGCCGGGCTGCGCCCGGCGGCTTGGTCGCCGCGCCCGCTCGGGCTGTCGCCATCGGCGCTGCAGACCCTGCTGATCGTTGCCGGCGCGAGCTGCTGCGTGGCGATGTCGATGCCCCAGGTGCATCTGGTCGCCTATTGCGGTGATCTCGGTTATGGCGCGGCGCGCGGCGCGCAGATGCTGTCGCTGATGCTCGCCTGCGGCATCGTCAGCCGCCTGGTGTTCGGCTGGATATCCGACCGCATCGGCGGGTTGCGCACGCTGCTGATCGGCTCGGGCATGCAGTGCCTCGCGCTGTTCCTGTTTCTGCCGTTCGACGGGCTGGTGTCGCTGTATGTGATCTCGGCGCTGTTCGGTCTTTTCCAGGGCGGCATCGTCCCCTCGTACGCCTTCATCGTCCGCGAGTATTTCACGCCGAAGGAGGCCGGCATGCGGGTCGGCATGGTCATCACCGCGACCCTGTTCGGCATGGCGCTCGGCGGCTGGATGTCGGGGGCAATCTTCGACGTCACGGGTTCGTACGACGCGGCGTTCGTCAACGGCATCGCGTTCAATCTGCTCAATCTGTCGATTGCCGCCTGGCTGCTGCGACGCAGCCTGCGCAGCCTGCAGCCGATGCCCGCAAGCGCGGCCTGAGCGGGCGGGCCTGTTCCTGCGCGCCTGCTTCACGGACAATGACGCACCAAAGGGGGCAACCTGAAATCCGAGGAGGCAAGTCGCGTCATGAAAGCACTCATCCCTGCGATCGCGCTGTGGACGCTGCTCTGCGCCGGCAGCGCCGGAGCGGTCACGATAGAAGCCGAGGTCGACGGCCCGCTGCTCAAGCGCGCCAGCCTGATCACGCTGTTCGAGGGGCGCCTGGCGGGGGCGCTTACCGGCCTGCCGGATGTTGCCAATGGCGGCAACCATCGGCTGCGCCTGCGCCTGTCGTCGAAGTACATTCAGCACAACACCTACACCTATCTGCTGATCGTCGACCTGCAGCGCCGCATCGTCGAGCGCGACACCGGCAACGTGTACTGGGCCTCGGTCCGCAACAGCACGTCGCTGAACGACGTGCCGTCGGAAACCGAGCTGCGTGCGGCGATCGTCGAGCTGGTGGAACGCAGAATCAACACCTGGACGGTGGACTGAGCGCCGCATCGGGTGCCGGCTGCGGCGGCGTTGCCGCAATCGAACGGGAGCGAACCGGAACATGATTCATTCCGAGGAAAAGGAAGCGGGCGTCTGGCAGGTCGAGCTGCAGGCCCCGGACAAGCGCAATGCGCTCAACGTGGATGCCTACACGGTGCTGGCCGAGACGCTGGCCACCATCGACAGCATGCACGCCGCGCGCTGCATCGTGCTGTGCTCGCAGGGACCTGTTTTCTGCGCCGGCAACGACCTCGCCGAGTTCGAGACGCGCTGGCCGCAGCCGGCCCACGGTCCGGCCTATCGCTTTCTGGAAACCCTGGGCGGGCTGCAGCTCCCGGTGGTGGCGGCAGTGCAGGGCGCGGCCGTGGGCGTTGGCGCGACGATGCTGCTGCACTGCGACGTGGTGATCGCGGCGCCGGCGGCTTTTCTGCAGTATCCCTTTGTCGACATCGGCATCACGATGGAGGGCGGCAGCTCCCATCTGCTGCCGCGGCTGCTGGGGTACGCCCGCGCGATGGACATCCTGCTCACCGGCCGGCGCGTGCATGCGGACGAGGCGTATGCGCTAGGCCTGGTTTCGCGCATCAGTCGCGACGAGCCGCCGCTCAAGGCGGCGCAGGCGCTGGCGCGTTCGATCGCGGCGAAGTCGAAGCCGGCGGTGGTTGCCACCAAGCGGCTGGCGCGCAGAAGCCTGGCGGAGGTGCTGCCGGCGCGTTTCGAGGAAGAACTGCAGACGGTTAACCGGCTGATCAGCGAGGCGCGCGCCGCGAAGAAGAAGGCCTAGGCGGGATCAGCCGCCGCGCCAGGCCTGCGGATTGAGCATGCGCTGCGGGCGGGCGTCGAGGAACGCGAGCACGTTCTCGATCGATTCCCGGTAGAACTGCGAATACACCTCGCGCGTGGCGTAGCCCTGGTGAGGGGTCAGCACCACGTTGGGCAGACGGCGCAGCGGGTGGGCCGCGGGCAGCGGCTCCTCGCCGAACACGTCGAGCGCCGCGACCAGTGCACCGGCCTCCAGGCGCGCGACCAGGGCGGCTTCGTCGACCAGCGGACCGCGGGAAGTATTGATCAGAATGGCGCCCGGCTTCATGCGCGCCAGCTCGCGCGCGCCGATGACGCCGCGGGTGCGGTCGGACAGCACCAGGTGCAGCGACACCGCGTCCTATTCGGCGAGCAGCGTGTCCTTGTCGACCCGGGTTGCGCCGGCGGCCGCGGCCTGCTCGTCGGTGAGGTTCTGACTCCATGCGAGAACCCGCATGCCGAAGGCCGCGCCGTGGCGCGCCACCCGCGCGCCGATCTTGCCCAGCCCGATGATGCCCAGCGTCCTGCCTTCGAGCACCATGCCCGCCGGGACGCCGGCCTGGAAATGACCCGCACGCATCGACGCATCGGCCGCGGGCAGCGCCCGCGCGGCCGCGAGCAGCAGGCCGGTGGCGAGTTCGGCGGTGGCGGCGGTGGCCATTGCGCCGCCGGTGTTGCACACCACGATGCCGCGCGCGCTGCAGGCTTCGATGTCGAGCGTCCAGGTGCGCGCGCCGGTGAGCGCGATCATGCGCAGCCGCGGCAGCCGCTCGATGACCGTGGCCGGCAGCGGGCTGCGCTCGCGCATCGCGATCAGTATGTCGAAGCCGGCGAGCGCGGCCGCGCGCGCATCCGGACCCGCAAACGGCTCGGAAAAGAATGTCAGTTCGGCGCGGCTCTCGAGCGGGGTCCAGTCGGTGCTCTGCTGCGCCACCCCCTGCCAGTCGTCCAGTATCGCAATGCGCGGGCGGGTAACGGCGGCCATGTCAGCGATGCCGCGGGCGGTGCTGCGAGCGCGCCGCCGGCGAACCGATGCGTGCGCGGCGGGTAATGGATGCCATCTGCCGGTTTCCTCCCGGACTCGGTGCGCTGCGCCGCCCGTGGCGCGCATATGGTCGGCGCCCGCTCAATGCAGGCGGGGTTTCTTCAGAAAATCGTTGCGGTCGCGGGATTCCAGCTCGGCGTGCGACACCGCGCCCTCGCGCGACAGTTTCAGCGGGACCGTGGTACCGGCCGGGCCGAGCTGCCATACCCGGCGAAAAAAGTCGGCAAGCGAGGCCGGGCGCTGCCCCGCTATTTCGAGCACCACGTCCTGCGGCTGCACGCCGGCGCGTTCGGCCGGCCCGTCGGCGGCGACACCGGCCACCACCAGGCGGCCATTGATTTCCGCCGTGTACATGCCCAGCCACGGCCGCGGTGGCCGGTCCGGCCGGCCGAGGCGCAACAGGTCCGCCAGTATCGGCTCCCGCAGGTCGATCGGCACCACCATGTTGCCCTGCATCGGCGTGTCGGCGATAACTTCCTGCACCAGGAGCGAGCCGATGCCGAGCAGGCGTCCATCCATGCCGATGACCGCCGCGCCGCCCCACTGCGGGTGCGCCGGCGCGGTGAACAGCGCGTCGTCGAGCACGTACTCCCAGTAACCGGAGAACTCCCGGCGGGCGACCAGCTTGGCCTTGAGCGCGTGGGGACGCCCGCCGTGGCAGGCGAACAGCACGTCGTCCCCCGGAGAGCACTGGCGCGCGCTGCCCCTCGGCAGCGCCGGCGCGCCGAGATGCCCGAGCGGCTGCACCAGGCCGAACCCGGTGGCCTGGTCGTAGGCGAGCACGGTGGCCTGCACCGCGGTGCCCGCGTTGGTGGTGAGCCAGATGTCCTCGGCTTCGGTGATCAGATAGCCAATGGTCAGGGTGAGCCCGTCCTCGCGAATGACAACGCCGCTGCCAAGCCGCTCGGTGCCGAGAATCGAGGCGGTGAACGCATCGTCCGGTACTTCCGCGCGCAGCATGACCACCGCGTCGAGCGCGGCATCCAGATCGAAGCGCAGCGCCCGCGGGTCGGGCTGCGCGTTCTCGGGAAAGGCCCAGTTGTCGTTGTCGGACATCGTCATGCACAGTGTGACAGGCTTCAGTCGCGGTTGTTCGCGCGCGGCGGAGAATCGCTTTGCCGTTCCGGCGCCTGCCAGTTTAGTCAATTCCCGCGGGGTTTCCGCCGCGGCCGGCCAGCGGCGCGTTGCCTGTTGCCGCGCAATGCCGGATGCCCGCTGCTGCCCACCGCCCTGGCTGCGGCGCGAGCGTACCGGGGTCAGCGGCCGAAATGCGCGGCGCGCGCGCCGCCCGCCCGCTTCGCCTCGTACATCGCGGTGTCCGCCCGCTGCAGCAGCGACTGGGTATCCTCGCCGTGCTGCGGGTACAGGGCGATACCGATGCTGGCGGAAACGCGCGCCTGCGCCCCGTTGTCCAGCGTGATCGGTTGCCCGATGCGCTCGATGATGCGGGCCGACAGCTGGTCGAGAACGGGGCGTGCGGCGGCCTCTGGCAGCATCACCACGAACTCATCTCCGCCGACGCGCGCCACCGTGTCGGAGGCGCGCAGGACGGCGGTCAGGCGCCCGGCGATGGTCTTCAACACCGCGTCGCCGGCGGCATGTCCGTGCATGTCGTTGATCGCCTTGAATCCGTCGAGGTCGATGAACAGCACGCCCGCGCCCGATTTGCGGCGGCGCGCCGTCGCCAGTACCACTTCCATGCGGTCCAGCAGCAGGCGCTGGTTGGGCAGATCGGTCAGCGGATCATGCAGCGCGAGATGCTCGGCGCGCCGCTGCGCTGTCTTGCGGTCGGTGATGTCCATATGCGTGCCGCTCGCGCGCAGTGGCAGCCCGTCCGGCGAACGCTCCAGCACGCGTCCGCGATCGAGGATCCAGATCCACTCTCCATGCCTGCTGCGCATCCGGTGCTCGGTCTCGTACAGCGGCGTCTCGCCGCGCAGGTGGGCATCGAGTATCTGCCGTACCCGCGGCATGTCGTCGGGATGCACCAGTTTTTCCCAGGCGCGCACATGCGGCTCGATCTCCTCCAGCCGGTAACCGAGCATCTGTGCCCAGCGCTCGTTGAACACGACCCGACCGCTCGGCACGTCCCAGTCCCAGGTGCCGAGGTCGGCGCCGGCCAGCACGGCCTCCAGTCGCTGTTCCGATTCGATCAGCGCTTTGCGCGTGCGATGCCGCTCGGAAACGTCCTGGATCTGGGCAATGAACTGCAGCGGGCGGCCGGCTTCGTCCCGCACCACCGAGCCGTTGAGCTGGATCCAGACGATGGCGCCGTCCTTGCGGACGTAGCGTTTCTCCATCTCGTAGGCGTTTCGCTTGCCGGACAACATCTCCTTCACATAGGCGAGATCGGTGTTCAGATCGTCGGGGTGGGTGATGTCCGGAAAGCCCAGGCCGAGCAATTCGGCCTCGCTGTAGCCGACCAGCTCGCACAGCGCCAGGTTGACCGCCTGGAACCTGCCGTCGAGGCCGACCAGCGCCATGCCGATGGGCGAGTTCTGCAGGGCGTTCTTGAGCCGCGCTTCGCTGTCGCGCAGCGCCTCCACCGCGCGCTTGCGCGCGGAGATGTCCTGGATCTGCGACACGAATTCCAGCGGCTGACCGCGCACGTCGCGCACCAGGGCAACGTTGAGCTGTACCCAGACCTGGTGCCCGTTGCGGTGCAGGTAGCGCTTTTCCAACTGGTAGGCGCTGCGCCGCCCCTCCAGTGTTTCGCGCAGCAGCCCGAGGTCGGCATCGAGGTCGTCGGGGTGGGTGATGTCCTGGAAAGTGCGTGCGAGCAGCTCCTCTTCACTGTAGCCGACGATGTCGCACAGCGCCTTGTTGACTTTCAGCCAGCGGCCGTCCGGCGCCACCAGCGCCATGCCGATCGCCGAGCCTTCCAGTGCCGCCCGCAGCAGCAGCTCGCTGCGCCGCAATTCCTCCACCGCGTTCGCGTACCAGCTGATGTCGCGGTTGGTGCCCACCATGCGCAATGCCCGGCCGCCGGTGTCGCGCGACACCACCCGCCCGTAGCTCATGATGGTGATCGCGGCGCCGTCCTCGCGCAGCACCTTGTGCTCCATGCGGTACACGGCGTCCGGATGCTTGAGGCTGTGAACCAGCGTAGCGCGCACCTGCTCGCGATCCGCCTCGGGCACGCGCCGGGTCAGCGCATGGATGTCGGTATCGACCGGGCCTTCGGGCAGCCCCATCATGCGCGCCCAGTGCGCGCTCAGCCGGACCCGCCCGCTCGCGACATCGTAGTCCCACAGTGCGAGATCGGCGGCGTCGATCGCCAGCGTGACCCAGTCGCCGGATGCCGGCTCCGGCGTTCGGGTGCTGCTCTTGGCGCGTGTTGCGCCGGGAACTCGGGTCTTGTGCCGGTCTTCGCGCAGGTGCCTCGCCATGCCTGTCTTCCGGGTCGGCCAACGAACGCGCGTTTATGGCATGTTTTGCCCGTCAAATCCAGTGCGGATCGGCCGCGAGTCGGGCGGCGGGCTGACCCGGCGCTCAGGCGGGCGTGAGCCTCGGCGCGATGCGCGCCTCGCGGATCGGCAGATTGACGATGGCGGCGGCCGCGGCCAGCGCGGCGTCGGCATACCACATCCAGTTGTAGTCGCCCAGGCTTACCAGCGCGATGCCGCCCAGCCAGGCACCGAGAAAGGCGCCGGTCTGATGGGTCAGCAGGGTGAGGCCGAACAGGGTTGCGAGATAGCGCGGCCCGAACAGCTTGCCGACGATGGCGGCAGTGGGCGGCACCGTTGCCAGCCAGGTCAGGCCGAGGCCGGCTGCGAAGATGTAGAAGGTCAGCGCGGTCTTCGGCGCTGCGAGGTAGGCCAGGATCAGCGCGGCGCGCGAGGCGTACATCCAGAACAGAATGTACTTGCTGCGGTAGGCCTGGGTGCCCCAGCCGGCGGCCAGACTGCCGACGATGTTGGCCAGCCCGATGATGGCGATGGACCAGCTCGCCACCTGCGCCGGCTGGCCGCAGAGCTGGACTTCGCCTGGCAGGTGGGTGATGAGAAAAGCGATGTGGAACCCGCAGGTGAAGAAACCGGCGTGCAGCAGCAGGTAGCTGCGGTCTTTCATCGCGTCGCGCAGCGCTGCCCTGAGGCCGCGATCGACGGGCGCCGCCTCTGCACCGGCGTGCGGCGCGCTCTGCGTGGCCGGGGCCGGCTGTCCACGCAGCCAGCGGGTGAGGGGCAGGGTGGCCAGCGCGATGGCGGCGAGTGCGTACATCGCGCCCATCCAGCCGAACATCGCGATCAGGCGCTGCGAGACCGGCGCGAAAAGGAACTGGCCGAACGAGCCGCCGGCATTGATGATGCCGGAGGCAAAGCCGCGGCGCTCGGCTGGCAGCCGGCGCGCGGCCGCGCCGATCAGCACCGAGAAACTGGCGGCGCCCGCGCCGGAGGCAACCAGAACCTCAAGCCCCAGGTGCTTGTCATTAGCGGGGTCAGGGCGCTGCCCAGCGCCAGCACGATCACGCCGGCGGCCAGCACCCGGCCCGGACCGTAACGGTCCGCCACCGCGCCGGCCAGCGGCTGGATCGCGCCCCAGACGAACTGCCCGATCGCCATGGCCAGGCTGATCGAGGCGACGCCAAGCCCGGTGGAGGTGTTGATCGGCGAGACGAACAGGCCTTGCGACTGGCGCAGACCCATGGTTACCGTCATCAGCGCTGCGGCGAGCAGGGTTATCAGCCAGAAGCTGCGTTCGCGGGTATCGGCGGTCATTGACGGGCCTTGAGTTCCGAGGAGTCGGGGGGCGGGAAGTTCGGTATGTACACGGGCCGGCGCGCCGCGTCCAGACACGGTGACGCCGACGATCGCCGGCGGTCCCGTATCGATGCGGGGTTTCGCCCGGATGCCGCGATGGAGTATCGTTGCCCCGACAGGAGCCGGAGCCACTTTCATGAGCCGACTGCGCGAACTCGAACGATTCGGTCAATCGGTGTGGATCGACTACATCCGCCGCAGCCTGCTGACCGACGGCGGGCTGGAGCGGCTCGTGCGTGAGGACGGCATCAAGGGGCTCACGTCGAACCCGGCGATTTTCGAGAAGGCGATCGGAAGCGGCGCCGAGTATCGCGAGGCGCTGGCATCGGCGGGTGCCGCGGGCGACGACCCCGGCGCGGTGTACGAGCGCATTGCCATTGAGGACATCCGCCTGGCCGCCGACCGGATGCGGCCGGGTTTCGAGGCAAGCGGCGGCCGCGACGGCTTCGTGTCGCTGGAAGTCTCGCCGCGGCTGGCTCACGATTCCGACGGCACCGTGTCCGAGGCGCAGCGCCTGTGGCGGGCGGTCGATCGGCCAAACCTGATGGTCAAGGTGCCGGCGACGCAGGCCGGGCTACCCGCCATCGAGCGCCTGATCGCCGAGGGATTGAACATCAACGTCACGCTGCTGTTTGCGGTGCCTATGTACGCCGAGGTGGCGCAGGCGTGGCTGCGTGGTCTCGAGCGGCGCGTTGCCGCAGGTCGACCCGTGGACACGGTCAACAGCGTGGCGAGCTTTTTCGTGAGCCGCATCGATACACACATCGACGGCGTGCTCGAGCAGCGGGCGGCGGCGTCGACAGCGGCACGCGAGCGCCTGCTCGCGCTGAGGGGGCGCGCCGCCATCGCCAATGCCAAGCTGGCCTACCGGCATTTCCTTGAGCTCACGGCCGGCGAGCGGTGGCGCCGGCTGGCCGGCCGCGGCGCGCCGGTGCAACGGCTGCTGTGGGCTAGCACCAGCACCAAGAATCCTGACTATCCCGACACACTGTACGTCGACGAGCTGATCGGCCCGGATACGGTCAACACCATGCCCCCGGCCACGCTCGATGCGTTTCGCGACCATGGCCGCCCCGACGCCACGCTGGTGCGCGACCTGGACCGCGCCGGCGAGCCGCTGGCCGCGCTCGAACGCGAGGGCATTTCGATCGATGCGGTGACGGCCGTCCTGCTTGACGACGGCGTGCGCCTGTTTGCCGAAGCGTTCGACCGGCTGATGACGGCAGTGTCGCGCGCGCGGGAGGCAGCATAGAGCGCGTTCCCGCTCCGGCGCGGGCCGCCGGTCGCGGCGACCGCGGCCGGACCGTTTTTCCACCCTTCTCCGCACCGAGCACATGGATGCCCACACCCTGACCGTCGTCGGCGTGTTCGCCGTCGTCTATGCCGGCATGATGCTCGGCTCGCTGCCGCTGCTGAAGCTGGATCGTACCGGCATCGCGCTGCTCGGCGCGATTGCGCTGATCGGCACCGAGACGCTGACGCTCGACGAGGCGTGGCAGGCGCTGCATGTGCCGACGCTGATCCTGCTGTTCGCCTTCATGGTGCTGTCGGCGCAGCTTCGGCTGGGCGGTTTTTATACATGGACCACCCGCCGCCTTGGCGCCCGGCGCGTGTCCCCGGTGGTACTGCTTGGGCTGCTCATCTTCACGGTGGGAGGGCTGTCGGCAGTGTTCAGCAACGACATCATCTGTCTGGCGATGGCGCCGGTGCTGGTCGACATCTGCCTCGCGCGGCGGCTCAACCCGGTGCCGTTTCTGCTGGCGCTCGCCTGCTCGGCCAACATCGGCTCGGCGCTTACGCTGATCGGCAATCCGCAGAACATGCTGATCGGCGAGACGCTGGAGTTGTCGTTCGCCGGTTATCTCGCGCAGGCGACGGTTCCGGTGCTGCTGTCGCTGGTGGCGGCCTGGCTGCTGATCGCGTGGGGCAGCCGCGGCCGCTGGTACGTGCCGGGGTGGCAGATGGCGCAGGCGCTGCCGGAGCTGCATCCCGATCAGCAGCCCGCGCTCGACCGCTGGCAGAGCGCCAAGGGGCTTGCGGTGGCAGCGCTGGTGCTGGTGCTGTTCCTGTTTTCCGCGCTGCCGCGCGAAGTCGTGGCGCTGACGGCTGCCGGGGTGCTGATGCTTTCCGCCAAGCTGCATTCGCGCAAGATGCTGGGGCTGGTGGACTGGCAGCTGCTGGTGCTGTTTATCGGACTGTTCGTGGTCAACCACGCGCTCACCGGCACCGGGCTGCCGGAGGAGGCGGTCGCGTGGCTGCGCAGCGCCGGCATCCATGTCGATCAGCCGCTGCCGCTGTTCACGCTGGCCTTCGTGCTGTCCAACATCGTTTCGAACGTGCCGGCGGTGATGCTGCTCCTGCCGTTCGCCACCCATGAGCATGCCGGACTGCTGCTCGCCCTGGCGAGCACCTTCGCCGGCAACCTGCTCATCGTCGGCAGCATTGCCAACATCATCGTCGTGGACGCGGCGCAGCGGCGCAACATCGCCATCGACTGGCGGCGGCACGCCGCGGTTGGAGTGCCCGTGACGCTGGTGACCACCCTGATCGCCGGGCTCTGGATCGCGCTTCTGCTGTGATGCCTCGCCGCTAACGGCGGCGAGACGCGGTGCGCGTTCGGGTGACGGTGCGCGTGTGCTCGACGATCAGATCGGCCAGCAGGTCGAAGTCGCGCGTGAGCGAGCTGGTGCGACGCATGCACAGCGCGATCGTGCGCGCCGGTACTTTCGACGCGATCGGCCGCGCCACCAGCTGGGTACCGTTCAGCACGCCTGCTTTCAGCATCATCTCCGGCAGCAGGGTGACGCCGAGGCCCCCCTCCACCATCTGCAGCAGGGTGTAGAGGCTGGTCGCCTCCAGTCCGGTCTCCGGCCGCTGCGCCATGCGGCGCGTGCCGCAGGCCTCGATCGCGTGTTCGCGCAGGCAGTGACCTTCCTCCAGCAGCAGAACGCGCTCCGGATCGACTTCCTTGACCGCAATTGCCTTGTGGCGCGCCAGCGCGTCGTCCTGCCGGGTGACGAACCAGAACTCGTCGCGAAACAGCTCCCGGACCTGCAGCTCGTCGGTTTCGTATGGCAGCGCGATCAGCGCGAAGTCCAGCTCGCCGGCAGCGAGCTGCTCGAGCAGTCGGGCGGTCAGATCCTCGCGCAAATACAGCTGCAGTCTGGAGTGACGTTCCCTGAGCGCCGGCATGATCCCCGGCAGCAGGAACGGCGCAATGGTCGGTATGACGCCCAGGCGCATCAGGCCGCTCAGCGGCTCCTGCGCGCCGCGGGCGAGCCGCACCAGGTCCTCGGCCTGCGTCAGCAGGCCGCGCGCGCGCGTGACGATCTGGTCGCCCAGCGGTGTGAACCGCACCGAGCGCCGGTCGCGCTAGACCAGCGTGGCGCCGAGCAGGGCCTCGAGTTCCTTGATGCCGCGCGACACGGTGGACTGGGTCCCGAACAGCTGTTCCGCCGCCTTGCGGAAGTTCAGCGTCTCGCGCAGCGTCACCAGGTAGCGCAGCTGGCGGGGCGAGGGAAGGGCGTTGATCGTCATTGCCTGATCTTTGATCGAGTGCGGCGATCAGATTAACAAATAATCTCAATTGGAGCGATCAGAACCGCCCGGGCATCCTCCAGTCTCAGCTGCGCATGGCCGGGAAGCGCCGGAAGCTGCCGGCGCCGCGCGGCCAAACGTTTGAATTCAACGGAGGCAACGACATATGCTGACCATCAATGACCGGATCCCGAGCTTCGATGTCCAGGCCGTGGTATCCACCGACCAGGACAGGGCATTTGCCCGAATCACGGAAAAGTCGAACGCGGGCAAATGGAAGGTGATTTTTTTCTGGCCGAAGGACTTTACCTTTGTCTGCCCGACCGAGATCGCGGCGTTCGGCCGGCTCAACGCCGAGTTCGGCGATCGCGATGCGGTGGTCTACGGCGTGTCGATCGACAGCGAATTCGTGCACCTGGCGTGGCGGCGCTCGCACCCCGACCTGAAGGATCTGCCGTTTCCGATGCTCGCCGACATCAAGCGCGAGATTTCGCAGGCCTTCGGCGTGCTCGATGCGAAAGAAGGCGTCGCCCTGCGCGCCACCTTCATCGTCGATCCGGAAGGGGTGATCCGCTTCGTGTCGGTGAACGACCTCAACGTCGGCCGTAATCCGCAGGAAGTATTGCGGGTGCTGGACGCGCTGCAGACCGACGAGTTGTGCCCCTGCAACTGGCAGAAGGGCGACGAAGTGCTGAAGGCTGCCTGAGCGCCGGATTGCCCACACAACGCAAGGAGAGCAGATGTCGATACAAGAGCTGAAAGACCGTTTGCCGGACTACGCGAGGGACCTGAAGCTCAATCTCGGGTCGCTGGCGTCGGAGGCGACGCTCAACGAGGCGCGTAAGGCGGGCGCCTTCATCGCCACCGCCATCGCCAGCCGCAACATCGAGGTGATCGAGGCGGTATGCGCCGAGTTTGCCGGCAAGCTCGACGCGGCGGCGTACGCCGCGGCGCGCTCGGCGGCGGCCATCATGGGCATGAACAACGTGTATTACCGGTTTCTCCACCTGGTGGAAAACGAGGAATATGCCAGGCTGCCGGCGCGGTTGCGCATGAACGTGATCGGCAGCCCGGGCGTGGCGCGCACCGACTTCGAGTTGTGGTGCCTGGCGGTATCCGCGGTCAACGGCTGCGGAAAGTGCATCGTTGCCCACGAAAAGGTGCTGCGCGATGGCGGGGTCGGGGCTGAAGAGATACAGGCCGCGGTACGCATCGCGTCGGTGTTGCATGCGGTTGCGGCGACGCTGGAGGCGGAGCGCGCCACTCAGGGACTGGCTGAGGCGGCGTAAGTCGCCGGGATTGCGCTGTCATACTGCCGTGCCGGGGGACGCGGCGGCGCCTTTTGCAGATTCCCCTCCCCTGCAAATGGCGAGGCCCACGAAGCAACTGCTTCGTGGGCCTCCTCCTTTTTGCCGCTCTAAGGCGGCTTTCCCCCTCCCCTCTGCGGGCAGTCGGTACGGCTAAGCCGGGACCGGCAAGTTACGCCGCTTTTGCCCGCGCGTCCAGTTCTTCGCCCTGGTCTTCTGCAAATTCCCGCTTGACATATTTCGTGTTGTACCCATTGAACAAGTGGCCCAGCAGTCCACGGTCCAGGTCGCTGGTGCCCATGAACCAATCCGCAATCGGATAAGTCAGGTTCATGTTGCGCTCCATCATGATCGGCTGGCTGTGGTGCGCTGCGTGATGGCGGCGGATGGTATTGACCAGGGGGCAGTTGCGCACGAAGGCGTTGTCGTGCACATGACAGCACAGATGAAACACCTCGTAGTTCAGGTAATACAGCGGCGTCAGCATCATCAGCACGTAACCGGCGTTCGGCGACCACAGGTAGCCGAGGATTACCGCCGCCGGCAAGGTCATCAGCATGAACACCAGCAGGGCATAGGGCGGGAACAGCACGATTCGCCATTCCCGGTTGGTGTCGTAAGTCATGCGACGCGCGGTGAAGTACTGGTGATGCTGATGGGTATGGCGGTGGTACACCGGCATCAGGATGCCGCCCAGCCCCTTTATCGGGCGGTGCATGGCGTTGCGGTGCAGCCACCATTCGTTGAAGTTGTAAAACACCAGCACCGGCAGCGCGAACAGAATCTCGAGCGCGGAGGGGTTTTCGATGTGCGCGATGCAGTACCAGATCACCGCGACGCCGGGTGCGAAGATGGAGAGCAGATGACCCCAGCCGTTGTACCAGGGGGCGATGTGTCGCTTGTACTCCTCGCGGAAGGCAGCCTGTTTGGGCGACATGGATTGTGCGTTCATCGGAACTCCTGCGCGGAAAGGCAGTGGACGACAACTGATATATCAGTGCGGATGCAGGGTAGCGCCCCCGCCTGCCGCGGTCAACCCGGCGCCCGCGCGGGCGCCGGGCGCTTACGTGTCGAAGGTCGCGCGGGTAAACGATTCGATGTAGTCGATCAGCGCGTCCGAAGCGCGACCCGCCTCGGCCGGTTTGCCCGCGGCGATGGCGCGCGCAACCGACGCATGCAGCCGTGCGGCGAGCGGCATGTCGGCGACCTGCCGGTAGTGAATGAACCAGAAGCGGCGCGACAGCGCGTGCATCAGCGACATCGCGCCGGCGGCGAACTCGTTACGGGCCGCCGCCAGGCAAAGTTCATTGAAGGCGCGGTCGGTGCGCATGAAGCCGGTTTCGTCGCCGGCACGGGCCGCCGCCTCGAAAGCCGATGCCACATCCGCGAAGGCGGCGCGCTGCGCTTCGTCGGCACGACGCGCGGCGGTGCGCGCAATCAGGCGCTCAAGCTCGCGGCGCACCTCGAGCAGCCGCAACTGGCTCACCACGTCGATGGGCGAAACGATGACGCCCCGCCGAGGCAGAATCTGCACCAGTTTCTCGCGAGCGAGCCGGTGCAGCGCTTCGCGGATGGGTGTGCGGCCCATCCCGATCTGGCTGGCGAGTTCGGCTTCGGATACTGCCGCCCCGGGGGCAAGCTGCAACGTGACGATCATCTCTTCGAGCCGTGCGTAGGCGCGGTCGGTCATGCTGCGCGAGTGGGCCGCGGGCCGGCGTGCCGCGTGCGCAGCTTTCCCGGCGGACTCTCGGGGGGCATTGCGGGGGGCGGATTTGCTGCGCGGCATTGCATGACGATCCTGAAACGCGGAGCGCCAAAGTTACACAAGCCGCGCGTGCTTCACAATGCGCCATGCGACGGGCATGATGCGTCGATTGACGCGATGGTCGGAGGGCGACATGGGCTTGCTGGTTCTCGGTCTGGCGGTATTTTTTTCGGTGCACATGCTGACCAGCTTCAGGCAGGCGCGGGCGGTGCTGATCGCGCGCTACGGCGAAGGTACGTACAAGGGCGTCTACTCCCTGGCCGCGGGCGCCGGGCTGGCAATGGTGATCTGGGGCATGGTGGTTGCGGACACGGTGCCGGTCTGGAATCCGCCGGCCTGGGGTTATCGCACGGCGCTGTGGGCGATGCCGCTTGCATTCGTGCTGCTGGCCGCATCGCACGGCAAGAACAACCTCCGCCGGTTGACGGCGCACCCGATGCTGTGGGGCGTCGCGCTGTGGGCGGGGCTGCATCTGCTGGCCAACGGCGACCTGGCGTCGCTGCTGCTATTCGGTTCGTTTCTTGTCTATTCCTTCTACGCGATGTGGGCGCAGAACATGCGCGGCGCGAAGCCGTCCGGCGAGGTGCAGCCGCTGGCGCGCGACGTTCGCACCGTGCTGATCGGGCTGATCGTCGCCGGCGTGCTGGCCTGGGGCCATCGCTGGTTCACGGGAGTGGCGCTCGTCTAGCGTCGACGCATGCCCGGCGCGCCGCCTGCCGGCGGCGAATGGGCGCTGCCTGATGAAACTTCGACTCGAAAAGCTGTGGCAGGACCTGCTCAGCAGCTACTGGTTCGTGCCCGGGCTGCTTCTCTTCGGCGCGCTCGCGCTGGCCGGGCTGCTGATCTACGTCGACCACTGGGCGCAACTGCGACAGACGCCCTGGCTGGCCAACCTGCGAATCGCCGGGCCGGACGAAGCGGCGGCGCTGCTGTCGACCATTGCCGGGTCGGCGATCACCGTGGCGGGCGTGGTGTTCTCGATCACCATGCTGGTGCTGAACATGTCGTCGGCGCAGTTCGGGCCGCGGCTGCTGCGGAACTTCATGAGCCACAATGCGACGCAGGTGGTGCTGGGCATGTTCGTCGGCAATTTCGTCTACAGCCTGATCGTGCTGGCGTCGATCCGCAGCCGCCCGGACGCGGTATTCGTGCCGCAGCTCGCGCTTGCGGTCGGCATCGCCAATGGCGTGTTCCTGTCGGCAATGCTCATCTACTTCATCCACCATGTGTCGCGTTTCATCCAGGCGGAGCGGATCATCGGCGAAGTGGCAGCGAGTCTAGAGGCAGTGCTGCACTCGAGCTTTCCCGAGCGGCGCTCGGGCCAGGCCCGCACGCCGGACGACGAGCAGGACGGGGCGCGCGAACCGGACCGGGGCAAATGCAGCCCGGTTCCGGTGCCACGCTCTGGCTATGTTCAGGCTATCGACTACGACGCCCTGATGTCTGTTGCATGCGCGCGCGACTGTGTACTCTGGCTGGAATGCCGGCCGGGCCACTTCGTCATCGAAGGCCGGCCGCTGGTGCTGATGTCCGGCGGCGAGCCGGAACCGCCGGTGCCGTCGCGTATCCAGGAAGCGTTCATTACCGGCCCTGAACGCACGTCGTTCCAGGACCCGGAGTTCGCGGTGCACCAGCTGGTCGAAATTGCGCTGCGCGCCCTGTCTCCGGGAGTGAACGATCCGTTCACCGCCATCAACTGCATCGACCGGCTCGGCTCGGTGCTGTCGCTGCTCGCCGAGCGCGAGCTGCCGTCGCGCTACCGGCGCGACGACCAGGGCCGGGTGCGGCTGGTGGCCGATCCGTACACCTACCGCGGGGTGGTGCGCGCGGCCTTCAACCAGATCCGGCAGACCGCCGCGTCGAACGCCGCCGTGATCATCCGCCTGCTGGAAGTGATCGCCTCGATTGCCCGGCGCGATCTGCCACCGCCCTACCGCAAGGAATTGCGCGCCCAGGTCGACGCGATACTCCAGGTCAGCCGCGACCAGTTTCCGGGCGAGGAAGACCGGCGCGATTTCGAGGCGCGCGTGCGCACGGCGCTCGAAGCGCTTGACCGGGACGGGCCGGGGGACGGATGAGCCGCGCGCACGCGCAAACGCAAGACGCCGCCGGGGCGATGGAGGCATCGGGCAGCGTTCCCGCGCAGCCATCGGCTCGCGGACTGCCCAGGCTGCGGGCACTGGCGCTGCTGGGGCGGTATGCGGCGCCTTACCGCCTGCGGCTGATCGGTTTCGCGCTTGCGCTGCTGGTGGCCGCCGCCTGCTTTTTGGCGCTCGGTCAGGGGCTTCGGCTGGTTGTCGATCGCGGCTTTGCGCAAGGCAACGCCGATGCGCTCGACCGGGGGTTGTTCTTTTTGTTCGCCGTGGTGGTGATCATGGCGGTCGCCACCTGGTCTCGTTTCTACCTGATTTCCTGGCTGGGCGAGCGCATCATTGCAGACCTTCGCCGCGACGTCTTTCGCCGGCTGCTGCGTCTGTCCCCCGGCTGGTTCGAGCAGACGCGTACCGGTGAGGTCATTTCGCGGCTGACCACCGATACCGCGCTGCTCGAACAGGTGGCCGGTACCAGCGTGTCGATGGCGCTGCGCAACGGGCTGCTGGGCACAGGCGCGCTCGTCATGCTGATGTTGACCAGTCCGAAGCTCACCCTGCTGGTGCTTGCCATGGTGCCGGTGGTGATCGGGCCGATTCTCCTGTTCGGCCGGCGTGTGCGGCGGCTGTCGCGGGCGAGCCAGGACCGGGTCGCCGATCTCGGCGCACAGGTCGACGAATCGCTGCACGAGATTCGCACCATCCAGGCCTACGTGCACGAGGAAGAGCAGGCGCTCAGCTTCGCTCAGCGCATCGAGGCGGCTTTCGACACGGCGCGCCGGCGGGTGCGCATGCGCGCATCGCTGATCGCCGCGGTGATTGCGCTGGTGTTCAGCGGCGTCGGCCTGATTCTGTGGATTGGCGGGCACGACGTACTGTCGGGGCGGCTGAGCGCCGGAGACCTGTCGGCTTTCGTGTTCTACGCGGCCATCGTGGCGGCGGCCGCCGCCGCGCTGTCCGAAGTCATCGGCGACTTGCAGCGCGGCGCCGGTGCGGCCGAGCGGCTGATCGAAATCCTGAATGCCGAGCCCGAGGTGCGGGCGCCGCCCCGACCGGCGGCGCTGCCGCAGCCGCCGCTGGGCCGCGTCGGCTTCGAACGGGTGGGCTTCTGCTACCCGGCGCGACCGCATCCGCCGGCGCTGCGGGATTTCACGCTGCGCGTCGAGCCCGGCGAGCGGCTGGCGCTGGTCGGGCCGTCCGGCGCCGGAAAATCCACCGTGTTTCAGCTGCTGCTGCGCTTCTACGATCCGCAGCAAGGCACGGTCAGCGTAGACGGTGTGGATGTGCGCTCGGTCGATCCGACGGTGCTGCGGCGCAGGCTGGCGCTGGTGGCCCAGGAGCCCGCGATCTTCGCCGCGAGCGTGGCCGAAAACGTGCGATTCGGCCGGCCGGATGCGAGCGACACGGAGGTGCGGCGGGCGTGCGAGGCGGCTTACGCCGCGGAGTTTGTCGACCGCCTGCCCCAGGGTTACGCCACTGTCCTTGGCGAGCGCGGCGTGCGCCTGTCCGGCGGACAGCGCCAGCGGCTCGCCATCGCGCGGGCCATTTTGTCCGACCGGCCGATCCTGCTGCTCGACGAAGCGACCTCTTCGCTGGACTCGGAGTCCGAGCGCATGGTCCAGCATGCGCTGTTGCGTCTGATGAAGAATCGCACCACGCTGATCATCGCGCACCGCCTTGCCACGGTGCGCCGCGCCGACCGCATCGCCGTGCTCGATAACGGCATGCTCGTCGCGCTTGGCACCCATGACGAACTGCTGGACTCCATCCCGTTGTACGCGAGGCTGGCGGCGCTTCAGTTTGCAACGGTCGAGCGGCGCGAAGAGCGGTAGAGGCGGGCGATTGCCGCAGAAGTGCGGCACTGTGAATGACGACGAAACGGATGAGGAGAATGCGGATGCGCGCAGGTCCAAGGGTGCGGCTGGGAACGGCGCTGTGCGGACTGGTGTTCGCGCTCGCCGCGCAGGCGGAAGACGAACGGGTGGTGCCGGCGCATGAGGAACCGCGGCATGTTCCGAAGCTGGTCAACGAATGGGTGCGGGTGATCGACGTCGAAATCCCCGAAGGCGAGCAGACCCTGTTCCACGCCCATGCGCTGGACTATCCCTATCTGATGATTACCGGCGTGACGCTGGACAACCAGGTGCACGGCGAGCCGCGCCGGGAAGTGACGATCCGGGCGGGCGACGTCGGCTATTACCGTGCGAGCACGCAGGGCGTTTATACCCACCGTTTCATCAACCGGGGACCCGGTACTTTCCGTGCGATCGGCATCGAGCTGCTTAAACCGCTCGGCGTGGCCGCCGAGACCGGCGCGCCGCTCGCCGACCGGCCGGGTCTGCGCACCGTACTGGACAACGAGCGCGTGCGTGCCTGGCGCATTGCGCTCGCTCCGGGGCAGGCGCTGGGGCCGCTCGACATTCCCGGCCCCAGCCTGCGGGTCGCAATGACGGCCGGCACGCTGACGGAGTCGGTCGACGGTCGCGAGGAAACGTTCGAGCTCGCGCCTGCGGGCTTTGTTTTCCGCGAGAACACAATGCGCAGCAGCCTGCGCAACACCGGCCCGCAGACCGTCGAGCTCACGGTGTTCACGCTCAGGTAAGGGCAGCGTCAGGCGACTTTCTGTTGCTGCTGCGTCTGCGCATTGGCATCGACCACGCACAGGGCGGTCATGTTCACCAGCCGGCGCACGGTGGCGGTGGGCGTCAGGATGTGCACCGGCGCCGCCGCGCCGAGCAGGATCGGGCCCACGGTGATGCCCTCGCCGCCGGTCATTTTCAGCAGGTTGAAGGCGATGTTGGCCGCGTCCAGGTTGGGCATGATCAGCAGGTTTGCTTCGCCCTTGAGCTTTGAGTCCGGGTTGACCCGGTTGCGGATCGCCTCCGACAGCGCCGCGTCGCCGTGCATCTCGCCGTCGATCTCGAGGTCAGGCGCTGCTTTCTCGATCATCTGCAGTGCACGGCCCATTTTCAGGGACGATGGCGAGTCGTCGGTGCCGAAGTTCGAGTGCGACAGCAGCGCCACCTTTGCCGCCAGGCCGAATCGCTTGACTTCCTCCGCCGCCATCAGCGTGATCTCGGCGATCTGTTCGGCGCCCGGGTCCTCGTTCACGTAAGTGTCGGCCACGAATAGCGTCCGCTTCGGCAGCAGCAGCACGTTCATTGCCGCAAAGATCGACGCGCCCGGCTTCAGGCCGATGACGTTGCTGACGTGGCGCAGGTGGTCCTTGTGCCGGCCGAAGGTGCCGCACAGCAGGGCGTCGCCGTCGCCGCGGCGCAGCAGCATCGCACCGATCAGCGTGGTGGACTGGCGGATGTGCACCTTGGCGTCGTCCGGCGAGACGCCCTTGCGACGCATGATGTGGTAGTACTCCTGCCAGACTTCCTTGTAGCGCGGATCGCTCTCCGGGTTCACCACGTCGAAGTGGCGGCCGGCGACCAGCCTCAGGCCGGCGCGCTGCAGCCGCATTTCGATCACGTCGGGGCGGCCGATGAGTATCGGGTGCGCCAGCTTTTCGTCCACTACTGCCTGCACTGCCCTCAGCACCCGCTCATCCTCGCCCTCGGCATAGATGACGCGCCGCGGCGCGGCCTTCGCTGCCGCGAACACCGGCTTCATCACGAAGCCGGAGTGATAAACGAAGTTGGTCAGGCGGTCGCGGTAGGCATCCAGATCCTCGATCGGGCGGGTGGCGACGCCACTGTCCATCGCAGCCTTCGCCACCGCCGGCGCGATCTTGGTGATCAGCCGCGGATCGAACGGCGTCGGGATGATGTAGTCCGGGCCGAAGCTCAGGTCCTGGCCGCCGTAGGCGAGCGCCACCACGTCCGATTGCTCGGCCTGCGCCAGCTCGGCGATGGCGTGTACGCAGGCGAGCTTCATCTCCTCGGTGATCTTGGTCGCGCCGACATCGAGCGCGCCGCGGAAGATGAAGGGGAAGCACAGCACGTTGTTGACCTGGTTGGGATAGTCCGAGCGCCCGGTGGCGATTACCGCATCCGGCCGCACCGCCTTCACTTCTTCCGGCAGGATTTCCGGCGTTGGATTGGCCAGCGCCAGCACCAGCGGCTTGGCGGCCATCTGCTTTACCCATTCCTGCTTCATCGCGCCCGGCCCCGACAACCCCAGGAAGATGTCGGCCCCCGGGATCGCGTCGGCCAGGGTGCGCGCCGACGTCTTCCGGGCGTAGCGCGCCTTGTTCGGTTCCATTTTTGCGTCCCTGCCCTCGAAGATGACGCCCTTCGAGTCGCACACGGTGATGTGTTCGGGCTGGACGCCGAGCTTGACCAGCAAGTCGAGGCAAGCGATTGCGGACGCGCCGGCGCCCGAGCACACCAGCTTGACCTTGCCGATGTCCTTGCCGACCACCTTCAGGCCGTTGATCACCGCGGCGCCGACGATGATCGCCGTGCCGTGCTGGTCGTCGTGGAACACCGGGATCTTCATCCGCTCGCGCAGCTTCTGCTCGATGTAGAAGCATTCCGGCGCCTTGATGTCCTCCAGATTGATCCCGCCCAGGGTCGGCTCCAGCGCGGCGATGATGTCGACCAGCTTGTCCGGGTCGGTTTCGGCGAGTTCGATGTCGAACACGTCGATGCCGGCGAACTTCTTGAACAGGCAGCCCTTGCCTTCCATGACCGGCTTGCCGGCAAGCGGCCCGATGTTGCCGAGCCCGAGCACCGCGGTGCCGTTGCTGACCACTGCCACCAGGTTCGCGCGCGAGGTCAGCCGCGCCGCCAGCGACGGGTCGGCCTCGATCGCCTTGCACGCAAACGCGACGCCGGGCGAGTACGCCAGCGCCAGGTCACGCTGGTTGGTCAGACCCTTGGTCGGGGTAACCGAGATCTTTCCCGGGGTTGGAAATTCGTGGTACTCGAGCGCGGCGACCTCCAGGGGGTTGGCCATGTGCAATCTCCTCCGGACACGGATGTCATAGGTATGGATATGGATGTCGATGATACCGAGTGCGCCGGCGATTGCTACGATGCGATGCGCAATTTCGGATCGCGAAAGCGCATGCGGCTTGGAGCGTTGCTGCCCCCGGTGGCGCAACGAGCATGGCGCATGCGGTGGCACTTTCTATACTGAAAGTGGCGCATTCGACGGACGGGGCAGATGGGCGATCCGGGGCGCGAATCCGTTTCCGAGGCGCAGATCCACGAGATAGGCGCCGCGCTGCTTGAGCAGGCTGGGCGTTCGCAGCCGCCGGCCTTCAATGCGCGCGGCCTGCGCGGCCGCCTGCTGGTGCAGGCGCTGCGCGACGAGGGCATGCGCGCCGCGCTGTTCCGCTTTGTCGATGTTCTGCCGCAGCTGGCGCGCGCGCCCGACGTTGCCGCGCATTTTCGCGCCTACCTCGCCGGCTATCCGCTCGGTGGCCTCTGGGGCCGGGTGCTGTCGCTCGGCGGCAGCCCGCTGCTGGCGCCGGCGGTGCGCGCCTCGGTACAGCGATTCGCCGGCAGTTTTCTGGTCGAAGAAACGCCCTCGGCGCTGCGCAAGGTGCATCGCCAGTTGCAGAGGCTGCCGGCCGGTATCAGCTTCGACGCGGTCGGCGAGGAAGTGCTGACCGAGGCCGAGGCGGAACGCTATCTCGAGCGCAACCTGGCGCTGCTCGACCGGGTGGACGCGCTGGGTGTGCGGCCGCCCAACCTGTCGATCAAGCTCTCGGCGCTGACGCCGCGATTCGATCCCCTCGACCCCGGCGGGACCCGCACCCGCGTATTCGAGCGTCTCGACCGCCTGATGCCGCGGGTGCGTGCGCTGGGCGCCACGCTCACCATCGACATGGAGCATCACGACTTCAAGCCGTTGGTGACCGAGTGCTTTCTCGGGCTGCTGGAACGCCATGCCGAGGCCGACTGGACGCCGGCGATTGCGGTGCAGGCCTATTTGAACAGCGCGCCGGAGGACCTGGACCGATTGATCGCGGCGGCGCGCCGACTCGGCCGGCGCCTGTGCGTACGGCTGGTGAAGGGGGCCTACTGGGATACCGAAGTGGCGCTGGCGGAGCAGCGCGACTGGCCGGTGCCGGTGCTGCTCGACAAGGCTGCCACCGATGCGCAGTTTGAGCGCCTGACGGCCGTATTGTTCGCTGCGCAGGACGCGGTGTACCCGGCCATTGCCAGCCACAACGTGCGCAGCCTGGCCCATGCCATTGCCCAGGCGCGCAACCGCGGCCGCACTCGCGCCGATTGGGAAGTGCAGATGCTCTACGGTGCCGCCGAGCCGCTGGCGGCAGCGGTTGCCGCGGCCGGCGTGGCGCTGCGGGTGTACGTGCCCACCGGCGATCTGCTGAGCGGCATTGCCTACCTGATCCGCCGCCTGGTCGAGAACACCGCCAACACGTCGATCCTTCGCCAGACCTGGAGCGAACCGACGGCGCCGGCGGTGCTGCTGAGAGCGCCGGCGCCACTGCCAGTAATCGCGGGTGAAAATGCCGCCGCGCCGTCGAACACGCCGCTGCTCGACTTCAGTGATACGGGGGTGCGCGACGCCTTTGCTCAGGCGCTGCAGGCGGTGCGCGGCAAGTTCGGTGCGACATATCGCATCGATCTGCCAGGCACGATCGCGCGCCCGCTGGCGGACAGCGTCAATCCTGCCGGCGGATCGGAGTCGCTCGGGCGGGTCGAGCAGGCGGGCGTCTCGGAAGCCGACCTGGCGGTGCGCCGCGCAGCGGCCGCCTTCGACGATTGGCGCTGCCGCCCGGCGGCGGAACGCATCGACCTGTGCCGGCGCGCCGCGCGCCTGATGCGGGAGGAGCGGCTCACCCTGGCGGCCTGGGAAGTGTTCGAGGCGGGAAAAAACTGGCGCGAGGCGGACGCCGACGTTGCCGAGGCAATCGACTTCCTGACCTACTACCCGGCGCAGATGGAGTCGCTCGCGGGCTGGCATGCCACGCGTTGCTATGCGGGCGAGCGCAATCATCAGCGCTACGAGGCGCGCGGCGTGGCGGCGGTGATCGCGCCCTGGAATTTCCCGCTGGCGATCCTGACCGGCATGACCACCGCCGCACTGGTGACGGGGAACACCGTCATCATGAAGCCTGCCGCGCCGACGCCGATCATCGCCTGGCATTTCGCCGACTTGCTGCGGCGCGCAGGATTTCCGCCCGACGTTGTGCGGTGGCTGCCGGGGCCGGGGGCGACGCTCGGCGAGCGACTGGTCGCGCACCCGGAAGTTGCCACCGTCGCGTTCACCGGTTCGCGTTCCGTCGGCCTGTCGATCCTGGGCCGGGCGGGGGAAATGAACAGCGGGCAGCGGCAGGTCAAGCGGGTGATCTGCGAGATGGGGGGCAAAAACGCAGTCGTCGTCGATGCCGACGCCGACCCCGACGAGGCAGTGCGCGAGACGCTCGCTTCCGCGTTCGGATACCAGGGGCAGAAGTGCTCGGCCGCCTCGCGCGTGATCGTGGTGGGCGAGTCGCTGCGCGACCGCTTCATCGAACGCCTGGCGCTCGCGCTGCAGGCCTACCGCTACGGGCCGCCGGAACAACCTGGCCATGTGTTCGGGCCGGTCATCAGCGCAGAGGCTGCCGCCCGAATCGAGGACATGATTGCCGCCGGCGCGCAGCACGCGCGGCTGTATTACCGCGGCGAGGTGCCGGAGGACGGCTTCTACGTCGCGCCGGCGATATTCAGCCAGGTCGAGCCGCACATGCCGATCGCGCGCGAGGAAATCTTCGGCCCGGTGGTGGCCGTGCTGTGCGCGCGCGATTTCCGGCACGCGATCGAACTCGCCAACGACAGCGACTACGCCCTGACCGGCGGCGTGTTCTCCCGCCTGCCGGCCAGCATCGACCATGCCCGCGAGCATTTTCGCGTCGGCAATCTCTACGTGAATCGCCGCATCACCGGCGCCCGCGTGGGCGTGCAACCCTTCGGCGGCTTTGGCCATTCCGGCACCGGCATCCAGGCCGGCGGCCCCGACTACATCAAACAATTCCTCTGGACCCGCGTGGTCAGTGAGAATACGTTGCGCCACGGTTATGTACCGGAGGAGTGATCTGCGACGTCATGACGCGAAACGCGGTGGCTCACGCAACTTATTCAGGCGCAGGCTCACGTTTGGCGCAGCCCAACGTGATGCCACAGCCAAAACACGTTCCTGCTCAGCTACGTGCCAGAGGATCGATAGCCATGGCTGCTTCCAAGGGCCATGAACGCAACCGCAGCTTGTTTCGGCGAAGGCTAACCTCGCGCCACGCGCGAGGTTACGCCGCAGCCAAAATACGTTGCTGCTCAGCTACGTGCCAGAGGATCGATAGCCATGGCTGCTTCCAAGGGTCATGAACGCAACCGCAGCTTGTTTCGGCGAAGGCTAACCTCGCGCCACGCGCGAGGTTACGCCGCAGCCAAAACACGTTGCGCCATGGCTATGTACCGGAGGAGTGATCTGCGACGTCATGACGAGAGACGCGGTGGCTCACGCAACTTATTCAGGCGCAGGCTCACGTTTGGCGTAGCCCAACGTGATGCCGCAGCCAGAACACGTTGCTGCTCGGCTACGTGCCAGAGGATCGATAGCCATGGCCACAACGTGCCGGCGTTCATCGCCGCCACATCGCGCCTGGAAGACTGAACGCTGTGCGCGCTGCGCACGTCTTAGTTCGTCGCGGCAGCGGCAATGTGAAGGCGGGTTGCGCGACCGCCGTTTGAGGAGGAGGCGAAGATGACGATTCCAGCCAAGTTACAAACGTATCTGCGGGACCATCAGGCCCGTTGGGATGTGGTTGAGCACGGGCGTACTGCCACCAGTGCGCAGACGGTGCGCGTAGCCGGCATTCCGGCGCAGTGCCTGGCCAAGTCGGTACTGCTGGCCGATGACGATGGCTACCTGGTCGTGGTGCTGCCGGCAGGCAGCCCGGTGCACCTGGGCAACCTGCACCGTCAGCTCAATCGCCAGGTGCGTCTTGCCACCGAAGCGGATGCCGTGCGTCTGTTCGACGATTGCGAGCCGGGTGCGATTCCGGCCCTGGGCCAGGCCTACGGCGTGCCTACTATCGTTGACGACGCGCTGATGGCACAGCCCGAGATCTACTTCGAGGCCGGCGATCACACCGAACTGATTCACATGAGCGGATCGCAGTTCTCCGACCTGATGGCCGGCGCCCGTCACGGGCATTTCGTCGTGGATCGGCGCGACAGCTGACCGCTGTCATGCCGGCGCCGCGGGTTGCTTGCCCGGCCAGTGCACAATAGGCGTGTGAGCACAGCGCGAAAACAATAGGCCGATGCGGGTTGCGGTGGTCGGCGCCGGCATCAACGGCATCATGTCGGCGTGGGCGCTTGCGAACGACGGCCACGGGGTGGCGCTGTTCGAGCGCGGCATGCCGATGGACGCGACCAGCAGCGCCTCGAGCAAGCTGTTGCATGGCGGGCTGCGCTATCTCGAGCACGGCGAGTTTCGGCTGGTGCGCGAAGGACTGCGCGAGCGCGCCTGGTGGATCGACGCCGCTCCGCATCACGCACGGCCGCTGGAACTGGTGCTGCCGGTCTACCGTGGCGCCGGGCGCAGCCGGCTGACGCTCAAACTGGGCCTGCTCGCCTACGACCTGCTCGCCGGCCGGCGGCGGCTGGGCTGGCATCGTTGGCAGGATGCGCCGGCGCTGTTGTCGGCGGTGCCCGAGCTGCGCGACGAGCGCCTTCGGGGCGGCTATCGATTCGTGGATGGGCAGATGGACGACCGTGCGCTCGGGCTGTGGGCACTGGCGCGTGCGGTTGCGGGCGGCGTGCAGCTACGCCCGCAGACGCCGGTCGATCGCATCGATCGCGACGGCGGGGTCACTGCCGGGGGCAGCCGCGAAGCCTACGACTGCGTGGTGAACGCCGCAGGGCCGTGGGCCGAGGACCTGCTCCGGCGCAGCGGCATCCCGGCGCGGCACCGGCTGGACCTGGTGCGCGGCAGCCACCTGGTCATCGACCGGCCGCTCAAGCGAGGCTTCCTGCTGCAGTCGCCCGACGATGCGCGGGTATGTTTTGTACTGCCCTGGCAGGGACGCACCCTGGTCGGCACGACCGAGGTGAGGCAGGCGCTGTCCGAGCCCGTCGAGTGCAGCGCGGTCGAGCGCGGGTACCTGCTGAACCTGTGGAATGCCCACTTTCGCACGCCCGTCGGCGCGGCCGACGTCGTCGAGGCCTTTGCGGGACTGCGCCCGCTGGTGGCGGGGGTGGCGGACGACCCGCGGGCGATCACCCGGGACTACGCGATCGAGTGCTGTGGCCGGGTGGTAACCGTGTTCGGCGGCAAGTGGACTACGGCGCGGGCGCTGGGCCGGCGCGTGGCTGCCGAGGTCGGCCGGGTCGTTGCGGGCTGACGACAGGCCGGGCGCAGGCGGGCCGAAATGCTTTGACCGCCCGCATTGACGCGGGTATAACGGCGCCTGCAAGAGTCCCGAGTCGGGATATCGCAGCCCCGACAGCCGCGACCGCGGCCTTCTTCCGGTGTTCCGGTTTCTATGACTTTGGCTTGCTTGCAGTCGGGCGTCAGCCCTTTTCCGTCTTTAATTTGGAAGGTTATTGCACATGAGTACCGGTACCGTGAAGTGGTTCAACGAGTCGAAGGGTTATGGCTTCATTACCCCCGACGGTGGCGGCAAGGATCTGTTCGCGCACTTTTCCGCAATCCAGGGCAACGGTTTCAAGACCCTGAAAGAGAACCAGAAAGTCTCGTTCGAAGTGGCCACCGGCCCGAAGGGCGAGCAGGCGATCAACATCAAGCCGCTGTAAGCACCACTGAACGCACCCACAAAAAAGCCCGGTCACCCGGGCTTTTTTCATGGGCAGGTGCGCCGGCTCAGCGTCGCGCCTCGGCGCGGCGTCGTTCGATTACCGGCGTAACCTTGCGTTGCCGCCGATCCGCAAGGCCGGCACGCTTGATCAGTTCGTTCCAGAACGCCTCGCTGGCGTCGGACTTGAACTTGATATAGAGCGAGACCTCTTCCGGGTACGCGCCGCGGGCCCCCAGGCGCTCGAGCTGTCGGCTTGTGGGCCTGCCGGCAAAGCGCGGCTCGTGGTCGGATTCCCAGGCACGCATGATCGTTTGCCAGAGCGAACGCTCGAACGGATCGTCGTCGTCCTCGAAGCCGTATTGCCACTTGAGGAAGGAGATTTCCGCGGGCGTCAGCTTGTCGGTGTTCAGTCGGATGCTCATGACGGGCTGGCAGGGAAGTCGGTCGCTACGGGGTCTGTGCGCGATGGCGATGCAAAAGGTTCGCAGATTGAACGGTTTGTCGCAAGTCCCGGGTGTTCAGCCCTCGGCGCGCAAGCGAAAAGCCGCCGGCAGCAGCCAGAACCACTGGACATGGCCGAGCAGCACGACGCCTGCCCAGGTGGCGGCCAGTTCCCAGTGCCGGGGCAGGGTGGCCGGGTCCACGCCAAGCGATGCCAGGATGGCCGAGAGGTCCGGCACGAACCAAAGCCATACCAAGCCTGCAGGAAACGACAGCAGCGCCAGCATCAGCAGGAAATCGCGATCTTCCGCGCCGCTGTCGCTGCGCGCCGCCATCAGCAGCCAGCCGGCCAGCACGCCCAGGCAGATTGCCCACCAGCACAGCTTCAGCACCCGCGGCCAGGCACGGAGCGGCGGGGCGGCGGTGGGTTCGCGGCGAAAGCCGCGCTTTCGGGTGCGGGACATCGCAGGTTTCGGTGGTTGGCGACGCGACAAAACTAGAATACAGCCCCGACACCCTGCAAGGACCGAACCGCTTTGCTAGCGCACCTGGAATCCTACGAGGCGGTGTGCCGCGCGTTTCGCTGGCGCATCCCGGACAAGTACAACCTCGCGCAGGATATTTGCGACAAATGGGCCGGCGAAGCAGGTCGCCTTGCGCTCATACACGAGCGGCGCGACGGCGGCGTTGCGCGCTACAGCTTCGCCGACATCCGGCGGCTTTCGAACCAGACGGCGAACCTGCTGGCGGCGCGCGGCATCGCGCGTGGCGAGCGAGTCGGCATCCTGCTCCCGCAGGCGCCGGAGACCGCCGTTGCCCATGTTGCCGCCTATCGCATGGGGGCGATCGCGATCCCGCTGTTCGCGCTGTTCGGCACCGACGCGCTGCGCTACCGCCTGGCCGATTCCGGCGCGCGGGTGGTGATCACCGACGGCAGCGGCGCCGCCAAGCTGGCGCAAATCCGCGACGGGCTGCCGGCGCTGCAGGCGGTGTTTTGCATCGATGGCGCGCCGGCGGGCACCGAGCACTTCGGCGAGGCGGTCGCCGCGCAGCCGGACACGTTCCAGTCCGTCGTCACCGCAGCCGACGATCCCGCGCTGATCATCTACACCTCCGGCACCACCGGCAGTCCGAAGGGCGCGCTGCTGCCGCATCGCACGCTGCTGGGGCATCTACCCGGCGTCGAGTTGTCGCACAACCTGCTGGGCGAACCCGGCGACCTGCTATGGTCGCCGGCCGACTGGGCCTGGATCGGTGGTCTGATCGACGTGCTGCTGCCGGCCTGGCATCACGGCATGCCGGTGGTGGCGCGGCGTTTCGAAAAATTCGATGCCGAGGCGGCTTATGAATTGATGGCGCGGCACGGGGTGCGCAACGTCTTCCTGCCGCCCACCGCGCTGAAGATGATGCGCCACGTGGACGGTTCGCGCTGGAAGCTCAAGCTGCGTTCGCTGGCGAGCGGCGGCGAGTCGCTTGGCGCCGAACTGCTGGCCTGGGGCCGCGACGCCTTCGGCCTGACCATCAACGAGTTCTACGGGCAGACCGAGTGCAACATGACGGTTTCGTCGTGCGAGAGGCTGTTCGAGTCGCGCCCCGGCGCCATCGGCAGGGCTGCGCCCGGGCATGACGTGCGCATCGTAGACGAGTCAGGCCATGTGCTGCCGGCCGGCGAGCATGGCAACATCGCGGTGCGCATGCCCGATCCTGTTGCCTTTCTCGGGTACTGGAACAATGAGCAGGCCACCCGCGAAAAATTCATCGGCGACTGGCTGATCACCGGCGACACCGGCTACGCCGACGAGGACGGTTACCTTTACTTTGTCGGACGAAACGACGATGTGATCACCAGTGCCGGCTACCGCATCGGACCCGGGCCCATCGAAGACTGCCTGCTGTCACACCCTGCGGTGCGGGTGGCCGCGGTGGTCGGGGCGCCGGATGCCGAGCGCACCGAGATCGTCAAGGCCTACATCGTGCTGAACGACGGATTTGCGCCGAGCGATGCACTCACCCGTGAACTGCAATCGCATGTGAAAACCCGCCTCGCGGCGCACGAGTATCCGCGCCAGGTACGCTACGTCGATGCCCTGCCGTTGACCACCACCGGAAAGATTATCCGCCGCGATCTGCGCAGCCGGCGGGACTAGCGTCCCCGGAAATCGCTAGAGCGACTCGACGAATTTCACCAGCGCGTCGCGGTCGGCCTTGTTCATCGTGCGGAAGGCTTCGCGCGAAGTGGCGGCCTGGCCGCCGTGCCAGAGAATGGCTTCGCTGACGTTGCGGGCACGGCCGTCGTGCAGCAGGTCGCTGTGTCCGCTCACAGCCGGCAGCAGGCCGATGCCCCAAAGCGGCGGCGTGCGCCACTCGCGCCCGCTTGCCGCAAAATCGGGGCGGTTGTCGGCAAGCCCCTCGCCCATGTCGTGCAGCAGCAGGTCGGTGTAGGGATGGATGGTGACGTTGGCGGCGGCGGCGATATCGGCCTTGGCGCCGGTTCTGAGTTCCGGCACATGGCAGACTGCGCACTTCGCCTTGGCGAACAGTTGCCCGCCGCGCTGCACCTCGGGATCGTGCACGTTGCGCCGCGCCGGCACGGCCAGCGCCTGCAGATACAGCGTGATGCCTTTGAGGCGGCTGGGATTGACCTCCGGCCGGAAGGTCATGCCGGCACAGCCGCCCTGGCCGCCGCAGCTCGCCGCCGACGGCGTGTCGAGACAGGCGGTCTGCACCGCCGGGCAGTTCTCCGACTGGAACAGATACGACGTTGCGCCGATATCGCCCATGAAGGCGGCGGCGGTCTGCTGACGCAGGCTGGGCTGATTGGCCTTCCAGCCGAAGCGGCCGAGCGCCATCTGCTCGGCCTCGATGTCCCAGACGCGGTTGGGCTTGCCTTGCATGCCATGCGCGCGCTGCGACTCGGCAATCTTGAGCAGCGTTTCCTCCGGAATCGCTTCGAGCAGGCCGAGGCCCACCAGCTGCGGCGCGACACGCAGCGACGTCAGCGTGTCGGTGCCGAGCTCGCCGAACGGCAGATCCTGGACTTCGACTTTCGGCGTGCGCAGTTGCGCCTTTGCGCCGTCCGCAAAGCTCACTTCACTGTATTCGTAGCGCACGACCACCCGGCCCTCTGCCGGCACCCGCCCGTCGATGCCGCGGTTCTGTAGCTGATCGCCGTAGTTCGGGTGCGGCCGCGGCGCGCCATATTCGCCAGCCCCCGGCAGACTCAGGCGCAGCAAAGGCCCGCGCGCCGCTTCGCCGTCGTCGGCCGGCGCAGGCGAACGACTGTTGTCGGTGTGGCAGTGTGCGCAGCGGTCTTCGTTGAAGGTGGGCCCCAGCCCCCATACGCCGGAGGGATCGGGCGCCACCACCCACGCTTCGTTGAACTGTTCCCTGCCTTCGGCGAAACGCCCGGCCTGTTCACTGTCGAGCATCGCGACAGGTACCGAAAAGGCATGCTTGTCGGCGAGCGCGACGGTCCACGGCCCGGCGCTCAGCGCGGCTGGGTCGGGCGTGTCGGCGTTGCCGGCCGCCAGCAGGGCCAGCGCACACACTCCGCCGCGCAACGCGGGGCGGAGTGAGCGCGATTTCCCGCTCGCCGTCAGTGCTCGTCCCACGGGCTGTGCTTCACCTCCGGCGGCACCCAGATGGTCTGATAGACCTTCTGCAGGTCCTTCTCCATCGCCAGTTCGTCGCTCTCGGAAATCTTTGCGTACTTGGCGGCGGTCGGGCTGCTGTGATTGGCGGTGTTCAGGCTCGGGGCCGAAATCACCTTGCGCAGCGCGCCCTGGCATTTCGGGCACTTTTCCGGGCGCGGGTCGTTGATGCCGTGCTTGGTCTGATACAGGATCTTGCAGGGATCGCAGGCATATTCGTAGAGCGGCACTTCAAACTCCGGTTTTCTGTGGTTGCGAAACGAAAAGGGCCGATTCCTCGCGAGGAACCGGCCCGAAACGACGGACTACTCTGTCATGCCACCGCGGTTGCCATGATCTCGGCCTTGGCCTGCATGGCGGACGCCTTGTCGATGTTCCACAGGCGCGCGGCGTTCTCGCCGAATACCTTGCGACGGATTTCCGGCGTGATCTTCGGATAGCCGTGGCCTTCGACCAGCTGATCCGGGATCTGGAACTTGCGGAACGCCTCGATCTGCCATTGCGGGTTGCCCCACAGCAGCGAATCGGTGCCCCACAGGACGTAGTCCGGACCGAGGTCGCGCAGCAGCGTGCCGAGCACATGCGCACACTCCAGCGGCCGGCTGGTCACCGTCGCGGCGAAGGTCGAGCCGATCTCGCAATACAGGTTCTTGCGCTGCGGCTTGAAGCCCTTCAGCGCCGCCAGCTCGTTGTGGTACGGCCACGCCGAGTGGTAGGCGATGAAGTTGAGATCGAGGAAGTCGTCCGCGGCGGCGTCGAAGTCCTCGCAGTGCGCGTACCGTGCGTAGAACTGACCGAAGGGGATGCCCTTGTGGCAGCCGATGTTCTTCACGCCCAGCTTGCGGCACTCCTCCCAGATCGGGTAGGCAAGCTTCTCGTCGTCGAACCACCAGCCCTTCTGCGGCGTGGCGTCGAAGGTGTAGAGCTTGAGGCCCGAGATCTTGTAGTCGCTCACGTACCTGCGCAGCCGGTCGAGCGTTTCGCCCAACCCCTGGTTCGGCGTCAGGCCGCCGGCCAGCATGACGGTGGACTTCGGCCACTTGTTGCGAACGCCCACCTGGTACTCCATCGGGATCATGTCCTGGCCGCCGTAGTGCTCGCGGAAGCCGAAGGGATTGAACACGCCCACCGTGGTGTCGCTCTGCTCGAGAATCAGCTTGCCGTAGTTCTCGACGTTCATGTCGCGCGTGCCGTTCACCATGCCGAACGCCTTGCCGAGGTCGTCCAGCAACTGCACGAACCACATGCCGCGCTCAGTGGTGTTCACGCCAAGCTGGTAGTGGCCGGGCCGCGTACAGACGTGGGTATGCACATCGACGATGAAGTCGCTGCTTGCACGGGCGAGATGGATGGCTTCGTTCTTGGCGTCGATGTCCGCCGCCTCGGCGGCGCCGACCTCGAAGAACTTCATGCCGGTGATTTCGTTCGCCGCAACCATCGCCGCCGAGAAGCCGACCGAGGATCGGATGAAGTCGCGGCGCGACATCCCGGCCTTCTTCGCCTTCTCGTCCATCTTCTCGGAAATGCGAGGACCCATGTTGCCGGTCAGGAACAGCGAGGTGCCGATCTCGTCCGCTTTCAGCGGATCGATCGGCATCTGCTCCAGACCCTTGAAGTGCTTCAGGATGTTGAACTCCATATGCCGCTCTCCTCCGTGTCGTTGTTATGGCACAACCGGTGCTGCTAGGTGCAGGCCCTGATCCGTGGACGCGGCTGTTGCTTGTGCGTTTTGCTGCAGCGAACACAAGGCCGGATACAGCACGATCCACGCTACGCCTGTGTGATTGGCGATGTCAACGAGCTTTCCGCCGCAATCGCCTCTGATACGGCGTTCGAAGTAAGGAAACCACCCGACAGGCCCGATGTTGCGGCGCGATTCAGCACTCTGGACCACCGGCTGCCAACGATGCCCGCAGGTCTCGCCCCGGCACCGATGCTGCGGCGCACTGCCGGGGCGCCGGGGACGGTTCAGGGGGGGGCGGGGCCGGCGCTGCGGGCAGATCCACCTCGAAGCGCGTGCCACCGCCGGTCCGCGGCAGACAGCACACGCGGCCGGCTGACCGGCCCCGACGGACGGCTCTACGCCCACGGCTCGACCACCTGTCTGATTCTCGCGGCATAGCGAAGGCGGCGGCCCGGTGTAAACGCTCCGCCCGCGTGAACCGTTGTTGACGCAGTCGCGGTCGCCGGCCGCGCGAAACGCGGTTCTTTCCGATCAGGGGGATGCATACGTGAAGACAATGACATCGTGTTTCTTGGCGGCCGCCTGCGCCGTCGTGCTCATTCCTGCTGCGCTCGCCCAGGAGGAGCACGGCGCCTGCCGCGCGGACGTGCAGAAGTTCTGCAAGGACGTGCAGCCGGGCGGCGGGCGCATTGGGCGATGCCTGAAACAGAATGAGGCGGCGCTCTCCCGAGACTGCCGCGATCGCATGGACGAAGGCCGCCGCAAGATGGAAGATGTTGCCGAGGCCTGCCGGGCCGACGCGAAGCAGTTCTGCGGCGATATCGCGCCGGGACACGGCCGGGTGATGCGCTGCCTTTCGGACAACCGCGACCGCCTGTCCGCCCCGTGCCGGGCAAAGATCGACGAAGCGCATGCGCGTCATCCCTGTGCGCAGGATGCCGGCCGGCTATGCGCGGATGTGCGCCCCGGCAAAGGTCGCGTCGCGCGCTGCCTGAAGCAGAAGGAGGCCGATCTTTCGGCCGAATGCCGCGCGCACCTGCAGCGTCATCCGCGCAGCGAACCCGGCGGCGACGGGCAGTAGCCCGGCATCCCGGCCGGTCCGCGGTCGCTCAGTCCCCGCCGGCGGCTGCGGCCATGATCGCGGCCGCGGCGGTGCGCGTTTCCACGCCAAGCTTCTCGAACACATGCTCGAGATGCTTGTTCACCGTGCGCGGGCTCAGGCCGAGAATGTCGCCGATGTCCTTGTTGGTCTTGCCTTTCGACACCCACATCAGCACCTCCATCTCGCGCTGGGTCAGGCGGAAGGAGGAAAGCAGGGGCGGCGACGCCGACGCGGCGCGCCGCTCGAGCTGCAGCAGCCACTGCCGGCCCACGCGCCCGAGCAGGCGCGCCCGCAGTGCCGTGCCGGCGCAGTCGAAATCGAAGGCGGAGGCACCGTCGTCGACGGCGGCGCCGCCCAGCCAGGCGCGCAGCGCCGGCGGCAGTTCCGCGACATCCCCGGTTTCGGCGCCCGCCAGCAA
>CALJLA010000095.1 GCA_937983055.1 uncultured Pseudomonadota bacterium
ATAACCTGACAAAATGAACTTGCCCTTAATGTTTGCAAGCACTTCAAGCAGTGCTACATCCTGCCCCAGGCTGAGCGCGACCGGATGGCGGCGATCGCCCGCCCGGCCTGGAAGCAGTGGATCACCGGCGATTTCGGCGTGGACGCCAAGCTGGTGGACGGCCTGTGGGCGGAAGTTGCGCGCATCGAGAAAGAGATCAATACCCGCGACCGGCAGCGCTATGGGCGCTAGCTGCGGGTGCCGAAAGGCGCTCAAGCGAAAAAGATAAGAAGCGAAACACGAAGGCACGAAGAGATTCGCGGAAATGCAGCGTGCCTTACTTTGATAACGGTAAGTGGGTGGCTGCGCTCGGACAATTGCCGGGAACTGCACCTGGTCTCCGGTCGTGACTCGCTCCACGGAAACCCGTCGTGCCTTCGTGTTTCGCAGGTATGCTCTTGAGGTCTGCGCCGATATCCGAGTGACCTTGGCCACGATTCTTCGACAGCTAAGCGATGCCGTGAACCGCGTCGTCATCGCCGCCTGCATCGGCTGCGTGCTGGCCATGCTGTCAATTTCCTTCATCGGATTCTTCTACATGGCGATTACCGGCGAAGCGCTGAGCTGGACCTACTCGCTCGCCCGGCTGTTCATCCCCTGGATCGGCATGCTCAGCATCACGGTGGCGTTCAAGGCCGGCGAGCACGTCGCGCTCACCATGTTCGTGCGCCTGCTGCCGGCGCCGCTGAGGCGGCTGCTGCGCCGGGCAGGCGTCGCGGCGATAGCGCTGTTCGCGCTGCTGCTCATCTGGTACGGCTGGGATTTCTTCAGCTTCTCGACCCAGATGTACATGGTGTCGGACCGCATCCAGATCGACGGTCGCTGGGTGGCGGCCTGCGTGCCGGTGAGCGGCGCGGTGCTGCTCGTTCACCTGGCGGACGGCGTGCGGCTGCTCGAGCCGGTGGACGCGCCAGCGGCGCAGGACGCGTTGCCGGCGGTGGACTGAGGCGCGCCGGATGCTTGCAATCGCGCTCGCGGTGTTCTTCGTCCTGCTGCTGATCGGCCTGCCGATCGGGCTGGTGATGGTGTATTCCGGGCTGGCCGGCGCGGCGGCGATCGGCGGCATCGGATTCCTCGAGATCATTGCCGATCGCATGTTCTCCGGCGTGGGCGGGTTTCTGCTGATGGCGATTCCCTACTTCATTTTCACCGCCGAGCTGATGAACCGTGCCGGACTCACCCAGCGCCTGATCGACTTCAACAACGCGCTGCTCGGGCGGGTGCGCGGCGCGCTGAGCCACGTCAATATCACCACCAGCGTGTTCTTCGCCGGGCTGACCGGCGCCGCGATCACCGACACCGTTGCCATCGGCAAGCTGCTGATTCCGGCGATGAAGAAGGAGGGCTATCCGGCCGAGTACAGCGCGGCGGTGACCGCCTGCTCCTCGATCATCGGGCCGATCATTCCGCCCAGCGTGGTGATGGTGGTGTACGCATCGATGCTGTACGACGTATCGGTAATTTCGCTGTTTGTCGCCGGCATCGTGCCCGGGCTGCTGATGGCCGGCGCGCGGCTGGCGGTGCGCGGATGGCTCGCGTGGCGCCGGCGGGTTCCGGTGCATGGCAGCGGCGGGCTCGCGATTGCGCTGCGCGCGCTGCTGCCCACCCTGCCGGCCCTGCTGGTGCCGGTGATCATTCTCGGCGGCATTCTTGGCGGGTTGTCGACCGTGACCGAGGCGTCCGCCTTCGCCGCGGTCTACGCCGTGGCGATCGGGCTGTTCTTCTACCGTACGCTGGCGTGGCGCGATCTGCTGGATGCGCTGGCTACCACGGTGCGCCTGTCCGGCGTGGTGTTTTTTCTGCTGGGCGCCTCCACGGTGCTCGCCTGGTTCGTCACCCGCTCGGGCGTCACCCGCGAGGCGGCCGAGATGATTGCCACCGTCAGTGCCGACCCGCTGGTGCAGATCATGCTGGTCAACGCGCTGCTGCTGCTGATCGGCACCCTGGTCGACGTGCTGCCCGCGCTGGTAATCGTCGCGCCGGTGCTGGTGCCGGCAATGGTGCAGCTAGGCTTCGACCCGCTGCACTTCGCCATCGTGATGATCGTCACCCTCAACATCGGCAACGTGACGCCGCCGGTTGGCATGACGTTGATGACCGCGGCGCAGATCGCCGGCGTCAGCTACGAACGGGCGATCCTCGCCTCGCTGCCGTTCTATGTGAGCTTCATCGCGGTGATCGTGATCGTGTCGGTGTGGCCGGCGCTGGTGCTGTGGCTGCCGGGGATGTTGAACTAGATCAGCGCTTCCACAGCGCGTGGAAGTGATGCACCGGGCCGTGGCCGCCGCCGACGGCAAGTTCGTCGGCGCGGCGCAGGGCCCCGGTCAGATAGTCCTTGGCGCGCCGGGCGGCATCGGGTGTGTCCGTCGCCTGCGGCAGCAGCGCGGCCAGCGCGGCCGACAGGGTGCAGCCGGTACCGTGGGTGTTGCGCGTGTCCACCCGCGGCGCTTTGAGCTCGATCATGCGCTCGCCGTCGAACAGCAGATCCACGGCTTCCTTGCCCGGCAGGTGGCCGCCCTTCAGGTAGACCCAGCGGCCTGCTTTGCCCAGCAGGCGGTGCAGCGCCTCCGCGCAGCGGCGCATCCCGGCAACGTTTTGCGGCGCGGCCTCGCCGAGCAGCACGCCGGCCTCCGGCAGGTTGGGGGTGATCATGGTGGCTTGCGGCAGCAGCGCTTCGCGCAGCGCGCCGACCGCCTCGCGCTCGAGCAGCGCGTCGCCGCTCTTGGCGACCATCACCGGGTCCAACACCACGTGCGTCAGCCGGAACTTCGCCAGTCGCTCGGCTACTGCCTCGATCACCGGCCGTTGGCCGAGCATCCCGATCTTTGCCGCGTCGAGGGTCACGTCATCGAACAGCGTGTTGAGCTGTTCGCGCACGAACGACGGCGGCACCGGATGGATGCCGGTGACGGCGCGAGTGTTCTGCGCCGTGAGCGCGGTGATCACGGCGCAGGCATAGCCGCCCAGCGCGCTGATCGCCTTGACGTCGGCGAGCACGCCGGCGCCGCCCGATGGGTCGACGCCGGCAATCGTGAGCACGTTCGGGATACGATTCAACGGCATCGCAGAAGGATTGCTGCGGCAGCCAGCGGATGCCGCAGAGAACTCAGTCCGCCCGCCCCAGCAACCAGCCGTCCCCATGGCAGCGCTGGCACGCTGCGCCGTCGCGGGTGCCGCTTGCGTCGCAATGGGGGCACTCGGACCAGTCGTTGGGGTTGGTGCGCCAGGTGATGCGGCCGCCGCAGATGCCGCCGCCGGGTTCCGGACGGCTGCAGATGACCGTGGTTTCCGATCCGGCGCTGTGTACGCGGCCGCAGCGCACGCAGGCGGCCACCGGACGGGACTGGCGGCGGTGGGGGGCTGTCATACGGACGCGACGGCCTTCATACGCAGGGCGCATTGCATTCACCGTTTATAGTCCGATACAGCCGGCATAGGCAACTAAAGCGCGCGGCGATCAGTGCGCTTTTTCCCAGTTCGGACCGACGCCGACGTCCACGACCAGCGCGACCGCAAGCTTCGCCACTCCGGCCATCAGCTCCGGCAGCAGGGTTCTGACGCTTTCCAGTTCGTCGTCGGGCGCTTCCAGCACCAGCTCGTCGTGCACCTGCATGATCAAACGCGTGCGCAGCCCGTCGGCGCAGATGCGGTTGTGCACCGCGATCATCGCCAGCTTGATCAGATCGGCGGCCGTTCCCTGCATCGGCGCATTGATCGCCGCGCGCTCGGCGCCCTGGCGGCGAGCGTTGTTGCTGCTCTTTATTTCGGGAAGATACAGCCGGCGGCCGAACACGGTTTCGACATAGCCGCGTTCGCGGGCGCGCTCGCGGGTGTCCTGCATGTACTGCGCGACCCCGGGATAGCGCTGGAAGTAGCGGTCCATGTACTGCTGGGCGGCGGCGCGCTCGATGCCGAGCTGGGAGGCCAGACCGAACGCCGACATGCCGTAGATCAGGCCGAAGTTGATAACCTTGGCGTAGCGCCGCTGCTCGCTGCTGACGGCGGCCGGTGCCACCGAGAAGATCTCCGAGGCGGTATGCCGGTGCACGTCTTCGCCGGCGGCAAACGCCTGCAGCAGGTTCGCGTCCTGCGACAGGTGCGCCATGATGCGCAGCTCGATCTGTGAATAGTCCGCCGACACGATCTGGCAGCCGGGGGGCGCGATGAAGGCCTCGCGGATGCGGCGCCCTTCAGGCGTGCGCACCGGAATGTTCTGCAGGTTGGGGTCGTTGCTCGCCAGGCGGCCGGTCACCGCCACCGCCTGTCCATAATTGGTGTGCACGCGACCGGTCGTCGCGTTCAGCATGCGCGGCAGCTTGTCGGTGTAGGTCGATTTCAGCTTCGACAGCGCGCGAAACTCCAGGATGCGCTTCGGCAGCGGATGGTCCAGCGCCAGCTGCTGCAGCACGTCCTCGTCGGTGGAGGGTTGACCGCTGGGCGTTTTCTTCACCACCGGCAGCCGGTGCCGTTCGAACAGGATTTCCTGAAGCTGGCGCGGCGAGCCGAGATTGAACGGCTGCCCGGCCTGGCGATGAACCTCGCGTTCGATGTCGAGAATCTTGGCGCCGAGCTCGGCCGACTGCGCCTCGAGCAGGGCGGTATCGAGCAGCACGCCGTGCCGCTCCATCGCGAACAGCACCTCGAGCACCGGGAGCTCGATGCCGGTGTAGACACGATCGAGCGGCTCTTCGCGCTGAAGCTGCGGATACATCGCGCGATGCAGCTGCAAGGTGATGTCGGCCTCCTCGCCGGAGTACTCGGTGGCGGGCTCGACCGAGACCTGCTCGAACCCGATCCGCGACGCTCCCTTGCCGGTGACGTCGTCGTAGCTGATGGTGGTCACGCCCAGATGGCGAAGCGCCAGGCTGTCCATGTCGTGCGGGCGATGCGATTCCAGCACATACGACTGCAGCAACGTGTCATGGGCGACGCCCGCCAGCCGGATGCCGTGATTGGCGAGCACGTGCATGTCGTATTTCAGGTTCTGTCCGAGTTTTCGCCGGCCGGCGTCTTCCAGCCACGGGCGCAGGCGCGCAAGCACCGCATCGCGGGGCAGTTGCGCCGGCGCGCCGGCGTAGCGATGCCCGACCGGGATATAGGCCGCACGCCCCGGTTCGACGCTCAGCGACAGGCCGACCAGTTCGGCGCTCATCGGGTCGAGGCTGGTGGTTTCGGTGTCGATGCAGGCCAGCCCGGCCGCGGCAAGGCGCTCCGCCCAGGCATCGAGCCGGGCTTCGTCGAGCACCGTTTCATAGTGGCGCTCGGTGGCCGCCGGTGGCGGCACCGGCGTTGGCGCGACGCCGCCCGCCGGCGGCGAAACCGCTTCGCCCGAATCTGATTGCAGCTCCTTCAGCAGCGTGCGCAACTCGAGCCGCTCGAACAGTCGGGTGAGCTTGTCGCGATCCTGCGGCCCGGGCTGCAGCGTCTCCACCGAAAACGGCAGCTCGACGTCGGTCTTGATGCTCAGCAGCTGTCTTGCCTTGGGCAGCCAGTCGATTGCCTTGCGCAGGTTTTCGCCGACCTTGCCGCCGATCTCGTCGGCGTGAGCGATGACGGCGTCCAGGCTGCCGTACTGCGCCAGCCACTTGGCCGCGGTCTTCGGCCCGACCTTGTCGACGCCCGGCACGTTGTCGACCGTGTCGCCGACCAGGGTCTGGAAGTCGATCATCTGCGCCGGGGTCACGCCGAACTTCTTCTGCACGCCCGCCTCGTCCAGCGTCTCGTTCGACATGGTGTTCACGGCGGTCACCTGCGGACTCACCAGCTGGGCGATGTCCTTGTCGCCGGTCGAGATCACCGTGTGCATGCCCCGGGCTGCCGCCTGCCGGGCGAGCGTGCCGATGACATCGTCCGCCTCGACGCCCTCCAGCATGATGAGCGGGACGCCCATGGCGCGGATGCAGGCGTGAATCGGTTCGATCTGCAGCGCGAGGTCGTCCGGCATCGGCGGACGGTTGGCCTTGTACTGTGGATACAGGTCGTCGCGAAAGGTCTTTCCTTTTGCGTCGAATACGCAAGCGATATAATCCGCCGCGGTTTCCTTCCGCGATCGGCGCAGCATATTGAGCACGCCGTGCACCGCGCCCGTGGGTTCTCCGTTCCTGTTGCGCAAATCCGGCAGAGCGTGAAATGCCCGGTACAGGTACGAGGAACCGTCAATCAACAGCAGCGTTTTCATCGGCGCAAGCCGCGAGGGTGGGGCGATGAGCGAGAAACAGAAGATCCCGGTACCGCTGGCACCCGAGCTGGTCGAGAAGACCTGGTCGGCGCGCGAGTCGTGGCGGGTGTTCGGAATTATGGCAGAGTTCGTCGAAGCCACCGAACGGCTCGCGCACATCCGTCCGGCCGTCTCCATCTTCGGCAGCGCGCGCGTGCAGCCGGGTCATCCGTACTATGAGCTTGCCGAGGACATTGGGCGCAGCCTCTCCAATGCCGGCTTCGCGGTGATCTCCGGCGGCGGGCCCGGCATCATGGAGGCCGCCAACAAAGGCGCCTACTTCGGCAAGTCGCTGTCGGTCGGCCTCAACATCCAGTTGCCGCACGAACAGATGTCGAACGCGTTTCAGGACATCAGCCAGACCTTCCGCCATTTCTTCGCGCGCAAGGTGATGTTCGTGAAATTCGCATCCGCCTACGTGGTGCTGCCGGGCGGCTTCGGCACGATGGACGAGCTGATGGAGGCGCTGACCCTGGTGCAGACCGGCAAGTCGCGCCGTATCCCGATCATCCTGGTGAACACGGCGTTCTGGCGCGGCCTGGTGCACTGGCTGCGCACGACCCTCGTCAGCGAAGCCATGATCCATCCGCCGGACATGGACCTGATCCAGATCATCGACGAGCCGGAGAAGATCGTCGAGGCGATCTTCAATCATTACGAAAAGCGCACCTTCGAGCCGTCCGCGGCCGAACGCGAAGCACAGCTCAACCTCTAGACCCGCAGCCCGAGGCCACGATGTCGGTCTTCACGACGGTTACGCCCGCGCAGCTTTCCGCGTGGCTCAGGAACTACTCGATCGGCACGCTTAAGGAGCAGCGCGGCATCCTGTCCGGCATCGAGAACACCAATTACTTCGTCACCACCACTCACGGCGTGTATGTGCTGACGCTGTTCGAGAAGCTGACCCGCGACGAACTGCCGTTCTACCTCGACCTGATGGCGCATCTGTCCAATCACGGGCTGCCCGTGCCCAAGCCGATCGCCAACCTGCAGAATGCATTCCTTGGCGAGCTCAACGGCAAGCCAGCCGCCATCGTCACCTGTCTGCCGGGCGCGCCGGTGATGGACCCGGAGCCAGCGCATTGCGCGCGCGTCGGCGAGGTGCTGGCTGATCTGCACAAGTCGGGGCAGACCTTTCCCGGACGGCTTGACAACCTGCGGGGCCCGGCCTGGTGGACCGCGGTGGCGCCGGAGATCTATCCGTTCCTCAAGACCCGGGACATCGAGTTGCTGCGCTCGGAGATCGAGTATCAGGCCGCCGTGTCGCGCGCCGAACTGCCGGCCGGCGTCGTGCACGCCGACCTGTTCAGGGACAACGTGCTGTTCGACGGGGCGCAGGTGGGCGGATTCATCGACTTCTATTTCGCCTGTATCGACAGCCTGGTCTACGACGTGGCCATCACGGTGAACGACTGGTGCACCACCAGCGACGCCATGCTCGATCCGGCGCGCACGCAGGCGCTGCTCGACGCCTATCAGTCGGTGCGGCCCTTCACTCCGGCGGAATGCGAGGCCTGGCCGTCCATGCTGCGCGCCGGCGCGCTGCGCTTCTGGGTGTCGCGGCTGTACGACTTCCATCTGCCCCGGCCCGGCGAGCTGACCCACGCCCACGATCCCGAGCGTTTTCGCCGGATACTGCAGCATCACCGCGAGTCGGCGGCGGCGCCGTTGCGGCTTCAGGCCTGAGATGCATCAGGCAATCGAACCGCGACGGGTGCGCGCCGGCCGCGGCGCGCGCTGGCTGGCGGAGGGCTTTACGCTGTTTCGGGGCCAGCCCTTTACCTGGATTCTGTACACCGCGATCCTGTATGCCGCGGTGGCGCTGGCCACCTACGTCACGGTGCTCGGCGTGCTGCTGCTCCTGATCTATCCGGGAGTTGTCGCAGGGCTGACGCGCGGCGCGGCATCGCAGGCAGGCGGCGGCGAGCTGCGGCTGTCGCACCTGTGGTCCGGGCTGCGCGACAATCCGGTGCACCTGACCACGCTGGGCGGCGTCTATCTGCTTGGACAGGTGGCGATCGTGTCGGTGATGGTTGCGCTCGGCGGCAGCGAGATGCAGCAGATCGCTGCCGGCCGCATCGACCCGGCGGACACCGAGGCGCTGGCCGCGGCGCTGGGCGCAGTGATGCGCTCGCTGCTGGTGGGCACCGCGCTGTCGGTGCCGCTGCTGATGGCGATGTGGTTTTCGCCGATGCTGGTGCTATTCAGCCGGCTTGCGCCGCTGCCGGCCCTGGGCCTGTCGGTGAGGGCCTGCTGGCGCAATTTCGGCGCGTTCACGGTCTACGGCGCCATCGCGCTGGCAGTGCTGTTCCTGGCGATGCTGCCTTTCGGCGGTCTGAGCCCGCAAGCCAATCCCGGCCTGTGGCTGGTCACGCCCCTGCTGCTGCCCTCGGTGTACGCCAGCTACCGGGACGTGTTCGGTGCGGCGGGCATGCCGGCCGTGGCGGCAGGCGGCGGACCGCCGGCCCCGGACTGACGGTTCAGGCCGGGGTGAGCTTGGCGTACTCCAGCGCCAGCCACTTCAGGCCACCGGCGCGGAAGTTAACCTGCACGCGCGCATCGGCGCCGCGGCCCTCGGCCTGCACGATGACCCCTGAGCCGAACTTGGGATGCACCACCGACAGCCCGATGCGCAGGCCGCCCGGCAGGGCGGCCGTGCTGCGCACTGCCGGCGCGGCCGCCGGCGTGCCGGTGCGAAACGCGGGTGCGGCATAGGCCGGTGCCGGCGTGTTGATCCGGCGCAGCAGTTCTGCCGGGATCTCATCGATGAAGCGCGAAGCGATGTTGTAGCGGGTCTGGCCATGCAGCA
>CALJLA010000096.1 GCA_937983055.1 uncultured Pseudomonadota bacterium
TGTCCATCAGCATCGGCGCGTGACCGATGCCCTCGAACTCGACCAGGCGGGCGCGCGGGCCGCGGCGCGTCATCTCCTCGGCGGTGTGTTCGAGCAGCAGGTCGGAGGTCTTGCCGCGGATGACCAGCGTGGGGCAGCGGATCTGGTCCCAGAAGTGCCACAGCTCGACGTCGCTGATGGTGCCGGCGAAGGCGTGCGCCAGCGAGGGGTCGTACACCAGGCCGTACTTGCCGTTGTCGCGCGGCTTGACGGTGGTCACGGTGAGATGCCGCCATTGCTCGTCGCTCAGCGGGCCGAACGGCTCAGATACCAGCCGCACATAGGTCTCGGCCTCGTCCAGCGACTCGAACATCGGGTCCTTGCCGACGTAATGCTTGATGCGTTCCAGCGCCGCCTTCGGAATGAAAGGACCGACGTCGTTGATCACCAGCCGGCCGATGGGGTTGCCGTGGTGCGCCGCCAGCAGCATGCCGATGATGCCGCCCATCGACGTGCCGACCCAGTCGATGCGTTCGGCGCCGCTGCGCGCGATGAGCGCAGCCATGTCGGCGCAATACAGCGGGTAGCCGTAGTCTTCCTTGTGGGTGAGCCAGGCGCTCTTGCCGCGGCCGACCACGTCGGGGCAGATCACCCGGTACTCGCGCGCCAGCGCCTTGGCCAGCTCGTCGAAGTCGCGCCCGGTGCGGGTCAGCCCGTGCACGCACATCACTACCCGCGGATTGTCCGCCTCGCCCCACTCGTAATAGTGGATGCGATGAAATCCGTGCGGGCCGAGGGCGGGGAAGTTGTGTGCTCGCATTGGGGAATGGATGGATCGACTAACGCTGCGGACTCAGGACTCAAGACTCAGGACTCGGGACTCGGAGAAAGACTGGTGCTCGGTGCTCGATCCTCGGAACTGGACATTACCGTTTACCTAATCACCTAGTCACTTAGTCACCGAACTCAAGGCCGGCTTACTCGGAACTCGGGCCTCGGAACTCGGAACCTGTCTTTCCTCGGCCCTCAGGCCCTGTCTTTTCTTACGCAGCACACAGCACGCAGCACTTTTCTCTCAGTCGCTCAGCGTCGCCACGTACGACGCCACCGCTTCCATGTCTTCCTTCGATACGCCCGACATGTAGGCGGTCATGGTGCCGGCGTCGTTGGTGCGCTCCTTGTTCTTGAACGCCGTCAGCTGCTTCACGATGTAGCTGTAGTGCTGCCCGGCGACTTTCGGCACCTCGTTCTGGCCCTTGAAGCCGCCGAGATGGCACATGGTGCACAGGGCGGCTTCGGCGACCTTTCGGCCCTTGTCGATCAGCTCGGAGCTGCCTTTCTCGTTCTGGCCCTTGTAGGTCTGCCCGGCGTAGTAGGCCGCCAGGTTGTACATGTCCTTGCGGCTCATGTCCTTCATGAGCGGGCTCATGAACTCGTTGGTGCGGCGGCCTTCTTTGTAGTCCTTCATCTGCAGGTACAGGTAGCGCCAGGTCTGGCCCGCCAGGATCGGCGTCTCGTTGTTCAGGGTCTTGTCCGGGCCGTGACAGGCGACGCACATCTGCTCGGCCAGCGCCTTGCCGGCCTCGGGGTCGCCGGCCGAGGTGGCCTGCGCGGCGGCGGTGCCGGCGCTCGCGGCAAGGACAAGGGCGATCAGCGCGGGGGAGAATTTCATCGGATTCACTTTCCTGTCATCCAAAAACAGGGAAGGGCCGCCCGAAGGCGGCCCTTCCGACTACTCGGTTTGAACGGCTATCGCGCCGAAAAGTTTACGGCAGCGCGAACACGAAAATGCTGTTGCCGCGCTTGAAGTCGAGCTGGGTGTTGCCGCCCGCCGCAACCGCGATGTACTGCTTGCCGTTGACTTCGTACGCAACCGGCGGCGCATTGACGCCGGCGCCGCACTGGAACGACCACAGCTTCTTGCCGTTGCGGGCGTCATAGGCGTTGAACCAGCCGTTGCCTTCGCCGGTGAACACCAGGTTGCCGCCGGTAGCCAGCACGCCGCCCATCAGCGGCTGGTCGGTGTCGGCGTGCCAGGCCATCTTGCCGGTGTTCATGTCGACCGCGGCAAGGCGGCCCCATTGGCGCTCGCCCGGAATCACCTTGAAAGCGCCGCCCAGCCACAGCTTGTCGCCGCCCGGGTACTCGGCCGGCTCGACGTGGTAGGTCATCGGCTGGTGCAGGTTGGCGGCATAGGCCATGCCGAGCTTCTCGTTCACCGCCATCGGGTTCCATTCGACGCCGCCGTTGGCGCCCGGCAGCATGCGCGCGCCTTCCGGCGTCGGCAGCACCCAGACGTTTTCCTGCGGCACCATCGCGTCGGAATGACGGATCAGCGCGAGGGTCTTCGGATCGTGCACGTAAACAAAGCCGGTCTTGCCGCCGTGGACGACGACCTTCTGCATCTTGCCGTCCTTGCCCTTGGCCTTGGTGATAACCGGCGGGCTGACCGCGTCGAGGTCCCACACGTCGTGCGCGATGTACTGGAAGTGGGCTTTGTAGGTGCCCTTGTCCAGATCGACCGCGACGATCGAGTCGGTGTACAGGTTGTCGCCGGGGCGGATGTCGCCGTACAGATCGGGCGAGGGATTGCCCACCACGAAGTAGATGGTGCGGGTCTCGAGGTCGACTGCCGGGGGCATCCACACGCCGCCGCCCAGGGTCTGGTAGAAGTCGCCGCCTTTTTCGGCCAGCGTCCGCTTTTCCTTGGCGATGTCGCGCAGCATGTCGCGGCCCACTGCGTCATGCGTGGCCCACACGCCCTCGTGGCCCTTCTCCGGGATGGTGTAGAACGTCCACAGCAGCTTGCCGGTCTTTGCGTCGAAAGCCTTCACGAAGCCGCGGATGCCGTACTCGCCACCGTTGGTGCCGATCAGCACCTTGCCGTCCACCGCCACCGGCGCCATCGTTTCCGAATAGCCTTTTTCCGGATCGGCGATTTCGGTGTCCCACACGCGCTTGCCGGTCTTCATGTCCAGCGCCACCAGGCGCGCGTCCAGCGTGCCCATGTACAGCAGGCCGTCCAGCGCCGCCACGCCGCGGTTGTTCGGGCCGCAGCAGTACACGGTGATCGGACCCATGTCGTGCTTGTAGTGCCAGTATTCTTCGCCGGTGACCGCGTTGATCGCGTACACATGGTTGTACGAGGTGGTCAGGAACATGGTGCCGTCGACTACCAGTGGCGCGGTTTCCATCGACTCCATGACGGCGGTCTGGAACACGAACGCCGGGCGGAGCCTGGAAACGTTGCCGGTATGGATCTGCCTGCCGGGGAAGAAGCGCTGCTGCGAATAACCGCCGTTGGTGATCAGCCAGTCTTTTGCTTCGGTATCGGCCTTGGTAAGGCGGGCCTGGTTAACCGGCTGGACAGTGCTGGGGATCTGTTTCTTGAGGGTGGTCGTGTCCTGCGCCTGCGCGATGCTCAGGCCGCCCGCCATCGCGACCGCGACGGCAAGGGCCAGTACTCTCGTATGTGCGTTCATGAAGCCTCCCGAAAAGGGTTCTTTGTTTTTGCCGCACTGCGCAACCGCCCCCCGCTTAAAACGGACGGTAAATTGCGAGCCGCGGAACTATAGATGACAATTCATACCGCCACAAGGATCGGCAAAATCTGGATTCATATAGGAAAAATATTGAAACGTATGCGCAAATCGATGCTCGTCATGCTGGCCGCCGTGCTGCTGGCGCCGGCCGCGCAGGCTCAGCAGGCTGAGCCCGACCGCTACACCCTCAATGCGCAGCTGGTGGCCGCCGCCCGCGCCAAGGACGCAGGCCTTGCCCGCCGCGTGCTGGCCGAGGGCGCGGCGGTCAACACCCGCAACCGTGGCGGCAACACCGCGCTGTTGATGTTCGCCGAGCAGGGCGATGCCGACATGGTGCGGCTGCTGCTCGACAGCGGCGGCGACGTCAATCTCGCCAACCTGGAGAAAGTCACCCCGCTGATGGCGGCCGCGGTCGAGGGCCATGCCGACGTGGTGCAGCTGCTGCTGGAGCGCGGCGCGCGCATCGACGCCGTCGACCAGGTTTACAAGACCGCGATGATCTACGCCGCCGGCGCCGGCCATGTCGAAGTGGTGCGGCGGCTGCTCGATGCCGGCATCGACGTCAACACCCGCTACCACAACGACCTGACCGCCCTGATGTGGGCCGCCGGCTATGGCCAGACCGGCGCCGTGCGCCTGCTGCTCGAGCGCGGCGCCGATCCCGCGCTGAAAGACAACCGCGACAAGACCGCCTACGACATCGCGCGCGAGCTCGGGCGCGCCGAGGCGGCGGCGGTGCTGGGCGACTAAGGAAGGTGCTGCGTGCTGTGTGCTGCGTGTGCCGGCCTGCGGCCGGCCTCAAGGACGAAACACACAACACGCCGCGAAGCGGCTCTTTGCGGCGTTTGCCTATGTTGGCACTGCCAACGTGAGCAGTAGCTAAAGGCACGAAAGTCACCAAGAGAAACAGGGACGCACTTCCTGGTGTCTTGGTGCCTTGGTGGTTCGCTCAGGGTTCTTCTTAAGTCCTGACTCCTGAGTCCTGAGTCCCAAGTCCGGTTTCCAGTTTTCCTCCGCGTCTCCCGTGATGAGATCGGCTTCTGGAGCCGGCCGCAGGCCGGCATGACGCAGCACGCAGCACGCAGCACGCAGTCCTGTTTTTCTCGGCCCTCGGCCTTTATTTACCCAACCCACAGCCACGCCGCGCCCGCCACCGCGGCGAGAAACGCGGCCAGGTGTACCCAGGCCCACAGCTGGTAGCGGCGGGCGAGCGCGTTGGGGTCCAGGTCGGAGAGCAGGAACAGGCGGCCGTCGGCGGGCTTGTGCAGCACATGAGTGCCGGCGTCGAGGCGGATTTCGCGGTGGCGCTTCTGCACCTCGCGCCGCGCGGCCTGGCGGGCCAGCATCCATTCCTCTTCGCTGATCTCGCCGTCGCCGTCCAGGTCGAAGCGGCTATGCAGCTGCACCTTGTCGCGCTTCCACTCGGCCAGCAGCTCGGAGATGTCGCGGCGCTCGTTCAGCTCGGCATTGGCGCCGCCCAGGGTCGAGAACGCGCCGATGCCGTAGAGCGTGGCCTGCGGCAGGATCAGCCACTCGGTGTAGCGGTAGTCGCCCTTGATCCAGGTTTCCTTGCGACGCGTGATGACCTCGGCATGCTCGGGGTCCACCAGGCAGCGCGCGCTGCCGTCGTCGAGAATGAACGACTCGTCGCTGCGGCCGCTGTCGATGCGTCGCCAGCGATCCCTGCCGGCGCGCTGCTCGATGACGTAGCGGTACCAGATGCAGGGCAGGGCGGAAATGCGCGACAGCACCGGGCCGCCCGGGTGATGCAGCGCCCGCCCCATCAGCTCGACATAGCCCTGCGCCGCCGACGCGATGCGCGAGGTCGGCGTATCCAGGATCGCGCGCCAGCGGCGAAAGCTCATCGTCCACGCCGCGAACGCCAGCAGCGCCACGCCCGCCAGCGACCACAGCCACCCCGTCAGCGACTGCAGCTCGAGCCCCACCAGCAGCAGCACCAGGTAGCCCCCGACGGTGAGGGGTTCGATGATTTTTAGACGGAAGGAGGACATCAGACAGGCGGTTCCGAGTTCCCAGTTCCGAGTTCCGAGTGAGGCCGGCCTTTGGCCGGCATCAGATGCAGATGCAGGGAAGAGCCGCGCCGACGGCAGAAGTCGGCTGAGGTGCGATTCTTAATGGGGCTACGTGGCCGGACGGGGCTGACGAAGCGATGCGCGCAATGCACCGATAATGCGACTGCTATCGTCGGCCACATACGCCACTCGTTCGAAGTCGCCGGTGTGGAGATAGCCAACGTCGTGCGCGACGTAAAGCTGCGAACGAACCTCAGCGCAGGACGCCTTCGCAATGGACAGAAAGTGCTGAAACTCGGCGCGGCCGCGTCGCTCGAAACCCTCCGAGACATTCGACATAATCGAGACCGCGGCACGTCGAATCTGATCACGGAGCCCGAAATCCCGTGCGAACTCTCCCTGACCGGTAATCAGATAGATTTCGCGTGCAAGTACCCTCGACTTTTGCCAAGCGATCAGATCCTCAAATCGCACGATCTTGGACGACGGTGTGTCTCGACCTGCCTTGTCGTTCATCGCGATTGCTCCCTGGCTAACCAGATCGAACTACCCCCGGCAATTACGGCACGCAAGAGTGACTCCTTGGGGCCTGACGCGGTGAAACTCGCTAACTGGTTTTCACTCGGAACTCGGCACTCGGAACTCGGACCTGTTCTGCCGTCAGCCCTTTTCTCTCTTAAGAAAAAAGCTTCTTCATATCCACGTCGGCTTTTTCTTCGGTCGCGAACTGGAGCAGGTCGAAGGGCTTGAAGCTGAAGAAGCGGGCGATGACCAGGTCGGGAAACTGCTCGATGCGCACGTTGTTGATGTTGACCGCGTCGTTGTAGAACTCGCGGCGGTCGGCGATGGCGTTTTCCAGCCCGGTGATGCGGCCGAGCAGGTGCTGGAAGGTCTCCACCGCCTTCAGTTCGGGATAGGCCTCGAAGGTGGCGAAGATGTTGCCCAGGCCCAGGCGGAGCTGCGACTCGGCCTGGCCGAGGGCGGGGATGTCCTGCTTGACCCGCGCGTCCTGCACGCGCGAGCGGGCCTCGGTCACGCGTTGCAGGGTTTCCTGCTCGAACTGCTTGTACTGCTTGCAGGTTTCCACCAGCTTGGGCAGTTCGTCGTGCCGCTGCTTGAGCAGCACGTCGATGTTCGACCAGGCCTTGGACACCGCATGCTTCAGGTTGACCAGGTTGTTGTAGACCATGATCGCCCACACCGCGACCACGGCGATCACGGCCAGCGTGATGATGCTACCCATTGTTTATCCTTTCCCGGTGTGAAAGATAAGTGCTGTGTGCTGCGTGCTGCGCCAGGCCGGCCGTCGGCCGGCTTTCGAATCATGGCCGGGCTTGCGTGAAGTCCGTCGTACAGCCCCAAAAACGGCGCCTTGACTGCCACTGCGAGTCTGATAGCGGTTCCGCCATTCTGGTCCGCGGCAGGGTCCTGCAGCGGGCTGGCGGCCAGCCCCGATTGGCGTCGAGCAGCCGTCTTTCGCTTTCAGACCTGTTGCTTCGCCCGCAGCACCGAGCATGCAGTCCCTTCTTTTGCCTCTTACACAGCACACAGCACGCAGCACGCAGTCCCTTTTCGGTTCGGTGCAAGATTCATGCAGGCGGGATAAGGCGCCGGTCAGGGACGCCGGCGTGCGGGCTTTTCGACCAGGGTGCGGGCGTGTGCCTGCAGCCAGGCGGGGATGTCGGCGGCAGGCAGGGGAACGGTGTAGAGAAAACCTTGCGCGGCGTGGCAGCCGTGCTGCCGCAGATAGTCAACCTGCTCGTGCGCCTCGACGCCTTCGGCGATCGCGGTCAGGCCGAGCGTCTCGGCGAGACCGATGATCGCCTGCACAATCTGGCTGTCGTCCGGGTCTGTGGTCAGGTCGCGCACGAACGTGTGGTCGATTTTCAGTGCGTCGATCGGCAGCCGCCGCAGATACGCCAGGCTGGAGTAGCCGGTGCCGAAATCGTCCAGCGCCACCGTCACACCAAGCTCGCGCAGGGCATTGAGCACCAGGGTGGCGGCGTCCACGTCGTGCAGGATCGAGGCCTCGGTCACCTCGCAGCCAAGCAAGCTTGGCGGCAGATCGTGCTCGCGCAGCAGGGCGGCAATTGCCGAGGTCAGGTCCTTGCGCCGGAACTGGCGCGCAGACAGGTTGATCGATACCGGCAACGCCAGCCGGTGCTCGGTGCGCCAGCGTGCGAGCTGGGCGCAGACTTCAGCCAGCACCCAGTCGCCGATCGGCACGATCAGCCCGGTCTCTTCGGCCAGCGGAATGAACTGCGCCGGCGGCACCACGCCCAGCTCGGGGTGGCGCCAGCGGATCAACGCCTCCAGCCCGGTGACCGAACCGTCGCCCAGCGCGATGCTGGGGTGGTACTCGAGAAAGAGCTCGCCCGCCTCGATGGCGCCGCGTAAGCGGCCTTCGATTTCCACCCGGCTCTGGCTGCGCTCGTTCAGCCCGTGGGTGAAAAAGCGGTAGGCATCGCGCCCGCTTTCCTTGGCCTGGTACATGGCGGCGTCGGCGTGGCGCAGCAGCTCTTCGGCGGAGGCGCCGTCGCGCGGGTAAACGCAGGCGCCCATGCTGCAGGTGACGGCCGCCGCGCGGCCGTCGAGCTCGATCGGCCGGCTTACCGCGCCGCGCAGCCGCATCAGGGCAGTGCCGATCGCTTCCTCGTTGTCCAGCTCGCTCAGGATGACGACGAATTCGTCGCCGGCATAGCGCGCCAGGGTGTCGTCGCCGCGGATGCTCGACTTGATGCGCAGCGCCACCTCGCACAGCACCGCGTCGCCGGCGGTGTGCCCAAACTCGTCGTTGATGCGCTTGAAATGGTCCAGGTCCACGAACACCACCGCGAACAGCCGCTGGTGCCGGCGGGCGGAGGCGATTGCCTGCTCGATGCGGTCTTCCAGCAGGGTTCGGTTGGCGACGCCGGTGAGCAGGTCGTGCGTGGCCTGGTGGGCCAGCTCGTCCTGGTAGCGCTTGGCGGCGGTCACGTCGTGCAGCACGCCCACGTAGTACTGAACGCGCTCGCCGTCCTGCACCGGCGCGATGCGCATCTCGTTCCAGAACGGCATGCCGTCGCGGGTGTAGTTACGCAGCAGGGCGACCGCGTCTTCGCCGCGCGAGATCGCGTCGCGCAGCTTGGCGAGGTCGGGCTGGTCCCGGTCCTCGCGCTGCAAAAAGCGCAGGTTGCGGCCACGGGTCTCGTCGGCGCTGTAGCCGGTCAGCCGCTCGAAGGCGGGGTTGACGTACTCCACCTCGTGATCGCCGTCGGCGCGGGTGATGACGATGGCGTTGACCGACGATTCCAGCGCCCGGTCGCGCAGGCGCAGCGCCTGGTCGACGGCGAGGCGCGCGCTGATGTCCCGCACCACCGACACCACGATCTCCCTGTCGCGTGTCTTCAAGTGGCGGCGATAGACTTCCACCGGCAGCTCGCCTCCGTCCTTGCGCAGCATTATTCGGTCTTTGAGCTCGGTGGCGAAGCGGTCGGGCCCGATCCGGCGCGCCT
>CALJLA010000097.1 GCA_937983055.1 uncultured Pseudomonadota bacterium
AAGTGCAGAAACCCGCCCCGCGGCGCAAGGCGCGCTAATGGCGGACGCGGCCGACTTCGCCTGGATGGCGCGTGCGCTGCGCCTGGCCGAGCGCGGACTGAACACCACGACGCCGAACCCGCGGGTCGGCTGCGTGCTGGTGAAGGAGGGCGTGGTGGTCGGCGAGGGCTGGCACCGGCGCGCAGGCGAACCGCATGCAGAGGCCGAGGCGCTCACGGCCGCCGGCGCGGCCGCCTGCGGCGCCACCGCCTATGTAACCCTGGAGCCGTGCAACCATCACGGCCGCACCCCGCCGTGCAGCGAGGCACTGATCGCGGCCGGAGTGGCGCGGGTGGTGGTGGCGGTGCGCGATCCGAACACCCGGGTGACCGGCCAGGGCGTCGAGCGGCTGCGCGGCGCCGGCATCGCCGTCGAGACCGGGGTGCTGGAGGGCGAGGCGCGCGAGCTCAATATCGGTTTCGTCAGTCGGGCGACCCGCGGCAGGCCCTGGGTGCGGGTCAAGATCGCGGCCGGGCTCGACGGCAAGACGGCGCTGGAGAACGGCGCGAGTCAGTGGATCACCAGCCCCGCGGCGCGCCGCGACGTGCATCGGTGGCGCGCGCGCAGCTGCGCGGTGATGACCGGCATCGGCACCCTGCACGACGACGACCCGCGGCTGACCGTGCGCGATGTGCCCTGCGAGCGCCAGCCGCTGAGGATCGTGGTGGACAGCCGGCTGCGCGTACCGCCGGCCGCGCGCATTTTCGACGACGGGCCGGTGCTGGTGGCCGCGGCGACCGAGGATCGCGACAAGATGGCCGCGCTGGCGGACCGCGGCGCGGAGGTGCTGGTGCTGCCCGATCCGCAGGGAAAGGTGGACCTTGCGCAGCTCGGCCAGGAACTCGGCCGCCGCGGGCTGAACGAGGTAATGACCGAGGCGGGCATCAACCTGCACAGTGCGCTGCTGCGCGCCGGCGTGGTCGACGAGCTGCTGGTGTACTTTGCGCCGGTGCTGCTGGGCGCGCGCGGGCGCGGCATGTTCGATCTCGGCGCGCTGACGCGGATGGACGAGATCGTAAAGCTTTCGGTAAGCGAGCTGCGCCAGGTCGGGCCGGACTTCCGGTTGCGGGCGCGCCTGGCGGAGGCGGGCTGACATGTTCACCGGCATCGTGCAGGCGGTGGGGCGCATCACGCTGGTGGAAGCCGCTGGCAGCATGGCGGCAATCGAGATCGACTGCGCTGGGCTCGACCTTGCGGACGTCGCGGTCGGCGACAGCATCAGCGTCAGCGGCGTGTGCCTGACTGCGGTACGCGTCGGCCCGCATTCGCTGCGTTTCGACGTGTCGCAGGAGACGCTCGCGGTAACCGCCGGTTTCGTGCCCGGCGACGCGGTCAACCTGGAAAAATCGCTGCGCCTCGCCGACCGGCTTGGCGGGCACCTGGTGAGCGGGCATGTGGACGGCGTGGGCGAGGTGGTGGCGGTCGAGCCGGTCGACGGCAACCGGGTGGTGACGTTTCGCCATCCTCCGGCGCTGGCGCGCTATGTCGCCCGCAAGGGCTCGATCACGGTCAACGGCGTGAGCCTCACCGTCAACAGCGCCGGCCGCGACGGTTTTTCGGTCAATCTGATCCCGCACACGCTGGCGGTCACCAATCTCGGCGGGCTGGCGGCCGGCAGCCGGGTGAACCTCGAGGTGGACCTGGTGGCGCGATACGTGGAGCGCATGCTCTCTGGAGAGGCGGCAACGTGAGCGCAGCCATCAGCAGCACCCCGGAGATCATCGCCGAGCTGCGCGACGGGCGCATGGTAATCCTGGTCGACGAGGAAGACCGCGAAAACGAGGGCGACCTGGTAATGGCGGCGCAGTTCGTCAGCGCCGAGTCGATCAATTTCATGGCGCGTTTCGGCCGCGGCCTGATCTGCCTGACGCTAACCGAGGCGCGTTGCCGGCAGCTCGACCTGCCGCTGATGGTCGGCGCCAACCGCTCGCGGCTGGGCACCAATTTCACCCTGTCGATCGAGGCGGCCCAGGGGGTGACCACCGGCATTTCCGCCGCCGACCGCGCGCGCACCGTGCAGGCAGCAGTGCGCAAGGACGCGCATCCTGGCGACATCGTGCAGCCGGGCCACATCTTTCCGCTGATGGCGCAGAACGGCGGCGTGCTGGTGCGCGCCGGGCACACCGAGGCCGGCTGCGACCTCGCCGCGCTCGCCGGGCTCGAACCGGCGGCGGTGATCTGCGAGATCCTGAAAGACGACGGGGAGATGGCGCGATTGCCGGACCTGATCGAGTTTTCCGTGCGCCATGGCCTCAGGATCGGCACCATTGCCGATCTCATTCACTACCGCAGCCGCACCGAAACGCTGGTCGAACGGGTGCTCGAGCGGCCGCTCGCCACCGTGCACGGCGAGTTCAGGCTGGTGGCCTATCGCGACAAGATCTCGCGCGACGCGCACCTCGCGCTAGTGTACGGTTCCGCCGGTGCCGACCAGGAAACGCTGGTGCGGGTGCACGAGCCGCTGTCGGTGGCCGATCTGCTCGACACCGACAGCCGCCGGCATTCCTGGAACCTGCACGAGGCGATGGCCACGGTTGCGCGCGAGGGCAGCGGCGTGATCGTGCTCTTGCACCGTACCGAGGACGGCGCGCAGCTGCTTGAGGAACTGGCGGCGCAGGCGCCCGCCGCGGCGCAGAAGATGGATCTGCGCACCTACGGTATCGGCGCCCAGATCCTGCGCGATCTCGGCGTTACCCGCATGAAGCTGATGGCGGCGCCGCGGCGCATGCCCAGCATGGCGGGCTTCGACCTGGAAGTCACCGGTTATCTGCAGCCACCGGGACACGACGACGATTAACCGCCCATCAAGAACGAACCGGACATGACCGACAAACAGGACATCTTCCGCTATCCGCAGCGGCGGGACGCGGAATCGCTGCGAATCGCGGTGGTCTGCGCGCGCTTCAATGCCGAGATCTGCGAGGGACTGCTGGCCGCCTGCACGGAAGAACTGCGGCGCCTCGGCGCACGGCCGGCCAACCTGGCGATCGCCAGCGTGCCGGGCGCGCTGGAAATTCCGCTCTCCCTGCAGGAGCTTGCCAACAGCGGCCGCGTCGACGCGCTCATCGCGCTGGGCGCGGTGATCCGGGGGGAGACCTATCACGTCGAGATCGTCGCCAACGAGTCCGCCGCCGGCATCCAGTCGGTGCAGCTCGATTCCGGCGTGCCCATCGCCAACGGCGTGCTCACCTGCGACACCGAGGCGCAGGCCGAGGCGCGCATTGCGGAGAAGGGGCGCGACTGCGCGCGCGTGGCGGTAGAGATGGCGGGACTGCTGAGGGCGATCGATGAAAGGCAGTAGACGGCGCTCGCGCGAACTGGCGCTGCAGGGGCTTTACCAGTGGCTGCTCAATGCGGCCAGCGCGGACGAGCTGCTGAAGCAGCTGGCGGATACCGAAGCCTTTGCCGGCGCGGATCGGGCGTTTCTGGAAGAAACGCTGCGCGCCACGGTGGCCGCCGCCGAGCCGCTGCGCGCAAAACTTCGGCCGCACCTCGACCGCAAGGTGGAAAGCCTGTCGCCGGTCGAGCACGCGCTGCTGCTGATGGCGGCCTGGGAGTTGTCCGAGCGCGTGGATACGCCCTATCGGGTGATACTGAACGAGGCCGTGGAGCTGGCGAAGCGCTACGGGGGCACCGACGGTCACAAGTACGTGAACGGCGTGCTCGACAAGCTTGCCGCGGAGCTGCGTCCGGCAGAGGTCGCGGAACGGGCGCGGACGAAGGGGCGTTGAGCCGACGCGGCCCGGGTTGCCCGGCGTTCTCGGTGTTGCGCGTGGAGCGGACGCATATTGGCATGCAGGGCGAACAATAATCCAGGGAGGAGAGCATGGCGGAAGGTCAAGCAGTGAAGAAACTTACAATCTTCGATCTGCAGGCGAAGGCCGCGCGCGGCGAGAAGATCTTCCAGGTCACCGCGGTGGATTTCCCGAGTGCGCAGCTGGTCGACCGCGCCGGCATCGACTGCATCCTGATCGGCGATTCGCTGGGCATGACAGCCCTCGGGTATGCGAGCACCGTGCCGGTGACGATGGATGAAATGATCCACCATGCCAAGGCGATCTCGCGGGCGGCGAAGCGCGCCATCCTGGTGGGCGATCTGCCGCTGGGCACCTATCACGCCTGCGCCGAGGACGCGGTGGCCAACGCCATGCGCATGGTCAAGGAAGGCGGCGCCGACGTGGTCAAGCTAGAAGGCGGCGAGGATTTCGCGCCGATGGCCGAAGCGGTGGTCAGGGCCGGCATTCCCGTGATGGCGCATATCGGGTTGACGCCACAACTGATGTCGAAGCTCGGCGGATTCAGGGTGCAGGGCAAGGACGCCAGCGCCGGCGTGCAGCTGCTGAAGGACGCGCTGGCGATGGAGCGGGCGGGGTGCTTTGCCATCGTGCTCGAGGCGATTCCCGACCGCGTGGCGCAGGTGATCACCGACCGGCTGCAGATTCCCACCATCGGCATCGGCGCCGGCCCGCACTGCGACGGCCAGAACCTGGTTCTGCACGACATGGTCGGCCTGTTCGACCGTTTCACCCCGAAGTTCGTGAAGCGCTATGCCAACTGCTGGGAGCTGATCGGCAAGGCGCTCGCCGATTTCCAGGACGACGTGAAGAGCGGTGGCTTTCCCAGGGCCGAGCACAGCTTCACCATGAAGGAAGACGAGTACCAGGCTTTTCTCAAGGCCATTCCCAGGGAGTGAAGGAGAAGCGGGCAACCTGCGGGGGGTGCACACAGAGACGGGGGCGCATGGAGAAGAGCGATCAACGCGGTCGCGCCGTCAAGGCACCAATGACTGCAGGACTTCACCCAAATCTGTCTGCGTCTCTGCGGTTCATGTAGTTTTTCGGAACATCGCGCTCAGCTGCGGCGCTAGAATGCGGGCATGGCGTCCGAATTCGAGTTGATCGCGCGGTATTTCACCCGGCCGGCGCCGGGTGCGGTGCTTGGCGTGGGCGACGATGCGGCCCTGCTCGCGTGCGGCAGCGGCGAGCTGGCGGTGGCGACCGACACGCTGGTCGAAGGCACGCATTTTTTCCCCGACGTCGACGCGCGCGCGGTTGGACACAAGGCGCTCGCGGTGAATCTGTCGGACCTCGCGGCGATGGGTGCGCAACCGCGCTGGGCGTTGCTGGCGCTCACGCTGCCGCGTGCGGACGATGCCTGGCTGGAAGGGTTCGCGGAAGGGTTCTGGCGCCTGGCCGAACGTTTCGAGGTGGGGCTGATCGGCGGCGATACCACGCGCGGACCGCTGTCGGTCACCGTTACGGTGATCGGTCAGGTGGCTTCGGGCAAGGCCTTGCTGCGCGGCGGCGCGCAACCGGGCGATGACATCTGGGTTTCCGGCGAACTGGGTGATGCCGCGCTGGCGGTGGCGCATCGCAAGGGCGATTTCAGGCTCAAGGGCGGCGAGCTGGCGCGCTGCGAGGCGCGGCTCGACACGCCGATGCCGCGGGTTGCGCTCGGTGTGCGGCTTACCGGCCTCGCGCACAGCGCCATCGACGTGTCCGACGGGCTGGTGGCGGATCTGGGTCATATTCTGGAACGCTCTGGCGTCGGCGCGGAAATCGACTACGAGCTGATTCCATGCACCGCCGCGGTGATGGCGCTGAAGGGCCATGCGCCGGTGCGCGACGCACTGCTCGGCGGCGGCGACGACTACGAGCTGCTGTTCACCGCACCTGCCCGCGCGGCGGGCGCGATAGGCGCGCTGTCCGGCGAGACGGGCGTGCCGCTGACGCGCATCGGGCGCATCGTCGAGGGCCGCGGCCTGAAGGTGCGCAACGGCGCCGCGGGCCTGATCGAAACCGGAGTCGGTGGATTTGACCACTTCGGCTAGCCGCGTGGTTGCCGCGACCGCGGGCTTCGTTTTCACGCATCCCGCGCATTTCATCGCCTTTGGCTTCGGCGCCGGCCTGTCGCCGGTGGCGCCCGGTACGGTCGGCACCCTGGTCGCGGTGCCGCTGTATCTGCTGGCTGCCTACTTCCTGCCGGATGCCGCGCAGTTCGCGCTGATTCTCGCGATGTTCGCCATCGGGCTGTGGGCCTGCGAGGTGACCGGCCGGCATCTCGGGGTGCACGACCACGGCGGCATGGTGTGGGACGAGATCGTCGCCTTCATGCTGGTGCTGTTCTTCACGCCGAAGCAACCGGCCTGGCAGGCGGCGGCATTCGCCCTGTTCCGGCTGTTCGACATCGCAAAGCCGCCGCCGATCGGGCGCATCGATGCCGGGGTGGGTGGCGGACTCGGTGTGATGCTCGACGATATCGTGGCCGCGTTTTATGCCCTGATCATCCTGGCCTGCGCCAGGCTGCTGCTGCGCTGAGCGATGGATCCCGACCTTTACCGGCTTGGCGAGCGGGTCGGTGCAGCGCTCAAAGCGAGCAGGCTGACGCTGGCCACCGCCGAGTCCTGCACCGGCGGCTGGGTGGCCCAGGTGGTGACGATGGTGCCCGGCAGTTCCGGCTGGTTCGACCGCGGCTTCGTTACCTACAGCAATCGGGCCAAGCAGCAGATGCTCGGCGTTTCCGAAGACAGCCTGCGAAGGTTCGGCGCGGTGTCGGAGCAGGTGGCCGGCGAGATGGCGCGCGGCGCGCTCGAACGCAGCGGCGCGGACATTGCCGTCGCGGTGAGCGGTGTGGCCGGGCCCGACGGCGGCAGCGCGGACAAGCCGGTGGGCACCGTCTGCATTGCCTGGGACGGGCCCGCCGGTGGCGGCGGGACGCAGCGGTTTCACTTCGACGGCGACCGCGACGCGGTGCGCCGGCAGTCGGTGATCGCAGCGCTGGAGGGCTTGCTCGCGCGCTGGCCGGGGCGCTGAACCGCGCCGGGTTACTGCTGGTTCTTGATCGCCAGGACCGCCTGGTTGCGCAGGGTCTTCAGCAGAGACAGCTCGTCGGCCTGGAAATGCAGCGCGCCGGCTTCATCGCTGTCTCCGTAGAGCAGGCCGATGGCGCGCCCGCTCAGCGCGATCGGAAACAACGTGAAGCTGCGTGCCGGCACCGCGTTGCGGAACCACGCCGGGATGTGATCGCGGATTGCGTCGGCGGCGACGTTTTCCACGAAGATGTCCACGCCGCTGGCCACCGCCGCCTTGAATACGTCGCGCGGCGGGCCGAGGTCGAACGCGAGCGGCAGGCGGATCAGGCGTTCGACGTCGGCGCCGAGCCCGAACCGGCACTGCAGCAGTTCGCGGCCGGGGTCGCGCACGAACAGCAGCACGCGCGTAAAGCCGATCGCGCGGTACATCGTTTCAACCACGATGCGCAGCACGTCATTGAGGCGATAGTCGCCGACCAGCGTGCTGGTGATGTCCTGAATGCCCGCCGATAGCGCGGCCTTGCGCTCGGCGCTGACGGCCGGTGGCGGCTGCGGCGCGCCCGCAGCGCCCAAATGGGCGGCATCGAGCAGGCTGGACGAGATCGCTTCGCCGGTGGGATCGAGCGGCTGGGTGGCGTCGTCGTGGTGCGAATCGGCGGTGGCAGCCGCCCGGTTCAGCAGATGGCTTCCGAACAGGCTCAGGCCCAGCGACTCGGCGTCTTTCTCGAGTTCCTTCACGGCACGCTCGATCGTCGCGCGCAGCAGTTCCTCGTCGATGCCCAGGCCGTCGCCGAAGCGCCCGAGCAGGCGGCTGAGCGTCGCGCTGATTTCGCCGCAGGCCGGCGCGCGCAAGGCCTCCGAAACGCCGGCGCACAATTCCGACAGCGTGGCGAGACGGTCTTCTTCTCGGGCGCTGCGCCGCAGCCTGGCGTCGCGCACGCGCCGCATGCTGCTGGAGAGCCGTGCCGGAAAATGCCAGGCGCGGGCGACGCCGATGCCGAGATCCTCCAGTGAAATGCCCAGCACCTTCAGCGCCGCCTGGTCTTCGTCCATGGCGTTGAGGCGGATCAGGCGATCGATCTCGAGATCTTCTTCCGGAAAGTAGAAACGGCTCAGCAGCCGGCCGAGGCGATGAAATGCCGCGCAGATGAATGCCTCTTCCGCGTTGCCCAGGCCGGTCGGCAGGGCCAGTTCGCGCGCCAGCACGCCGCCGAAGTAGGCGCCAATCAGATCGTCCTTGAGCTTCGCGGCCTGTGCCCGGTTCTGCAGATGATCGAGCAGCAGCAGGGTGATCGCCACGCTGCGCACCCGGTCGAACCCGAGAATCACGATTGCCCGCGAAATGGTCGAGATGCTGCCGCGGAACTGGCCGTAGCAGGCGGCATTCACCATTTTCAGCAGCTTGTTGGTGAGAGCGAAGTCCTTGAGGATGGCGTTGGACAGCGAGTTGACCGCCTGCCCGTCGCTGTCCGTCGCGCGATTGACCGCGCCGATGGTGCCGGACAGCGCGGGGAAATCGCTCTTGTGGCGCATGCGTCGCAGCAGGAAATCCAGCGTGCCCTGGGGCGTCGCCGCCGGTTCGGCCGCGCCCGTGCCCGGTTCGGGATGCAAATACAGATAGAGCGCGTTCTCCATGTGCTGCGCGCTCTCGTAGCGGGCGGCCGGGTCCTTGGCCAATGCCTTGAGGACGATGTCGTCGAGCCGGTCATCGACGGCGGAATTGGCGGCCGAGGGCGGGGCGAAGGGCTGGTGCGCGATGCGGTTCAGCACCTCGAAGGCGCTGGCGCCGCTGAACGCTGGCCGCCCCGTCCGCATCACGTACAGCGGCACGCCGCCCGCGAACAGGTGGGAGCGCGTCGAATGGCGGCGCTCGCCGATCACTTCGGGGGCGACGTAGGCCGGCGTGCCGGCAAATTCGTCGGATTCCGGTGCCCCTGCGGCGAACAGCTGGGCGATGCCGAAGTCCGTCACTCGCGCATCCTCGCTGCCGCTGAGGATGACATTCGCGGGCTTGATGTCGCGGTGGAGCACGCCCTTGCGGTGCGCGTGGCCGATGCCGCGCAGGACCTGGATGGCGATGTCGACCGCGCGCTCCGGCGCCAGCGGACCGCGCTCGCGGATGTGCTGGCTGAGCGACGTGCCCTCGACGTATTCGAACACCAGGTAGGGCCGGCCGTTGTCGTCGCCGGCGTCGAACAGGGTGACGATGTTGGGGTGAGTGAGCTGGCTGACGATGCGCGCTTCGTCAAGCAGCTTGCGAAGCGGGTCGCCGATGCCGGTGCCGGCCTTCTGCCTGAGCCGCAGGGTCTTGATCGCCACCGGGCGGCCCAGCCGGGTGTCGCGGGCAAGGTACACGGCGCCCTGCGCGCCGGCGCCGAGCGGCCGCAGGATCTCGAACCGGCCAATCGATGTGGGCGCGTCGCGACTGAGCATGACAGCGATAACGGCGGGGTGGCAGTCCCTCTTTAGCCCCGCGCCGGCAGGTGCCGCGGCCGCCCTTCCGCCGCTGCGGGCGGCAGACAAACGCTGTTCAAAACAGGCTGTTAACGTGCCGGGCCGGCGCCAGCCGCGAGACCGGCAGGACACCGTGCGGCCCCTGCGTCAGGCGCTTTCGCAGCCTGTGTGCACAAGTGCATGTGCGATAATCGCCGCAGTTCAATCACTCATCACACGGGAACGGCGAATGGACGAAAACCGGCAGAAGGCGCTGCAGGCGGCGCTGTCGCAGATCGAGAAACAGTTCGGCAAGGGTTCGATCATGCGGCTTGGAGAGCACGATGTCGCCAAGGACCTGCAGGCCGTGTCCACCGGTTCGCTCGGCCTCGACCTGGCGCTCGGCATCGGCGGGCTGCCGCGCGGCCGGGTGGTGGAGATCTACGGGCCGGAGTCGTCGGGCAAGACCACGCTGACCCTGTCGGTGATCGCGCAGATGCAGAAGCTCGGCGGCACCGCCGCCTTCATCGACGCCGAGCACGCGCTGGATCCGCAGTATGCCGGGAAGCTCGGCGTCAACATCGACGAACTGCTGATTTCGCAGCCGGACAACGGCGAGCAGGCGCTGGAGATCGCGGACATGCTGGTGCGCTCTGGCTCGGTCGACGTGGTGGTGGTGGACTCGGTCGCCGCGCTCACGCCGAAGGCCGAGATCGAGGGCGAGATGGGTGAGCCGCAGATGGGGCTGCAGGCCCGCCTGATGTCCCAGGCGCTGCGCAAACTGACCGCCAACATCAAGCGTTCCAACACCCTGGTGATCTTCATCAACCAGATCCGCATGAAGATCGGCGTGATGTTCGGCAACCCGGAGACCACGATCGGGGGGGACGCAGTATAATTATACGCCACCGACAGCCGGGACCTCCGCGAAAAAGCCACGCTGAAGAGGAGGCGCGA
>CALJLA010000098.1 GCA_937983055.1 uncultured Pseudomonadota bacterium
GGCGAGCGCGAGATGCAGCTGCGCCGTGCGCTGGCCGAGCGTGCGCATCAGCTCGAGGTAGGCACCGTGCACGTCCTCCGGCGCCGGCGCGTGAGCGATGCGCCGCTCCTCCAGGAAATGCTCTAGGTAGTCCAGCGTGTAGCGCCAGCCGTCGCCCTGGTTTGGCAGGTAGGCCTGCAGCAGCGCCAGCGTGGACACCGGGCCGTCCTTGCGCACGTATTCCAGCGCGCCGGCGACCGGCACGCAGTTCGGAAAACGCGCAACCTCGGTGAGAAAGCGCCCCACCTCCAGCTCGGGATTCACGCCCGGCCGCACCACCCGGTAGGCCTTGATGAACAGGCGGTCGCCCAGGCCGGCGGTGGAATTGCTGCTTTGCGCCGCCGCCTGCGTGAGCGACAGCCCGCCCGGCTGATCGCCGGCCAGCTGACGGAACGCGCGCGTCGGCGTGAAACGCAGCGTGCCGTGCGCGCTGGCGAGCTCGGTGCCGGCGCCGATCGCCTCGACCAGCGCCTGGCAGAAGGCCTCGTCGATCATCGCGTCGGCGAGCACGCCGACGTTCGCCTGCTGCCGCGCCTTGGCCACTGCGCCGATGTTGAGCTCGCGCACCCGTTCTTCCTCGGCATCTTCCCAGGCCAGCGCCATCGGCATGAAATACGTGGCGTGCGCCTTGCCGCTCGCCACGTTGAACAGCCCCATCAGCCAGGACCGCGAGCCCGACTTGAGAAACGCATGGTCGGTCAGCGTCGCGGCGGCGATACTTTCACCCTTGGCCGCGTACCAGCGCTGGAACTCGATGTAGCGCGGCAGCACGTCGTGCTCGAACTGGTCGCGCACCTTCTGCGCCATGCCGATGCGCCACGGCACGACATGGTCGCGGAAGAAGCTGTTCCAGCCGTCGAACAGCACCAGCACCGACAGATCCTCGCGGATCACGTACTCCTCGTGCCAGCTCGGCACCTCGGCATCGGTCGCCAGGCGGAACCAGTAGAAGCCGTGCGCCGGCAGCGTGAGCAGATACGGCAGTTCGCCGATCGGCGGAAAAGTGGTGCGGCCGAGCAGTTCCACCGGCACCCGCCCGCGGAAACGCGACAGGTCGAGTTCCACCGGCTGCGCCGAGCGCGACACGTTCGCCACGCACAGGATCGCCTCGTCGCCCAGCTCGCGCAGGTAGGCAAGTACCTTGCGGTTGCCCGGCCGCAGGAACGAGAGCTTGCCGCGGCCGAAAGCCCCGCTGGTCTTGCGCACCGCAAGCAGCCGCTTCATCCAGTTGAGCAGCGACGACGGGTCGCGCGCCTGCGCCTCGACGTTCACCGCCTCGTAGCCGTAGATCGGGTCCTGGATGGCGGGCAGGTAGAGACGCTGCGGATCGGCGCGCGAGAAGCCGGCATTGCGGTCCGGGCTCCACTGCATCGGCGTACGCACGCCGTTGCGGTCGCCGAGGAAGATGTTGTCGCCCATCCCGATTTCGTCGCCGTAGTACAGGATCGGCGAACCCGGCATCGACAGCAGCAGGCTGTTCATCAGCCGGATACGGTCGGTGTCGTTTTCCATCAGCGGCGCCAGCCGGCGGCGGATGCCGAGATTGATGCGCGCCCTCGGATCGGCGGCATATGTCCGGTACATGTAGTCGCGCTCCTTGCTGGTGACCATCTCCAGCGTGAGCTCGTCGTGGTTGCGCAGGAAGATCGCCCACTGGCAGTTGTCCGGGATCTCCGGGGTCTGCTGCATGATCTCCACGATCGGATGGCGGTCCTGCTGGGCAATCGCCATGTAGATGCGCGGCATCAGCGGGAAATGGAACGCCATGTGGCATTCGTCGCCGTCGCCGAAGTAGTCGGACACGTCTTCCGGCCACTGGTTGGCCTCGGCCAGCAGCATGCGGTCGCCGTAGTGCTCGTCAATGACCTTGCGCACCGCCTTGATCACCGCGTGCGTCTCCGGCAGGTTTTCGTTGTTGGTGCCTTCGCGCTCGCACAGGTAGGGAATCGCGTCCAGCCGCAGCCCGTCGATACCCATGTCCAGCCAGAAGCGCATCGCCCGCAGCACCGCCTTCAGCACCCGCGGGTTGTCGAAGTTCAGGTCCGGCTGGTGGCTGAAGAAGCGGTGCCAGTAGTAGGCCTTGGCGACGTCGTCCCAGGCCCAGTTCGATGACTCGGTGTCGGTGAAGATGATGCGGGTGCCGGCATAGCGGTTCGGGTCGTCGCTCCACACATAGTAATTGCGCTTCGGCGAGCCGGCGGGCGCGCGCCGCGCCGCCTGAAACCAAGGATGCTGGTCCGAGGTGTGGTTGATCACCAGCTCGGTGATCACGCTCAGGCCCCGCTTGTGCGCCTCGCGCACCAGCGCGCGCACGTCGTTGCGGGTGCCGTACTGCGGGTTGACGTTGTGATAGTCCGCGATGTCGTAGCCGTCGTCGCGCAGCGGCGAGGGATAGAACGGCAGCAGCCAGATGGCGTTGACGCCGAGGTCCTGGATGTAGTCCAGCTTCTCGATCAGGCCCGGGATGTCGCCGATGCCGTCGCCATTCGAGTCGTAGAACGCCTTGATGTGCAGCTGGTAGATGACCGAATCCTTGTACCAGTGCTCGCTCCGCGCCCATTCTTTTCGCAGGATCGTGGCCTGGGGGGGCTGCGCAATGTCCATCGTCCTGTCCTCCCTACAGGAAATAGTCGAAATCACGCTCGGTGCGCACACGGCGGCGCAGCCGGAAGATGTGCGCCGGCGCGCTCTGCGGATCGAGCCGCACGAAGTTGTGCTCGCCGCTCCACAGGTAGCGGGCGCCGGTCAGCAGATCGTGCATCTGGTAGGGGCGCTCGCGGTCGCCGCCCAGCGCCTCGATCGGAATGTCCACCCAGCCCGACTGCGGATTGTGCGGATCGACGTTGACCACCACGATCACCACGTTGCTGCGGTCCGGGCTGACCTTGCCGAAGCACAGGATCATGTCGTTGTCGGTCTTGAAGAAGCGCAGGTTCCAGTCGTGCTGCAGGGCGACGTTGTCGCGGCGCACCTTGTTCACGCGGGCGATGAACTCGCGCAGGCTGTCGGCGCGTTCGACATCCCAGTCGCGAATCTGGTACTTCTCCGAGTCAAGATATTCCTCCGCGCCCGGTTCGCGCGGTGCGTTGTCGCACAGCTCGAAGGCAGGGCCGTAGATGCCGTAGCTCGCCGACAGCGTCGCCGCCAGCACCAGCCGGATGGCGAAGGCCGGCCGCCCGCCGAACTGCAGGTACTCGGTGAGGATGTCCGGCGTATTCGGCCAGGCGTTGGGCCGGAAGTACTCGCGGCCGGGGCCATGGGCGGTCTCGGTGTAGTACTCGGTCAGCTCGTGCTTGGTGTTGCGCCAGGGGAAGTAGGTATAGGACTGCGTGAACCCCGCCTTGGCCAGCCGATGCATCACCTTCGGACGGGTGAACGCTTCGGACAGGAAGATCGCCTCGGGATGCTCGCGCTTCACCTCGCCGATCGCCCATTCCCAGAAGGCGAAGGCCTTGGTGTGCGGATTGTCGACGCGAAAGATGGTGACGCCCTGCCCGATCCAGAAGGTGAAGATGCTCGCGAGCTCCTGCCACATTGCGCGCCAGTCCGCGCACTCGAAGTCGAACGGGTAGATATCCTGGTATTTCTTCGGCGGGTTCTCGGCATACTGGATGCTGCCGTCGGGCCGGTGGCGGAACCACTCCGGATGCTCTTTCACGTAGGGATGGTCCGGCGCGCACTGAAGCGCGATGTCGAGCGCGATCTCCAGCCCGTGGCCGCGCGCCGCCTTTACCAGGCGCCGGAAATCCTCCAACGTGCCGAGCGCGGGATGCACCGCCTTGTGCCCGCCCTCCTGCGCGCCGATTGCCCAGGGGCTGCCCACGTCGGTTTCGGTCGGCGTCAGCGTGTTGTTGCGGCCCTTGCGCTTGATGCGGCCGATCGGATGGATCGGCGGAAAGTAAAGCACGTCGAAGCCCATGCCGGCGATGTAAGGCAGCCACCTTTCGACATCGGCGAAAGTGCCGTGGCGCTCGCCGCGGGCAGCCGAGCGCGGAAACATCTCGTACCAGGCGCTGAAGCGCGCGCGCTCGGGATCGACGACGACCTCGAGCACCTGCGGATGCTCATCGACGATCGCCGGATCGGGATAGCGCGCGCCGCGCTCGGCGAGCATCTCGTCCAGCGCGTACAGCCGCCGCTCTTCCAGCGGGCGGTCGGTGCGCAGCGTTTTCGCCGCCTCGGCGAGCAGCGTGCGGTCGGCGGCCCCGGCGCGCGCCGCGCAGGCCTCGAACAGCTCGGCGCCCACCTGCAGCGCCACTTCGATGTCGGCGCTGTCGCGCCGCCGTTCCAGGTCGTGGCGCCACGACAGGATGGGGTCGGTCCACGCGGCCACCGTGTACGCATATCGGCCCATGCGCTCGATGGCGAAGCTGCCCCCGAAGCGGTCGTTGCCCAGCGGGCGCATGGCAGCCTCGTGCCACTGCCGCTCGGTCTCGTGCCGGTAGCGCACCACCGCGCGCACCCGGTCGTGGCCGTCGCAGAACACGTCGGCGCTCACCTCCACCGTCTCGCCGATGCAGCGCTTGACCGGAAAGCGCCCGCCGTCGACCTGCGGCAGAACGCCCTCGATGACCGCGCGCCGCCGTCCCTCGGCAACCGATTTCAGCGAATCAGCCACCACGGCCTCCGTCGGGTCCCTTCAGATACAGCACCGACAGCGGCGGCAGGGTGAGCACGATCGAGTGGTACTGCCCGTGCGCCGGCACCGGCGAGGCCTCCACCCCGCCCAGGTTGCCCATGCCGCCGCCGCCGTACTCGGGCGCGTCGCTGTTGAGCAGTTCGCGCCAGTAGCCGCCGCTGGGCACGCCGACCAGGTAATTGTGGCGCGGCACCGGCGTCAGGTTGCAGCACACCAGCACATTGCCGCCGTCGCTGCCCTTGCGCAGGAAGGCGAGGCAGCTCTGCTCCCAGTCGTGCGAGTTGATCCACTGGAACCCGGCGTGGCTGAAATCCTGGCTCCACAGCGCGGGCTCGGAACGGTAGGCGTGGTTGAGGTCGCGCACCCACGACTGCAGGCCGCGGTGCAGCCCGTGCTCGAGCACATGCCACTCCAGGCTTTCCTCGTGGGCCCATTCGCGCCTTTGCCCGATCTCGCCGCCCATGAACAGCAGCTTCTTGCCGGGATGCGCCCACATGTAGCCGTACAGCGCGCGCAGATTGGCGAACTGCTGCCACTCGTCGCCCGGCATCTTGCCGATCAGCGAGCCCTTGCCGTGCACCACCTCGTCGTGCGACAGCGGCAGCATGAAGTTCTCGTTGAAGGCATACCAGATGCTGAAGGTGAGCTGGTCGTGGTGGTACTTGCGGAACACCGGGTCGTTCTTGAAGTAGGCGAGCGTGTCGTGCATCCAGCCCATGTTCCACTTCATGCCGAAACCGAGTCCGCCGGTGTAGGTCGGGCGCGACACCATCGGCCAGGCGGTCGATTCCTCCGCCACCGTCTGCGCGTCGGGGTTCTCCCGGTATACCGCCTCGTTCAGCTGGCGCAGGAAGCCGATTGCCTCGATATCTTCCTTGCCGCCGTACTCGTTGGGAATCCACTCGCCTTCCTTGCGGCCGTAGTCGAGGTAGAGCATCGAGGCCACCGCGTCGACCCGCAGCGCGTCGATGTGGTACTTCTCCAGCCAGAACAGCGCGCTCGACAGCAGAAACACCCGCACCTCATGGCGCCCGTAGTTGAAGATATAGCTGTTCCAGTCCGGGTGGTAGCCGCGCTTGGGATCGGCGTGCTCGAACAGGTAGGTGCCGTCGAAGTACGACAGGCCGTGCGCATCGCCCGGAAAGTGCGAGGGCACCCAGTCGAGAATGACGCCGATGCCGTTCTGGTGCAGATGATCGACCAGGTACATGAAATCCTGCGGCGTGCCGTAGCGCGCGGTCGGCGCGAAGTAGCCGGTGGTCTGGTAGCCCCAGGATCCGTAGAACGGATGCTCGGTCACCGGCAGCAGCTCCACATGCGTGAAGCCCATGTGCTTGACGTAATCGGCGAGCTGATGCGCGAGCTCCCTGTAGCTCAGGTAGCGGTTGCCTTCCTCCGGCACGCGGCGCCAGGAGCCCAGGTGCACCTCGTACACCGAGTACGGCCCGTCCAGCGAATTGGCGCGCTTGCGTCGCTTCATCCAGTCGCCGTCCTGCCACTCGTAGTCGAGATCCCAGACCATGGACGCGGTCTTGGGCGGCAGCTCGGCGCGGAGGGCGAAGGGGTCGGCCTTCTCGATTTCGTAGCCGCCGAGCCGCGAGCGGATATGAAACTTGTAGCACGCGCCCTTGGCCACCGCCGGCACGAAGGCTTCCCAGATGCCGGAACCGTCTTCGCGCGCCTTGAGCGCGTTCGCGCCCGGCTTCCAGCCGTTGAAGTCGCCGATCACCGACGCCGCTTCGGCGTTCGGCGCCCATACCGCGAAGTGCACGCCGTCCGCGCTGCCCTGCCGCAGCGGATGCGCGCCGAGCTTCTCGTAAATGCGATAGTGCGTGCCTTCCCGCAGCAGGTAGACGTCGTGCTCGCTGATGAGTCGTGTCGACCCGGCTTTGGAGACAGATGTCTTCATTTGATCACCCGGTAGTTCGTGTTTCGTTGTTCGGTGCAAGCGAAGCATCTGCTGCTTCGCATGCGGCCCGCGCGATCGCCGCTGCCCTGAGGCAAATATCAATCAGAACCCGGGGACAATTGCGCCCCGCACGTGCCAGCAAGCACGCCCGTTCTCATGAATCACCTTGCACTTGGGCAATACCGCCCGTGAAACGGGCCGCGGCGAACGGATGCGCACCGGTTCCGTGCGCCCTCCACATCATCACGCCGTGTGAACGGTCGAAATCCATAGTCAGATCGACCGAATGAATCGTTATTCAGTTTAGCCCGTTTTCGCGCCGAGGTCACATACGAACGCGTTTCGCGCGCCGCCATCTATTACATGACGATGTTTTTCGCGAAAGGTTCGCGCTCAGTCGCGCCGATCGGCGCGGCGCCGCTGCCTGAACAGCTGCAGCAGCATCCAGCTGAAGGCAGCGAGCTGCAGCAGGAAGAAAAGGCCGAAGGCGGCAGCGTAGCCTTGCGGCTGGTAACCGCCCGACTCCAGCGGCCACAAATTGACCACCGCGCCGAACGCCCACTGCGCCGCGAACGCGGACAGGAACACCAGCAGGTTCAGCGCGGTGTTGGCGCGCCCGGTCAGCGCCATTGGAAACGATTGCGAGATGATCGCAAACGCCAGGCTGCCGGAAGTGCCGAAGAAACCCCAGCCGATCCACAGTGCAGCCGCGCCGCGCGTCACGCCCAGCGACAGCAGCAGCTGCACCAGCAGGAACAGGGCGGCGCCCACCATGAACAGCGCGGTTGCCGTGATGCCGAAGCGCGCCAGCCGCGCGGCCGCCGTGCCCCAGAACAGAAAGCCGCACATGGTGGCCG
>CALJLA010000099.1 GCA_937983055.1 uncultured Pseudomonadota bacterium
CATCGCTAGCAATGCTGCAAACACCTCTTTTATTAACATAAACTTTATTATGCGTCTTTATACTTAGTGTTGCGATAGTATATTATCGTATGTATGCTGAGCCTTGTTCCAGAGAGCCGTCAGCATGCTTCACCTACTTAAGAAACTCCTCCCCTCGGTCGCAGTCGCTTTGACTGTGACAAGTACTTCGATGCCGATGCCCGCCCGCGCGCAGACATACCCGATCGATTGCGCGATCCTCCTATGCCTGTCTGGTGGCTGGCCTGCTTCCGTGCCGTGCGCCAGAGCCCGCGCCGAATTCATCCGGCGGATTACGCCCTGGCCGGTCGAACCGCCACTTCAGATCTGGCGCTGTCCCATGGGCGCATCCTATGAAACCTCTCCTTCATCAAACAGCGCAGACCGCATCTTTGAAGCGTTCTTCCAAAACAACAGCACAGGACCGCGACAATCCTTTCCAGCGAACGATAACACTGACCCAATTGCGGTTGCGTGGCGCACTCCAGACGCCCCAGTTTACCTTGTTCCCGTCGACCAAGCCCTACAGCTCGTTCAAGATCGCGCGGACATCGATATCAGCGGACCTGAGTTCAACTTCGTACGATCAATTCGCGTCTTTGATGTCCGGTATGCGCGACAGCACGAATCCGGACGTGACGGCGACTGCAATCGTAGCGCCACCGTGGTCCTCGGCACATACGGAAGCCAAGGCGACTTCGCTTGGCAGAGGTCTTCTATCAGCGCCCTACCTTCCGCCCATATCGGCCTCGAACGCTGGGGCCAGAATTGCCCCGGTATCTATCATCGATCCGTGTTCGTCGATTGGCGCGACTACGAGGGCAACTACGGCTTTGAGCAGGTGAACTACTGACCTGCCACCGCATTGGCTTGCAATGGAACTCGGCTTCTTTGACTTGTACGACGGCACCGCGTATCCGTCGCGGTCCACAAGCAAATTGGCATTTCGGCATTAAGTGCAGGTTCTCACCTCACCCGCCCTCGTCTCTTCCGATCTCCGTGAGCGCGTCGAAGTCAATTTCCTGTTTCTGTTCCGCAGTGAGATCCGGCCGGATTTCCGACACCGGCTGGGGCCCGTGGACGTCCCACATCACCGCATGCCCGCCTGTACTCCAGCGGTAAACCCAACCAACAATGTTGCACCCATCGGTCCCGATCAGATTGGCGATCGCGACGCCCTCACCTTTATCATCGTTCACTGTTTACTGACTTCCTGCACTGTGGCGCTGCGAATTGCGGCATGGGG
>CALJLA010000100.1 GCA_937983055.1 uncultured Pseudomonadota bacterium
CCACCACCTTTTCCGAGTAGCCGTTTTCCACCAGATAGATGGAACAGAACGTGTTGTACGGGCCATGCGCGACCTGCATCAGGAAAAACCCCGACAGCAGCCCGACAACGCCCGGGCGTGCCAGCACAGCGCGCACTGACACCCGGGCCACGTCGCGCGAGAAACTGCGTTCGCGCGGCATGGCAAAACTCACCACGGCGGTGACAGTCAGCAACAGCAGCACCAGCGGCTCGAACGTGCGCACGCCGAAACGCTCGAGCGCGTAGCCGCCCGCCACCACCACCACCACGAAACCCACCGATCCCCACAGCCGGATGCGTCCGTACACCCCGGCGCGGCCGCCGAGCAGTCCCATGGTGCTCGCCTCGGCGATCGGCATCACCCCCGACCAGAACAGATTGATCACCGCGAGCAGCACGAACATCGCCCAGAAACCCGGGTGCAGCAGGACGCCGACGAAGATCACCGCGGTGGCCAGCGTGCAGAAGCGCAGGAAGGCGCCCGGGGCGCGGTAGCGATCCGCCAGCCAGCCCCACAGGTTCGGCCCGTAGATGCGCGACACCGGGTTGATCGCCATCAGCGCGGCAATTTCCAGCGGCGCATAACCAAGCGACTGCAGGTACAGCGCGAAATACGGCATGAAGGCGCCGATGAACGCGAAGTACCAGAAATAGAAGTTGGAAAGCTGGAAGTACAGCGACACGCGCGGCATCGGTCAGCGCAGGCGTTTGCGAACCGCGCGCTCAGGCTTCGTCCGGCTCGGGATTCTCGGTCTCGGCTGCGCTCGCGCGCCGTGCAGCCGCGTCTGCCGGCGCCTGCGCCGGGATTCTGGGCGTGGTTACCGTCACGTCCGCGTTCTGCGCGCGATGCCGCAGCGCGTGATCGATCAGCACCAGGGCCAGCATCGCCTCGGCAATCGGCGTCGCGCGGATGCCCACGCAGGGGTCGTGGCGACCGTGGGTGTTGACGATGACCGGGTTGCCGGCCTTGTCGATGGAGCGCCGGTCGAGACGGATGCTCGAAGTCGGCTTCACCGCGAGATTGACCACGACGTCCTGCCCGGTGGAAACGCCGCCGAGAATGCCGCCCGCGTTGTTCGAAAGAAATCCGTCCGGTGTCATCTCGTCGCTGTGCTCGGTGCCGTGCTGCGCCACTGCCGCGAAGCCGGCGCCGATTTCCACGCCCTTGACCGCATTGATGCTCATCATCGCGTAGGCGATGTCGGCGTCGAGCTTGTCGTACACCGGCTCGCCCCAGCCCACCGGCACGCCTTGCGCCACCACCGTGATCTTCGCACCGCAGGAGTCGCCTGACTTGCGCAGGCGGTCCATGAAAGCTTCCAGCTCGGGGACAATGTCCGGGTCCGGCGAAAAGAACGGATTGTTGCCGACCGCCTCCCAGGACTTGAACGCAATCGGCTGCGGTCCGAGCTGCGACATGTAGCCGCGCACCTGCACGCCATGGCGCTCGCGCAGCCACTTCTTGGCAATCGCGCCTGCGGCCACCCGCACCGCGGTCTCGCGCGCCGACTGGCGACCGCCCCCGCGGTAGTCGCGGATGCCGTATTTCTGCCAGTAGGTGTAGTCGGCATGCCCCGGGCGAAACGTCTCGGCGATGTTGCCGTAGTCTTTCGAGCGCTGGTCAACGTTGCGGATCAGCAGCGCGATCGGCGTACCGGTGGTTTTGCCTTCGAACACGCCGGACAAAATCTCGACGGTGTCCGGCTCGCGCCGCTGGGTGACGTGGCGCGAGGTCCCGGGGCGGCGGCGGTCGAGCTCCTGCCGGATATCCGCTTCGGTAAGCGCAAGCCCGGGCGGGCAGCCGTCCACCACGCAGCCGAGAGCCGGCCCGTGGCTTTCGCCGAACGAGGTCACGCAGAAAAGCCTGCCGAGGGTGTTGCCGGACATGAAGAAGAACGCCTGTGCGTCAGGCGGCGCAGTCTAGCACAGGGGTATCGGCGAACCGTCGCTATCCCGGTGAGAGCGCCCGAAGATCTTCGCCGCGCAAACCGGTGAGTATCATCTCGCCGTGGTTGTCGACGCGAAACTCTCCGAAGCGGGCCGACGCGTATGTCCTCGCCTCGCCTTCCTGGAAAAAGTACGCGTTGGTGGCGAACTTCATCTCTCCGCCACGCACCCGGTAGCGCAGCCGGATCTCGTCCGTGGCAATTGGCGTCGAGTCGTCGAGACGCCGGAAGCGGCCGATGCCCCGCTCGTCCAGCGCCACCACGAGATGGCCGTCGGTTCCGGCGCTGCCGGCAAGCGATGCCTGAGCCTCGTTTGCCGCCTGGAAGCGCAGCGCCATGTAATCGCCCTGCATCAGCGAGCGCGGGTCGACCGGCGCCAGCTCCAGAAATACGACCTGGCCGGACGAGATCAGCCGTTCGCGCTCATAGATGCCGACATTCACCACCGCCAGCACCGCAAGCACGGCGACGATCACGAGATGTCTACGCATGCCCCGTCTCCCGCGCGGCCGCCAGCCGCCGCAACGCTGCGCGCACCAGCAGCAGCGCAATGCCGCCTGCGGCGAGATAGCCCGACTTGGCAAGCAGCGTGGCGTCGAGCCGGTAGTAGTAGCTCGATACGAAGCCGATCAGTCCCAGCAGCCCGAGGCCGAGCAGTACCCGGTTGCCGTTGGCAAATCCCAGGACCAACAGCAGGCCGGCGGCGGCAAGGCCCGGCATCTTCACGCCCAGCAACGCGACCACCAGCGCAGCAGAGCCGGCAGCGATCGCGGCGCGCGAGGTCAACGGCACGCCTTCGCGGGCGAGCAGCCGCCACGCGACGGCGCACAGCACCAGCCCCACCAGCAGTCCCGATATCAGCAGATCGCGCGACTGGGCGTCCCGTTCGGCCAGCATCACTGCCGCCGCACCGAGCCCCCAGGCGGCGAATCCCTGGAACTGCAGCAAGGCAAGCGCCAGCCCGTAACCGGCGGGCCGCGCGATCGACGCAAACCGTCCCCAGCCGTACTCGCGCAGCCACAGCGCAGCCGCTGCCGCGGCGATCAGCGCGGGCGCCACGGAGTCCAGCGACAACTGCCCCAGCGCCACCGCCAGCGCGGCACTCGCGGCCCAGGCGGACCAGACGCGATGGATAAACAGCGGCATGGCAATGGCAAGACCGGCTTCAAACAGGCTCACGAGCAGCAGCCGGGCGACCTTCGACCCGCCCACCTGCCAGGCGCCCTCCATCACGCCGATGACGAACAGCACCTGGCCCGCCAGGCTCAGCGCCAGCGCAAACTGCAGCAGGAAATCGTTGCGCCCCCCGGCGCGCAGCAGGGCGTAGGCCGCCACACAGCCGATCAGTCCGACCGCGATGCCGGCCGATGGACTTCTGAACACGAACGCGAGCGCCGCGCCGACGAACCCCAGCAGGAACAGAGCGCCGATCCAACCGGCGATGCCGAGCATCACGCGAACATACCAGGGCGAAAGCGCGTTATCGGCCGGCGGTGCCTGCCCTTCGGCAAGACCCGCCTCGCGCAGCCGCGCCCAGGCCTCGTCCCGCGTCAGGGCGCTCATGCGTGCAGGTCCTTGGCCACCGCCCGCAGCCAGAGACTGCCGGCGGCTGAAAGCCCGATCACCAGCAGCCCGATCAGCAGGAGGGCGCCGGCCTCGTCGCTGCCGCTCGCCAGCAGCCCGCGCGAAAGCCAAACCGCGAGAACGACGACTGCACCCAGCACCCCGCCTGCCAGTACGAACAGGTCCGGCCGCCGGTGCCGGAACCAGACGTACGCCGCCGCAGTCCAGGCGCCCCAGGCCGCAAGCGTCGCGATGCTCACCCGGTCGTCGATCGCGCCGGTGACTGCCAGCATGGCCGCGGCGGCGCCGCTGGCGAACGCCACGCAGCGGCGCGCCCACTGCGCGCGCAACCAGTCGAGCCAGTGCCCGCCGGCCTCCCAGGCGACCAGCGCGGCCGCGTTGAAGCCGAACAATGTCCACGGCATGGGGTCTTTCGTCAGCGCGAACGCCCACAAAACGCCGTGAAACGTCTGGAAGTACGTAACGATCGCCAGGTCGACCAGTAACAGCAAGAGCAGCCACAACGCCGGCATGCCGGCAAGCAGCGCCAGCGGCAGCACAGCAATCGCCCAGGCGGAAAAAAGTTCGTAAGTGTCCGCGCCGGTCTGGTAGGTCTGCCCGACGAGCGCGAGCAGAGCGCCCACCAGCAGGGCCGCCGCGAACAACGCCGCCTGGCCGGCGAGCCGGTCCAGGCCGAACCGCCATGCGGCAAGGGCCGCGACGATGAGCGCCGCCTCGACCAGGGCGAACTTCGCAAATCGCCCCAGCCCCTGCCAGTTGTAGGCAATGAAGAAGATGACGGCAAAGGCGAGAGACAGCACGCCGAGCCAGAGGAACAGCCGGTCGGCAAACCGGGGCCAGTCGTCCGGGTCGGGCAGCACCCGCGCCAGTCGCGCGGCCCGAAGTCCGGACCCGGCCGGCAACTGGCCGTGTTCCAGCCAGCTGACCACGTCGCTGCCTCGAATCTTCATTGCCGTGGGCACCGGACGAAGAAGTGGAAGGAATTCTCCACGAAAAGCGGAGCGTCACCAAGCAGGATCGCGGCCGCGGGCCGGTCAGGCGCGCGGTCATGCGGTAAACTTCCAGCCGCTCACCCAAGTTCCGCCGGTCCGTCATGAAACACTACCTCGACCTGATGCGCCACATCCTGGAGCACGGCACCCGCAAGGCGGATCGCACCGGCACCGGCACCCTCAGCATTTTCGGCGCGCAGTTGCGCTTCGACCTGCAGCAGGGCTTTCCGCTGCTCACCACCAAGAAGGTCCACCTCAAGTCGATCATCCACGAGTTGCTGTGGTTTCTGCGCGGCGAGACCAACACCGCGTATCTCAAGCAGCACGGCGTCACCATCTGGGACGAATGGGCCGATGCCAGCGGCGAGCTGGGGCCGGTCTATGGCTATCAATGGCGCTCGTGGCCGGCCGCCGACGGGCGGCATATCGACCAGATCTCGCGGCTGATCGACGAAATCGGGAAAAACCCCAATTCGCGGCGGCTGATCGTCTCGGCCTGGAACGTGGCCGATCTCGACAAAATGGCGCTGGCCCCCTGCCACGCGTTCTTCCAGTTCTATGTGGCGGACGGCAAGCTGTCCTGCCAGCTTTACCAGCGCAGCGCGGATTTCTTTCTCGGCGTGCCCTTCAACATCGCTTCGTACGCGTTGCTCACGATGATGCTGGCGCAGGTGTGCGAGCTGAAGCCGGGCGATTTCGTGCACACCTACGGCGACTGCCATCTCTACCTCAACCATCTCGAGCAGGCGCGCGAGCAGCTCTCGCGCGAGCCGCGGCCGCTGCCGCGCATGATCCTGAACCCGGAAGTGAAAGACCTGTTCGCCTTCAAGTACGAAGACTTCACCCTGGTCGGCTACGATCCGCACCCCGCCATCAAGGCCCCGGTCGCGGTCTGATCCGCGACGCCGCGCATGACTGGAGCGGAAGCGAGGCCGCGCGTCGTCATCATCGTGGCGATGGCGAAGAACCGGGTCATCGGCAAGGACAACAAGCTGCCCTGGCATCTGTCCGAGGATCTCAGGCGTTTCAAGGCGCTGACCATGGGCCATCCGATCGTGATGGGCCGCAAGACCTTCGAATCGATCGGCCGTCCGCTGCCCGGACGGCGCAACATCGTCGTCAGTCGCAACCCCAAGCTGTCGATCGACGGCGCAGAAATCGCCGCGTCGCTGGAAGACGCGATCGGCCGCTGCGCCGGCGCGCAAGCAGTGTTTGTGATCGGCGGTGAGCAGATCTATCGGCAGGCACTGCCGCTGACCGACCGCATCGAGTTGACCGAAGTGGATTGCCTGCCGGAGGGCGATGCACTCTTTCCGCCGCTCGACGACAGCGAGTGGCGGGCGTTGCGGGCCGAGCCGCATGAATCTGCGGCGAACGGGTTCGCCTACCGGTTCCTCACCCTGGAACGCCGGCGTCCGCTGCAAGCAGCGCGCTAGCGTTCCCGGCGGCCGATCAGAACCACCGCGGCGCCGCGCGTAACGGGTTTGCCGGCGTCACATCAAAGGCAGTCGGCGCCTGGCCCGCACAGTGGCGGCGCCACATCGTCTCCAGCGCACGTTCCAGGTGAGCGACCGTGCGCGCGCAGTCGAACAACGGCGTGCGCCCGAAACCCGATCGCAGCCGCTGCTTCAGTCCGGCAAGGCGCGACTGGTCCCGATACAGCGCCAGCGCCAGCGCCCGATACGCCTCGCGGTCCGGGCAGATCAGCTCCGGCAGGCCGGCGGCCGTGAGCAGGCTCGCGCCGACCCGGGCATGCATCTGTTCGCCCGGGCAGGTAATCATCGGAACGCCCTGCCCGAGCGCGTCGACGCCGGTGCTGTGCGCGTTGCAGACCAGCGTGTCCAGGAAAAGATCGACGAAACCGTAGCGGGCGAGATGGCGTTCGTGCGGCAGCACGCCGCCAAATACGAGTCGATCTGGCGGCACCCCGCGCTGCTGCGCCTCGCGCCGCAGCTGATGCTCCACGGCGGCCGCCGGCGCGAACAACCACAGCACCGCGTCCGGCGCCGCCGCGAGAATCTCCATCCATAGATCGAACACCCCGGGTTCGATCTTCCAGCTGTTGTTGAAGCAGCAGAAAACAAAGGCGCCTGCCGGCAGCCCCAGGCTCTCGCGTGTAATGCCCTGCGGGTCGACCTGTTCACGATCGTTGGTCATCAGGTAGCAGTCGGGCAGGCGGACGAGCTTTTCCTGCCAGTCGCTTTCGCTGCCCGGCGGGCATACCCGCGCATCGACAATGGCGTAGTCGAAGAACTCGGCACCCATCGAGGCGGGATGACCGAGATAATTGACCTGCAGCGGCGCCGCGCGATGCGCAAAAGTCAGCGGCTTCGCGCCGCGGGTGTATCCGGACAGATCGATCGCGATATCGATGCCATCCTCGCGCAACCGCTGCGCCAGCGAGCGCCCGTCAAGCGCCGCCGCCTCCACGAAGCGGTCGCAGCCGCGCCGGATCTCGCCGCGCACTTCCGAGCCGTCGTCCGGCGAAAGCGCATAGGCCCACACGTCGAAGCGACCGCGGTCGTGCAAGGCGTACAAACGACGGGTGAGGTAAGCGCCGGGATGGGCGCCGAAATCCGGGCTCACGTAGGCCAGGCGGATGCGCGAGCCGTCGGCGCGCCGGGCCGCGTCGGACGCAAGCGGCCGGCTTGCCGCCTGACTCGACAGATGCCGCGCCACGCTGCGGGCCAAGGCAAGTCGCGTTGCCGCAGGTACCGACAGCCCGAAGCCGAGAAACGCGAGGCTGTCGTCGGCCGTGCCGTCCGCCGATTCCGCCACCCGGATGAACGCCTCGACCGCCTCGGGCAGCCGGGTCCAGTCGCAGCGCTCGAACTGCCGGCGCAGGGCGTGCAGATGCACGCTGCGCAGGTCGACGGTCTCGGCGCTGATGCTCTCGGCGCCGGGCGTCGCGCTGCGAAAACCGGCAAGCGCGTGCCCGTCGATCGCGCGGGCACGCTCGAAATCGGCGCGCGCCGCATCCAGTTCGCCCAGCGCCGCGCGGGCGAATCCGCGCACGATCCAGGCCTTGGCATACTCGGGCGCCAGCGCCAGCTGATCGTCGCAGGCTGCCGCAGCCTCGCGATATCGCTCCAGCGCATTCAGCACTGCGGCCAGATTAAGATGTGCTGCCGGCTCGCGCGGCGCCTCGGCTGCGAAAGTCTGGTTGTTCTCAAGCGCTGCGACCAGGTCGCCCCGAGCCGCAAGCAGGACACCCCGGTTCATGCGCGCTGCCGCGGGCGTTCCCGGCAGTGCGAGCGCTCTGTCGTATGCGGCGAGGGCCGCATGCATTTCGCCAAGCTGCTCGTTGCTCACCCCGAAGTTAGTCCATAGCTGCGCATTGTCCGGGAGGCGCTCGACCGCGTGCCTCAGCCTGTCGGCCGCCTCGCGCGCGCGCCCCAGCCGTCCAAGCGCTGCCGACAGCGCGCTCACCGCACTGGGATCGTCTGGTGAGATCGCAACTGCTTTTTCGAGGAGGGTCAATGCCTCCCCTGCACGAGCCGACGCAAGAAGAATACTGGCAAGCAGCAACCGCGCGCCGGCATCGCGCGGGTCAGTTGCTGCTGCACGCTGCAGCAGAGCCTCAGCGTCGGAGACGCGGCCTCCCCGAATCAACTCCGCTGCGCGAGCAAGGACTGCCAGTCGGTCACTCATGCACTGGCGCTAGGGTCTTTCACATACGAACGGGCATATCGCGAAGGCACGGCAAACGCTTCAGTGGCTATGGTGACCGGGAGTAGGCCTGAAATTACCCCACCTGATCTCGCAGGTGACCGGCCGAGCGATGATGGTCTTCGGGGCCGCGGTTGAGCTATCGTGCTAAGGCGGCCGCGCCCAGGTAGTCGTTGCCAAAGCCTTCAATGACTTCATACACGATGCCAGCGCGCTCGGCGTTCGCGCCGGCGAAGAACCCTTCTACAGACAAGCTGGCTGGCCCGGAAAAGAAAAGCGTTGGCGCAGTAACCGTACCGGATGCGGCCAGGGTAGCGTCGGTTCTGTTGATGGCGCCATTCGCAAACGTTCCGACCGCAGTCTGGCCCGAAATCGTCCAGTTCATGGCGCCCGACACGCTTCCCACGCCAAAGTCAGCGGTCAACGTCGCCGAGTTCAGGGTGCCTACCGGCGAGCCGGTAGAGGTGTTGGTGGGTTTTGTGGCACCAATGAGGCTGTAGGTCGCGATCAGGCCACCAATCTTACTGACCTCAACCGGAACACCAGCCACATAATGCAAGGCGCTGCCCGGAGAATACTGCGGAACCGCTCCGCCACCGCCTCCCGACGCAGCACCCCACGCGATGTAACCGTCATTACCCGCGTCCACCACAGGTGAGATCAATGATGCCGTCACACCTGATTCAGTGAAGGAGCCGAGAACGCCGGCGGCGCTGAAGAATGCGCTCGTCTTTACGCTAACGCGTCTGCCAGTTGCGTTTTGAACAGTGGCAACATGCGCGGTCGCATTCCCAACTAACGTCGCGAGCGGAATGCAGGTCGACGGAAAGAGCACGCAGTATTCGCCATTCTCGTTGACGTTTTCGCCCTGGGCGAAATTGGTCGGCGGATTTTCCGGCGGCGCCGGCGGCAGGTCAGTACCCTTGTTGGTCAGCACCGGCTTCACGTCCTGGTTTTGCACGTAATAAGCCTCGCCGTTGGTCACGTTCAGGCAGCCGGCACCGTTGCAAACCTCGATCTCGCCCTCGCCGACAGTGCCGGTGATCGAGCTGCCGTACTGGATGGTGTATTCGGTGCCGCGGATGCCGATGGTGGCGACGGTGGTGGTGACCTGGTATGCGTCGCGGTTGTTGCGGCCGACCAGCCCGGTGATGGTACGCAGCCCGCCTTTCAGCAGGCTGAGGAAGGTGCGCTCCGACCCGTCCTGCCGTCCTTCGAAGCGATACTGATCGATGCGGAACTCCGATTCCGGCTGCAGCGACACATAAGCGCCGTCGGTAAATCGAAGCTGGGCACGCCCGTTGTTGGTGGCGACTGTCTCGCCTTCCTCGATTGCAGTGCCCTTACTCAGCTGTCGCGCCTGGCCGTTGGGCGCGATCGCCTGCACGTTGCCGACCGCGAAATCGACGCGCGCGGCAGGCGCCGCCTGGGCTGCGACTGGAAAGCAGGCGGCGATGGAGGCGAGCAGTGCCGCCTCCCGGTTCAGTCTCAGTCGATGTCTGGCCATGGCGCTTTCTCCCTTGCCGATGCCCACCGGGCGTTACAGATCGTGCCGCAGGGTCAGCGACACCACCCAGCGGTCGAACTCGTTGATCGGGATGTTGGATTGGTTGTCGATCCACGATACCTGCGGCGTCAGGCGCAGGTTCTTGATTGGCGTGATATGCAGGCCGGCCGAGGCGTTGTATTGCTTATCTTCGCGGTCCACGGAAAAGAACGGGTCGGGTCCGTGGTAGTCGCGTTTCTCCGCGCTGGCGCTCAGGAAGATCGTGAATTTCTCGCTGAGAAACTGTTGGGCGCCGATGCGCACGCCGTACAGGTCGTGCCCGAGCTGCGGGAACAGTTCGTCTTTTTCCTCTTCGGCGCCGCCGTAGACCCCGAAATGAGTGATGAACCCGCCGCGGCGGCCGAAGGCGTGCGCGTAGCCCAGCCCGCCGACGAAGCGGTCTACGTCGCGCGCATGCTGGTCGGGATAGCGCAGCTGTGCGTACTGGGCAAAGGCGCTGACCTGGTTGCGCGCGTTGAAGTCATGCTGCCACTGGAGAATGCCGCCCAGCGCCTCGCGATAGGCGTTGCGATAGAGCTGGGGATTGTCGACGAAGAAGTGGCCGAGTTGCGCGCCAAGAGTGAAGGTGTCGCGGTCCAGCTTGTACGACACCCCCGCGGTCAGGTCGTAGGAATAGGTCGAGAAATCGTCCTCGTCGATGTTGGTCTTGTTCACGTACGAGACGCTGCCGAACATGGACAGCCTCCGGGTTGCCGGCCCGCTGATGTTCACGCCGCCGCCAAAACTCAGGTATCCGTCGGACTGCTCCTGGGACGACCCCGCCAGATTGAAGATCAGGCCGCCAAATGCCGGCACCGCTACCGTCGCATCGGAGGTCGCGCTGTTGACGTTGCTGTCGTAGCCGCCGCCCACTTCGATATAGCCCCGGATCGTCACCCGCTGCGCATCCTCGATGCGTTCGATCGCATCCAGGAAGCGGTCGATGGTCAGGCTAACTTCCGGCGGCAGCTCCTGCTTGCGCACGTTCTCGAACTCGCGCTTGGCGGTCTGCGTTTCCTTGAGATTGAAATAGGCGCGGGCGATCAGGGCGCGCGCGGGCGCCGCATCGGGGCGCACCGCCAGCACCCGCTCCAGCGCGAAAACCGCCTCGGTGTTCTTGCCCAGCTGAAATGCCGCAGAGCCCAGCAGGAAGTCATAGTCGGGATCGCCGGCCCGCTCGCTTTGCAGCGGGAGGAGCAGGTTGTAAGCCGCCTGAGGATTGCCGCCGTCGAGAAGACGCTTCGCACTGGACAGCATCTCGTCCGCAATCGCGCTGAGCGCAGGCCCCAGGATCAGCGCCACTACGGCCGCAAGGTGCGCTATGCGGAACATGCCAAATCTCCCTTCCTACATAGTCCAGCCGGCGAGCGGTGGCCAGCAGACCACAAGCCCGGTTTGTTGACGGCATTTTTCTCGCCGAACGGTAGCAAACCCGCATGCCATCGTCAAAGTTTGCGGCCCGTATCAGACGCTTCCGCCGCACGCCCGACAAAAAAGGGCGGTGGCTCATGGACCACCGCCCCAATCAGCCGAGCCGCCGGACCGCTAAAGCAACCGCACGGCCGGCAAGGGGAACCCGTTGAATTCGCTTGCGTAGGCCGTGGTATACGCACCGGCGTTCGGAATGTAGATGAAATCCCCGTCCTGCAGGTCCTCCGGCAGCAACTGGTCCTGCAGCAGCACGTCGACCGAATCGCAGGTAGGGCCTGCCACATGCCAGGGCACCAGCGTGCCGGCGCGGTCGGTGCCGAGTTCGTACTGCAGTCCCTGGGTGCTTTCCAGCAGGCCGCCGAACATGCCGGTATCCAGATACAGCCAGCGCTTGCCGGCCCGGGTCGCGGTGCCGATGACGCGACACACGAAGTACGCCGAGTCGGACACGAGGTAGCGGCCCGGCTCGGCGATGACGCGGATTTCGGCCGGCAGGTCTTCCAGTCCCTGGTTCACCACTTCGCCGATCACCTCCACCGACGGAATCGGCTTGGTCAGGCGCACCGGGAATCCACCCCCGATGTTGAGCAGCGCGGGCGTCAGCCCCTTGATCTTCATCCGCCGGAAGATGCGCTTCGCGCCATCGATGGCGGCGCGCCAGTTGTCCGCGTTGCGGCACTGCGACCCCACATGGAAGGTCACGCCGCACAGGTTGGCGCCGATCGCAGCGGCCACGTCGAGAATATGCTCGGCCTCGGCCGGCTGGGCGCCGAACTTCCCGGACAGCGGCCAGTCGCTGCCGACATTCGGCACGTCCATGCGCAGGTACAGCCGTGCGTCCGACTTGACGTCGTGGATCTTTCTGAGTTCCTCGACACTGTCGAGCGCGAACCACTCCACGCCTTTGTCCGCGGCGTAGCGGATGTAGGCGCGCGACTTCACCGGATTGCTGTAATGCACGTCCGCCGCGGCGATGCCCAGCGACAGCAGCATGTCGAGCTCGGCCACCGACGCGATCTCGAACCCGCTGCCTTCCTGCGCCAGCACGCCCACGACCCGCGGATCGGGGTTGGCCTTCACCGCGTAGTGCGGGCGCACCCGCGGCATGGCGGCAAGAAAGCGGCGGTACTTGGCGCGGATGATGTCCGGATCGATCAGCAGGAACGGGCGCTCGTAGCCGTTCGCGAGCGCTTCGCGGACGCGGCGAAAGTCGAGGCTGACTTCCGGGTGGGTGTCGAGCGGCAGTTCCGCTCGTTGGGTCTTGGTTGCGACGGAGTGTGCGGTCATCAATCGGGTCCTTGGGGCAGCTAGGTCACGGGTTTGTGCAAGGTGATCGCGCGGCTGGAAATGCCCGGGTGTTTCGTCTTGCCTGTCATGATGACCTCCTATCCTTGAGAAACGCTTCTAAGCCGCACACCGGAAAAAAAAAACCCACAAAAAAGGAGGGTCGCATTATAGGCCCCCCCCGGCGGGGGTCAAGCCTTCCCGCAAGCCGCGCCAGGCGGGGCCGCGGCGCCCGGCTACATGCGCGGCAGCGTCACGCCCTGCTGGCCCTGGTACTTGCCGCCGCGGTCGCGGTACGAGACCTCGCACACGTCGTCCGCCGCCGATTCGAAGAAGATCACCTGGGCCACGCCCTCGTTGGCGTAGATCTTCGCCGGCAGCGGCGTGGTATTGGAGAACTCCAGCGTCACGTAGCCTTCCCACTCCGGCTCGAACGGCGTGACGTTGACGATGATCCCGCAGCGGGCATAGGTCGATTTGCCCAGGCAGATAGTCAGCACGTTGCGCGGGATGCGGAAGTACTCCACCGTGCGCGCGAGGGCGAAGGAATTGGGGGGAATGATGCACACCTCCCCGGAAAAATCCACGAACGAGCGTTCGTCGAATGCCTTGGGGTCGACGATCGTCGAATTGATGTTGGTGAAGATCTTGAAGTCGTTCGAGCAGCGGATATCGTAGCCGTAGCTCGATGTGCCGAAAGAGACCACCCGGTGGCCGTTCACATGCTTGATCTGGTTCGGCTCGAACGGCTCGATCATGCCGTGTTCGAGCGCCATGCGGCGGATCCACTTGTCGGACTTGATGGTCATTCTCGGCTCGCGTGATTGGAGGTCAATGTTCGACCCGCGCGGCGCGCCGCAGCGCGCCGACGGGGCCATGCGATCGGGCGACCCTCGCCCGCTAGGTATTCTGTACGACGATTTTCGGGAACGCGGTGCTGTAATCGCGCGAAAGCCTGGCGATCTTCGCGGCCACCTTGCGCGCGATCTCGCGGTAAGTCGCCGCTGCCCGTCCGTCCGGGTCGGCCACCACCGTGGGCTTGCCCGAGTCCGCCTGCTCGCGGATGCGGATGTCCAGCGGCAGCTGCCCGAGCAGGTCGACGCCGTAGTCCTTGCACATGCGCTCGGCCCCGCCGCTGCCGAAGATGCGCTCCTCGTGCCCGCAGTTCGAGCAGACGTGCGTGCTCATGTTCTCCACGATGCCGAGGATGGGCACGCTGACCTTCTCGAACATCTTCAGTCCCTTGCGTGCGTCGATCAAGGCGATGTCCTGCGGGGTGGTGACGATCACCGCGCCGGTCACCGGCACCTTCTGCGACAGGGTGAGCTGGATGTCGCCGGTGCCGGGCGGAAGATCCACCACCAGGTAATCGAGCGCCTTCCACTGGGTGTCGCGCAGCAGCTGCTCCAGCGCCCCGGTCACCATCGGCCCGCGCCACACCATCGGCGTATCCACGTCGATCAGCATGCCGATCGACATCGCCTGCACGCCGTAATTCTCCATCGGCTCGATGGTCTTGCCGTCGACCGACTCCGGCCGCCCGGTCAGCCCCATCATCATCTGCTGCGAGGGACCGTAAATGTCCGCATCGAGAATGCCGGCACGGGCGCCCTCGGCCGCCAGTGCCAGCGCCAGGTTGACCGCGGTCGTCGACTTGCCGACCCCACCTTTGCCGGAGGCCACCGCGATCACGTTCTTCACCCCCGGCAGCAGTTTGAGCCCCCGCTGCGCCGCGTGCGCGACGACCCGCGTGCTCACCTCCACCGCGACGCGCTCCACGCCCGGCAGCGCGCGCAGCGCCTCGCTCACCCGGCCGCGCAGGTCCTCGGCCACGGTTTTCGCCGGGTAGCCGAGCACCAGCTCGAGTCGCACGCTGCCGCCGTCGATCGCCAGGTCTTTCACATCGCCGGCCGACGCAACATCGAACCCGGTTGTGGGATCAACCACTTGCGCTAACGCCGACCTGATCTGCTGTTCGCTGATTGCCACGACACGCACCTTCCTGGAAAGAATCGGCAATTCTAACGAAATCCCTTTCGCACGAACACGTTACGCCAGCATGGGTTTGCTAGAATCGCAGCTTTTCCGCGACGCCCCACGATGCTCCGCAAGATTCTCGTCACCTCGGCGCTGCCGTACGCCAACGGCAGCATCCACCTCGGCCATCTGGTCGAGTACATCCAGACCGACATCTGGGTGCGCTTCCAGAAGATGCAGGGCCACGAGGTGCACTACGTCTGCGCCGACGACACCCATGGCACCGCCATCATGCTGCGCGCCGAGAAAGAAGGCATCACCGCCGAGCAGCTGATCGAACGGGTCTGGCGCGAGCACAAGCGCGACTTCGACGGCTTCCTGGTCGACTTCGATCACTACGGCTCGACCAACGACGAGGCCACCCGCGCCGTGTCGTACGACATCTATCGCAAGCTGCGCGACCAGGCGAAGCTGATCGCCACGCGCTCGGTCGAGCAGTTCTACGACCCGGTGAAGTCGCTGTTTCTGCCCGACCGCTTCATCAAGGGCGAGTGCCCCAAGTGCGGGGCGAAAGACCAGTACGGCGACTCCTGCGAGGTGTGTGGCTCTACTTACGCGCCCACCGATCTGAAGAATCCGTACTCGGTCGTGTCCGGCGCGAAGCCGGTGCGAAAGAGCTCCGAGCACTACTTCTTCAGGCTCTCGGACCCGCGCTGCAAGGCTTTTCTCGAACGCTGGACGCAGGAGGGCGAGCGCCTGCAGCCGGAAGCCCGAAACAAGATCCGCGAGTGGTTCGAGCAGGGTCTCAACGATTGGGACATCTCGCGCGACGCGCCGTATTTCGGCTTCGAGATTCCGGACGCGCCGGGCAAGTACTTCTACGTCTGGCTGGATGCGCCGATCGGCTACCTCGGCAGCTTTCGCAACCTGTGCGAGCGCAACGGCATCGACTTCGCCGCCTTCACGCAGGAAGCCGACGTCGCCCGCTCCAACACCGAGATGGTGCATTTCATCGGCAAGGACATTCTGTATTTCCACGCCCTGTTCTGGCCGGCGACGCTGAATTTCTCCGGCTACCGCACGCCGACGCGCGTGTTCGCGCACGGCTTCCTGACCGTGGACGGGCAGAAGATGTCGAAGTCGCGCGGCACCTTCATCACCGCCGAAAGCTACCTGCAGCAGGGGCTCAATCCGGAGTGGCTGCGCTATTACTACGCCGCCAAGCTCAACTCGACGATGGAAGACATCGACCTGAGCCTCGATGATTTCATCTCCCGGGTGAACAGCGACCTGGTGGGCAAGTACGTGAACATCGCCAGCCGCTGCGCCGGCTTCGTCGGCAAGCGTTTCGACGGAAAGCTGAAGGCGGCTTCCGGCAACCCGGTGCTTGCCGAGCTGAAGGCGGCCGCCGGGGCCATCGCCGCGCATTACGACGCGCGCGAGTACGGCAAGGCCCTGCGCGAGGTGATGCTGCTCGCCGACAAGGCCAACCAGTTCGTCGACGCCGAGAAGCCGTGGGAACTGGCCAGGCAGCAGGGTGCGGATGCCCGACTGCACCAGGTGTGCTCGGACGCGCTCAACATGTTCAGGCTGCTGACGCTGTACCTCAAGCCGGTGCTGCCGAAGGTCGCGCAGTCGGTGGAAGCTTTTCTGGACATTGCGCCGCTGTCGTGGCCGCAGGCCGGCGAGACGCTGCCCGAAGGTCATCGCATCCGCGCCTACAGTCATCTGATGACCCGCATCGAACGCAGGCAGATCGATGCGCTGGTCGAAGCCAACCGGGAAAGCCTGCAACCGAGCGTGCAGCAGCACTCGCCGCAGCGTCATGCCCAGCACCAGGAGAACATCGTGGAACAGCAAAGCCAACCGGCCTCGGCGTCCTCGCCGGCGAAATCGCCCTCGACCCCTGCCCCGGCGGCAGAGGGAAAGATCAGCATCGACGACTTCATGAAGGTCGACCTGCGGGTGGCGCGCATCGCCGACGCCGCGCATGTGGAGGGCGCGGAAAAACTCATCCGCCTGACGCTCGATCTCGGCGGCGAGACCCGCCAGGTGTTCGCCGGCATCAAGTCGGCGTACGACCCTGAGCAGCTCAAGGGCCGGCTCACCGTGATGGTCGCCAACCTGCAGCCGCGCAAGATGCGCTTCGGCGAATCGCAGGGCATGGTACTCGCCGCCAGCGGCGAAGGTCCCGGCATCTTTCTGCTGTCGCCGGACAGCGGCGCCGAACCGGGCATGAAAGTGAAGTAGATCCTCGGGGCGCACCGCATGTCGCGGATCACCCGCCACCTGATCGTTCATGGCCGCGTGCAGGGCGTGGCCTACCGCGATTCGATGCGTATCCAGGCACATGCCCTGAATATAACCGGCTGGGTGCGCAATCGGCGCGACGGCACGGTCGAGGCGATGGTGCAGGGCGAACCCGAACAAGTGGAGCGCATCGTCGGCTGGGCGCGCCGCGGCCCGCCGGCGGCGAAGGTGACGAACGTCGACGTCACCGATGGCGAGGGGGACTACGCCGCGTTCGAGGTCTCGCCGACGCTCTAGGCCGGCGGCACGTTCACTGGTAGTAGATCTCGACGTTGCCCGGTTCGAGCCACTGCGACAGCGACGATACCAGCGCGTCGTCCAACCGCACCTTCCAGTTCTCGCCCAGCTCGATTTCCGCCTGCGCGCGGCCGTTGGTATAGACCACCGACACCGGCACCGTGCCGTTGCGGTAAGGCGCCAGCATGTCCTTCAGCTTCTTGCCGCTGGAGCCGCCGTTGCAGTGCAGCCGCATGCCGCGCGCGAAGTGGTTGCGCGCCGCCGTCAGGTCGAACAGCCGGTCGGCCGTCAGCCGCAGGCTTTGAGAGAAGTTGTCGAAGCTCGCCTTGCCCTCGACGATGAGCAACTGGTCTTCCTTCAGCCACGGCCTGTGCTTCTCGAACAGCTCGTTGAACACCGGGATCTCCACCCGCGCCGTGCCGTCGTCGAGCACCAGCACCGCCATGCGGCCGCGCCGGGTGTTCTGGGTGCGTATGGCGTAGATCACGCCGGCCACCACCACGGTCTGGCCCTGCGGCTGAATCGCGCCCAGCCGGGTGCGCGCGAAGGACGCCACTTCAACCCGGTAGTACTCGAAGGGATGGCCGCTGTAATAAAAGCCCAGCGCCAGCTTTTCGTTGGTCAGCCGTTCGCGCAGGTCCCATTGCGCGGCATCGATCAGTTGCGGCCCTGCGGCCGCGCTCGCCGCGTCGCCGAACAGGCTCACCTGGGCGGCTGCGCGGCTTTCCTGCTCGGCCGCCTCCATGGCGACCCCGACCGACGCCAGCAACCGCGCGCGATGCCCGTCGATCGAGTCGAACGCGCCCGCGCGCACCAGCGACTCGATCACCCGCCGGTTCACGATGCGGCGGTCGACCCGGCGGCAGAAATCGAACAGGTCGGCGAACGGGCCGGCGGTGCGCGCCTCGATGATGTTGCTGATCGCCGCCTCGCCGGTGCCCTTGATCGCGCCCAGCCCGTAGCGGATTCGCTGGCGGTCCATCGGCACGAAGCGGTACTCGCTGTCGTGAATGTCCGGCGGCAGCACCTCCAGCTTGTTGGCCACGGCGTCTTCGTAGAACTGCTGCACCTTGTCGGTGTCGTCCATGACCAGCGACAGGTTGGCCGCCATGAACGCCGCCGGGTGGTGCGCCTTCATGTACGCGGTCTGGTAGGCCACCAGCGCATAGGCCGCCGCGTGCGACTTGTTGAAGCCGTAGCCGGCGAACTTCTCCATCAGGTCGAACAGCTCGTCGGCCCTGGCCGCCGACAACCCGTTCTTCGCCGCGCCTTCGCGGAAGATGTCGCGATGCTTCGCCATCTCTTCCGGCTTCTTCTTGCCCATTGCCCGGCGCAGCAGGTCGGCGCCGCCCAGCGAGTAGCCGCCGATGATCTGCGCCATCTGCATCACCTGCTCCTGGTAGACCATGATGCCGTAGGTCTCGGCCAGCACCGGCTCGACGCGCGCATCGGGATACTGCGCGCGCTTGCCGTGCTTGCGCTCGATGAACTCCGGAATCAGGTCCATCGGGCCCGGGCGGTAAAGCGCGACCAGGGCGATGATGTCCTCGAAGCGGTCAGGCCTGGCGCGGGTCAGCAGCTCGCGCATGCCGCGCGATTCAAACTGGAACACCGCGGTGGTGTTGGCGTTTGCAAACACCCGGTAGGCGCCCGCGTCGTCGAGCGGCAGCGTCTCCAGGCTGATATCGGCCTGCGGATCGAGCCGCTGGATGTAGCGCAGCGTCCAGTCGAGAATGGTGAGCGTGGTCAGCCCGAGAAAGTCGAACTTGACCAGCCCGATCTGCTCGACGTCATCCTTGTCGAGCTGGGAGATGACCGAGTCCGAGCCCGACGCGCTGTACAGCGGGCAGAAATCGGTGAGCTTGCCGGGCGCGATCAGCACGCCGCCGGCGTGCATGCCGACGTTTCGCGGCAGCCCCTCGAGCTGCTCGGCCAGGGCCAGCAGCTCGCGCGTTTCTTCCTCGGCCTCCTCGCGTTCTTTCAGCCGGGGCTCCATTTCGCGCGCCATCTGCAGGGTGATGAGCTTGCCCGGCTGGAAAGGAATCAGCTTCGCCAGCTCGTCGGTGCGGCTGTAGTTCCATTCCATCACCCGCCCGACGTCGCGCACCACGGCCTTCGCCGCCATCGTGCCGAAGGTCGCGATCTGCGACACCGATTCGGCGCCGTACTTGTGGCGCACATACTCGATCACCCGGTCGCGCCCGTCCTGGCAGAAATCGATGTCGAAGTCCGGCATCGACACCCGTTCCGGATTGAGAAAGCGCTCGAACAGCAGGTTGTAGCGCAGGGGATCCAGGTCGGTGATCCCCAGCGAGTACGCCACCAGCGAGCCGGCGCCGGAGCCGCGGCCGGGGCCCACCGGCACGCCGTTGTTCTTCGCCCAGTTGATGAAGTCCGCGACGATCAGGAAATATCCGGCGAACCCCATCTGCACGATGGTCTTCGCCTCGAACTCCAGCCGCTGAAGGTAGCGCGGCCGCTCGCGCGCCGCCGCCTCGGCTTCCGGATACAGTTTCGCCAGCCGCGCTTCCAGGCCCTCGCGCGCCCGCGCGAGCAGATAGTCGTCCAGCGCCATGCCGTCGGGCGTCGGAAACAGCGGCAGCTTCGCCTTGCCCAGCTCGAAGGAAAAATTGCAGCGCCGCGCGATCTCGACGCTGTTCTCCAGCGCCTGCGGCAGGTCGGCAAACAGTTCCTGCATCTCGTCCTGGCTGCGGAAATACTGCGCCTCGGTGTAGGGGCGCGGGCGCCGCTGGTCCGATAGCACGTAGCCTTCCGAAATGCAGACCCGCGCCTCGTGCGCCAGAAACTCGTCCGGACGCAGAAACTGCACCGGGTGCGTGGCAACCACCGGCAGCTTCAACTGCGAGGCCAGCCGCAGCGTGTGCTGCAGCAGCGGCTCGCCCTGCGCATGCCCGGCGCGCCGGGACTCGAGGTACGAGCGGCGGGGGAACAGCGCCGCCCGCTCCGCGGCCAGCCGGCGCGCGCCTTCCAGATTGTCGGCGAGCAGCGCCTGCGCCACGTCGCCCGACGCGGCGCCCGACAGGGCGATCAGCCCGTCGGTCGAGCCTTCCTGAAACCACTCCCTGCGCAACTCGGCGCGCCCGCGATGCTGGTTGCCGAGATAGGCGCGCGACAGCCAGTCGCACAGCCGCAGATACCCGGCGCGGTCCTGCACCAGCAGCAACAGTCGGGAGGGCCGTTCTCGGTCGGCGTCGTTGCCGATCCAGACGTCGCAGCCGATGACCGGCTTAAGCCCCTTGGCGCGCGCCGCCTGGTAGAACTTCACCATGCCGAAGAGATTGCCGAGATCGGTGATCGCCAGCGCCGGCATTCCGTCGGCGGCCGCCGCGGCGCAGGCATCGTCGATCCTCGCGATGCCGTCCGAGATCGAAAATTCGCTGTGCAGGCGGAGGTGAACGAAGCGCGGCCGTGCCATGCGCGTATTCTACGACGCCATCGCGCGGCCCACGCATACCGCCGCCGGTCGAATTGCGTAGAATCACCGCCTGTGTTCGCGACCGGCGGCAAATGACCGGTCGCGTTCGCTTTTTTCGCGCCCTGAATCTTCCGACCAATGCCTGAATACTCGACGGCCGCCGCCGCGCGCTGCCGTGCCGCCCGCCTATGATGGACGGACAAACGCGACGTGCCTGGGCGGTGATGCTGCTCCTGGTGCTGATCTGGGGCTACAGCTGGATCACCTCGAAGATCGCGCTTAACTACGCCAGCCCGCTGGATTTTTCGGCGGTGCGGTTGGTGATCGGTACGGTCTCGCTGCGGCCGCAGCATTTCCGCTGGGTGATTGTCATCGGGGTCGTACAGACCGCCGCGTTCATCGTGCTGAACACCTGGGCGCTGGCCGGCGGCGGGCCGGGCAAGATCTCGGTGCTGGTGTTCACCATGCCGTTCTGGGTGGCAGCCTTCGCGTGGCCGGTGCTGGGCGAGCGCATTCGCGGCTGGCACTGGCTGGCGCTCGCGCTCGCGCTGACCGGCCTGGTGCTGGTGTTGCAGCCCTGGAACCTGCATGCCTCGCTGCTCAGCCGCTCGCTGGCGGTGGCCGCGGGCATCTGCTGGGCCCTGGGCGTGGTGTTCGCCAAGCGGCTGCACAACCGGGCGAAGGTCGACGAGGTATCGTTCACTTTCTGGCAGATGGCGATCGGCCCGGTGCCGGTGCTGATCGCGGATGCGCTGTTCGACACCCACACCATCGAATGGACGCCGGTGTTCACGCTGTGCGCAATCTTCAACGGCGTGATCGCCACCGGGGTGGGCTGGGCGATGTGGCTGTACGTGCTGCACCGGCTGCCGGCCGGCACGAGCAGCTTGTCGTCGCTGGCGATCCCGGTGATCGCAGGGCTGTCGTCCTGGCTGCAGCTCGGCGAACGGCCCACCCGGCTGGAGCTTGCCGGCATGCTGCTGATCGGCGCGGCGCTGGCATTGATATCCTGGCTCACCATCCGCCGCCATGAAGAGCCCGAGCCGCTTACCGGACAGGAGTAACCCATGAAGCAGGCCGACTGGTATTTCGACTTCATTTCGCCCTTCGCCTACCTGCAGTGTGCAAAGCTGCCGGAGATCTCCCGGCACGCAACCCTGACCCTGCGGCCGGTGCTGTTCGCGGCGCTGCTCGACCATCACGGCCAGCTTGGCCCGGCAGAGATTGCACCGAAGCGCGACTTCATCTTTCGCCAGGCCCTGTGGCTGGCACAGCGCAACGGCATCGAGATGCGGCTGCCGCCGTCGCACCCGTTCAATCCGCTGCCGGCGCTGCGACTGGCGATCGCGCTGGAGGCGCGCGCCGACGCGGTCACCGCGATCTTCGAATTCATCTGGCGCGAGGGCCGCGATATCGGCAACCCGGCGGAATTCGAGGCGCTCGCCGCCCGCCTCGGCGTGCGCGATGCGGCCGCCCGCATCGCAGAACCCGCGGTCAAGGATGCGCTGCGCCAGTCCACCGACGCAGCAATCGCGCGCGGCGTGTTCGGCGTGCCGACGGTGACGGTCGACGGCGAACTGTTCTGGGGCTTCGACGCCACCGGCTTCTTCCTCGATTACCTCGACAGCCCGCAACAGGTGCGCTCGACGCTGTTCGAGCCGGTCGCAAAGTTTCCTCAAGGCGCCGCGCGGCGGCGGCGCGCCCAGTGAAGCCCTCGCGCAGCCGCTTTCTCGAGGTGCGCGGCCTGCGCTACCACCTGCGCGAATGGGGCGATGCCTCCGCGCCGATGCTGTTCATGCTGCACGGCTGGATGGACGTGTCGGCCTCGTTCCAGTTCACCGTCGACGCCTTCGCGCGCGACTGGCATGTTTTGGCGCCCGACTGGCGCGGCTTCGGCCTGTCGCAGCGGGCGCCGGGCGGTTACTGGTTTCCCGACTACATCGCCGATCTCGATGCGCTGCTCGAGGCCTGCACGCCGGATGCAGCCGTGCCGGTCGTCGGCCACAGCATGGGCGGCAACGTGGCCGGGCTCTACGCAGGCATTCGCCCGGAGCGCGTCTCGAAGCTGGTGCTGGCCGAAGGTTTCGGCCTGCCGCGCACCGTGCCCGCGCAGGCGCCGGGGCGGTATCTCAAGTGGCTGGAGTCGCTGAGCGACCCGCCGAAGCTGCAGCCGTACGCGAGCTTCGAAAAGGTCGCCGCCCGGCTACTCGCTAACACCCCCGGCCTCGGCGAGGCGCGCGCACGGTTTCTTGCAGAACACTGGGCCGAGGAAATCGCACCCGGCCGCATCGAACTGCGGGCCGATCCGCTGCACAAGGCGCCGAATCCGGTGCTCTACCGGGTGGAGGAAGCGATGGCCTGCTGGCGGCGCATCACCGCGCCGACGCTGTGGGTGCACAGCGGCGGCGACTGGCTGCTACGCTTCATGAAAGATGACGGCGGCGAAGCGCTTGCCGCCTACCGCGGCGCTTATCGCGCGCTGTCGGAGTGCCGCATCGAAGGCGCCAGCCATATGATGCATCACGATCAGCCGGAGCGGCTCGCGCAGGCAATCGAGGCGTTCCTCGGTTAACAGCTCTGGCGCCCGCGGCCCGGCACTGGCGCGGCAGCAGGCAACAGGCAACAGGCGGACAATCGAGGCGACGCAGGCGCATGTGCGACCAGCGCTTGCGCAGTCCCGGTTCCAAGGGCGCTCATGAAACGACGCGATTTCCTGAAGTCTTCCGCCGCCGGCATCACCCTGCTGTCGTTTCGACTGCCGGCGCGGGGCGAACCAATGCAGTCCTTTTCGCCCAACGCGTTTCTCGCGATCGGCAGCGACGGCAGCATCATCGTCACCGTCTGCCAGGCGGAGATGGGCCAGGGTATCGGCACCGGCCTTGCGATGGCGCTGGCCGAGGAACTGCGGGTGCCGCTCGCCAGGGTGAGCTACCGGCTCGGTGCCGGCCGCGACGAGTATCACAACCGCGCACTGTCGCCGGACGAGCAGATCACCGGCGGCAGCCGCAGCATGCAGGCATTTTTCGACGTCTACCGGCGGGCCGGTGCCCAGGCGCGCGCGCTGCTGACGGTGGCCGCCGCCGGGCGCTGGCGGGTGCCGCCGGCGCAGTGCGAGGTGCGCGATGGCCGGGTGCATCATCCGGCGAGCGGACGCAACGCCGGCTTTGCCCAGCT
>CALJLA010000101.1 GCA_937983055.1 uncultured Pseudomonadota bacterium
TGTGGGGCATCGACACCTCGCAGTTCGGGCTGCTGGTGTCGGCCTATACGCTGGCGGCGGCGCTCACCGCGCTGCTGTGCGCGCTGTACATGGATCGTTTCGACCGCAAGCGAGCGCTGCTGCTGCTGTATGCCGGTTTTGCGGTCTCCACCCTGCTGTGCGCGCTCGCGCCCGGCTATTCCACCCTGCTGGCGATGCGCGCGCTGGCCGGCGCCTTCGGCGGCGTGACCGGCGCCGCGGTCTATTCGATCATTGCCGACGTGGTGCCGGAGCACCGTCGCGGCACGGCGATGGGCACGCTGGCGATCGCGTTTCCGCTGTCGTCGGTGGCCGGCGTGCCGTTCGGGCTGGTGCTGGCGAACTGGCTGAACTGGCGCGCGCCGTTCTTCCTGCTGGCTCTGATATCGGCGGCAATCCTGGTTGCCGCCTGGCGCCTGACGCCCAGCCTCGCCGCGCACGTGGAAGAGGCGCGCGCCCGTCACCCGCTGCGGCTGGCGCTGGCGGTGTTCGCCGACGCCAATCACCGCCGCGCGCTGGCGCTGGTCACGTTGCTGGTGTTCGGCGGCTTTTCGGTGATTCCGTTCATCGCACCGTACATGGTGGCCAATGTCGGCCTGGCGGAAACCGATCTGCCGTGGCTGTACTTCTTCGGCGGGCTGGCCACCGTGTTCACCTCGCGGCTGTTCGGCCGCCTGTCCGACCGCTTCGGCAAGCGCGAAATGTTCACCGTGCTCACAGGCATTTCAGTCGTGCCGCTGCTGATCACCACCAACCTGCCACCGGTTCCGGTGTGGGCGGCGATCGCCGCCTCAGTGCTGTTCATGGTGTTCGTATCGGGGCGTTTCATTCCGGCAATGGCGATCGTGACCGCGGCCGCGCAGCCGCGGCTGCGCGGCACCTTCATGAGCTTCAACACGGCCCTGCAACAGGTGGCGCTTGGACTGGCATCGGTGTCCAGCGGCCTGCTGATCGGCAGCACCGGCGCGGGGCAGCTCACCCGCTACTGGCTGGCCGGGATGGTGGCGGTGGGCTGCACGCTCGCCACGATCGGCCTCGCCCGTCGCGTGCGCGCCGTGGCGTAGGCCCGGGGACGCGGAAACCGGCGCTTCATTCGCCGGCGACGGTCATGCGCTCGATCAGAATCGAGCCGCTCTGGCGCGAGCCGCGCGGCACCACGTCGCTGCCAACGGCGACTATCGCCGCGAACATGTCGCGCAGGTTGCCGGCCACGGTAATCTCCTGCACCGGGTAGGCCAGCTCGCCGTCCTCCACCCAGAAGCCGGCAGCCCCGCGCGAATAATCGCCGGTCACCATGTTGGTGCCGTGACCGAGCAGTTCGGTCACCAGCAGACCGCGCCCCATCTTCTTCAGCAGCGCCCCGAAATCCTCGCCGGTGGAATCCATGGTGAGGTTGTGATTGCCGCCGGCATTGCCGGTAGAGCGCATGCCGAGCTTGCGCGCCGAGTAGCTGGACAGGAAATAGCCTTCGATCACGCCGTCGCGCACCACCTGCCGGTCCCGTGTGGCAACACCCTCGTCATCGAACGGGCTGCTGGCCAGCCCCTGCTTGCGGTGCGCAACGTCGCGAATCTGCACGAAGCGCGGAAACACCTGCTGGCCGAGGCTGTCGAGCAGGAAGGACTGGCGCCGGTAAAGGCTGCCGCCGCTCACCCCGGCCACGTAATGCCCGAGCAGGCCGGACGCCATCGGCGATTCGAATATGACCGGCACCTGGATCGTGCCCAGCCGCCGCGCGTCCAGCCGGCGCCCCGCACGGCGCCCGGCACGCGTGCCGACTTCGGCGGCAGCCTCCAGCGCCGCGGGCGTTCGCGCCACCGTCCACCAGTCGTCGCGCTGCATGCCATCGTCCCGTCCGGCAATGACCGCGCAGCTGATGCTGTGGCGCGAGCTCGGATAGCCGTCGAGGAATCCGTGCGAATTTCCGTAGACGAACTGCGCGTGATGCGCGGCCACCGTAGCGCCTTCCGAGTTCGTGATTCGGGGATCGGCGGCAAACGCGGCGGCCTCGCACTCGCGCGCCATGGCAATGGCGTCGTCCACCGGCAGCGGCCAGGGGTGAAAGAGGTCGAGATCCTCGTGGACGGTGGCCAGCAGATCGGCATCTGCAAGCCCGGCGAACTCGTCCGCCGCGGTCAGGCGCGCAATCGACGCCGCCGCTTCGACGGTGCGCCGCACCGCCTCGGGCGACAGGTCCGAGGTGCTGGCGTGCCCGCGCCGCTTGCCGAAGTAGACCGTCACGCTCAGGCCCTTGTCGCGGTTGTACTCGATAGTCTCGACTTCGCCCCGGCGTACGGTGACACTCTGGCCGAAGCCTTCGCTCACGTCCGCCTCGGCGGCGGAGGCGCCGCCGGCGCGGGCGTGGGCCAGGGCGTCGCTCACTATCGAGCGAAGGGTGTCGGGATGATGTGAAAAGCCGTCGGTGTTCAAGGGAATTCGCTCGCTCAGAAAACGCAAGCGGCGTGGAACGGGCGAGCCGTTCACGCCGCAGAATGCTCAGTTATCATAGCATCCGACCCCGGTGCAGGCCCGCATGGAAAACGACGTCAATGTCAGCAAGACGCAGCGCAAACGCGAGATGACCGCGCTGCAGGACCTCGGCAAGGCGCTTACGGAGATACCGACGGAAAAGCTTGCCGCGCTCGATCTGCCGGAGACGCTGCGCGACGCGGTGCTCGAAATTCGCCGCTTCGGCAGTAACGTCGCGCGACGCCGCCAGCTGCAGTACATCGGGCGGCTGATGCGCGAGGTGGATGCGGATGCGATTCGCGCCCGGCTGGAGACCGTCACCGAGCGCGGGGCGGAATCGGTAGCCCGCCTGCACCGGGCGGAGCGCTGGCGCGCACGGCTGATCGAGGACGACGGCGCATTCGCCGAGTTCGTCGATGCGCACGCCGGCGTCGACGCCCAGCATCTTCGCAACCTGATCCGCAACGCGCGGCGCGAGGCGCAGCTCGACAAGCCGCCGCGCAGCTTTCGCGCGCTGTTCCAGGAGATCAAGCGCATTCTCGACCCGACGGCGGAAGCCGGCTGAGCAATCCATCATGAGCGAATACGAGCAGGTCGTCATCGGACTGGTGTCGGTCAGCGACCGCGCCTCGCGCGGCGTGTACCGGGACGAAGGCATTCCGGCGCTGAAGGAATGGCTGACCGCCGCCATCGTCAACCCGCTGCGTTTCGTCGAGCGGCTGATCCCCGACGAACAGCCGCAGATCGAGCAGGCGCTGAAAGCGCTCGCCGACGAGGAGCGCTGCCACCTGGTACTCACCACCGGCGGCACCGGGCCCGCGCCGCGCGACGTCACCCCGGAGGCGACCCTTGCGGTGGCCGACAAGGTGATGCCCGGATTCGGCGAGCAGATGCGTCAGATCAGCCTGCGTTTCGTGCCCACCGCCATCCTGTCGCGGCAAACGGCGGTGATCCGCGCCGGCAGCCTGATCATCAATCTGCCCGGCCAGCCGAAGTCCATCCGCGAGACGCTCGAGGGTCTGAAGGACGCCCAGGGTCAGTCGGTGGTGGCCGGCATCTTCGCGGCGGTGCCCTACTGCATCGACCTGATCGGCGGGCCTTACATCGATACCCGCGAAGCGGTTTGCAAGGCCTTTCGCCCGAAGTCCGCGATCCGGCCGCGCAGCACCTGAGCGCGCGATGACATCGGCCATGCCGCACCGTTTCCGGTGTGTCCGGTCGACAGGCCGGGCGAGCGGCACGTGCGGGAGGACGTCCTGATGACGCGCCACCCGCATCCGGTCGAAGCCTTCGGGCGACCGGGCAGCCGCCTTGCCGCCGCAGGCGTGGCCGCACTCGGGGCCGCGGTGGCGGGCGGCTGGATCGTCGAGTCGCACTGGCTGGTGATGGCGCTGCCCGGCTGGGGCGTGATGCAGTTCAATACCGCGCTGGCTTTTCTGCTGCTCGGGGCTGGCATCCTGGCAGCGCCCTATGCGTGGCGGATCGCGGTGGCGTGCGGGTCGCTGGTCGCCGTGGTTGGCATCGCCACGATCGCCAGCTATCTGGTCGGCCGGGATTTCGGGCTGGATCAGCTGCTCGTCGACGCGTTCACCGCGCAGCTGACCTCGCAGCCCGGGCGAATGGCCCCAAACACCGCGTTCGCCTTCTGTCTCGGGGGCGCGGCGCTCGTCATTCTGGCATCGCCGAAAAGCGCCGTGCGCCTGCGCCCGACGGCCGTGTCCCTGGCGCTGGTCAGCGTGCTGATCGGGCTGTTTTCACTGCTCGCCTATGCCGCGGGCACGCCGGATGCAACCGGCTGGCGCGCCTTCTCCGCCATGGCGCCCGCCACTGCGCTCGGCTTCGTGCTGGTCGGCCTGCTGTTCGCACGCGCCGGCTGGCACCGCGGCGATAGCGCAGTCCAGGCGTTTTTCGAACTGGCCCCATCTGGCGGCGGGCTGCTCATGCTGCTGGTCAGCTTCAACCTTTGGCAGGCGCTGATGGCCCAGTCGCTGACACGGCTGGAGTTGGAGACCGACCAGGTGCTGGAAAAGACGCAGCAGCTGATCGTCGACCGGGTGAGCGGCCAGCTGAACCTGATGGCGCGCATCGCGAAGCGCTGGGGCACGCAGACGTACCCGGGCAACGAGTGGCTCTGGCGGGACGACGTGGAACTGCTGCTGGCGCACTTTCCCTCCATCGACGGCATCGGCCTGACCGACCGCGACTGGGTCTACCGCTACGCCGCCTATCGCGGCGGCCCGCGCCCGGTGGCCGGAACACGAGCCGATCGTGATCCGCTGCGGCGACAGACGTTTGCCGCCGCGGTCGAGCGCGGCGAGCCCCGTGTCACGCCGGCGCTGGAGTTGATCCAGGGCGGCAATGGCTTCGTGATCGCCGCGCCAACCGACCGCAGCGCCCGCTATCCCGGACTGGCGCTGGCCGGGGTTTACTTTTCCGATCTGCTCAAGCCGAGTGTCGGCAGCTATCCCGCAGGCTTCGCCTTCTCGGTATCGGAAGGCGGGCGCGAGGTGTACCGGGCGCCCGGCGCCGACGGCGCAGGCGCGCTGGCGCGTCATCTCGATTACGCGCTGCCCGGCGCCACCTGGCGCATCACCGTGTGGCCGTTGCAGGCGCATATCGAGCGCCGCATCGGCGCGCTGCCCCTGCTTGTGCTGCTGTTCGGGACGGCGACCGCGCTGCTGGCCTGGATGGCGCTGCACACCGCCCAGGTCGGTGCCGCCCAGAACCGCCGGCTCTCCCACGTGACCCACATTCTTGAATCCCAGGTGGCCGAACGGCGGCGCGCCGAGGCCGAGGTGCGCAGCCTGAACGCCGAACTGGAAGATCGCGTGAAACGGCGCACCGCAGAACTGGAAGAAACGGTGCACGAGCTGGAAACGTTCAGCTATTCGGTGTCGCACGATCTGCGCGCGCCGCTGGCCAGCATTTCAGGCTTCAGCCGCATGCTGGCCGACGCGCACGCCGCCGAGCTCGGCCCGGAGGGCGTGCATTACCTGCAGCGCATCGGCGACAACGTGTCGAGAATGGGCCAACTCATCGATGACCTGCTCGATCTCGCCCGAGTATCCCGGGGCGAACTGGTGGTCCAGGACGTCAACCTGACGCCGATCGCCCACAGCGTGCTGGCGCGGCTGCGCGAGCGCGAACCGCAGCGACGGGTGCAAGCGGAGGTCGCCGACGGCCTGCACGTGCGCGGCGACCCCGGCCTGCTCGCCATCGTGATCGAGAACCTGCTTACCAATGCCTGGAAATTCACCGCCCGGCAGGACCCCGCGCGCATCCAGGTGGGCGCCGAGGCGCGCGACGGACAACGGGTGATCTTCGTGCGCGACAACGGGGTGGGATTCGACATGAATTTTGCCGGCAAGCTGTTCGGCGTGTTCCAGCGCCTGCACAGCACAAGCGAGTTTCCCGGCAATGGAATCGGGCTGGCCACCGTGAGGCGAATCGTCGTCCGGCACGGGGGAGAAGCCTGGGCGCACAGCGATCCGGGCGGTGGCGCCGTGTTCTTTTTCCGCGTTCCAGATTAGACTTTCGCACGCTCACGGCCCTGGACGATGACACAAGCAGCCAACCAGCAGGATCTACTTCCGGCGGAAGTAGTCGAAACACGGGCTAATCCCAGCCACACGGTCATCTGGATGCACGGCCTCGGCGCCGACGGGCACGATTTCGTGCCGGTCGTGCGCCAGCTTGCCCTGCCTCCGCTCGGTATCCGCTTCCTGTTTCCGCACGCGCCGATGATGCCGGTCACCATCAACGGCGGATTCGTGATGCGGGCCTGGTACGACATCGCCAGCGACAATCTCGCCCGCAAGGAAGACGAGCACGGCCTGCGCGCCTCGCAGGCCGCCATCGAGGCGCTCATCCGGCGCGAAGTCGAGCGCGGCATTCCGCCGTCGCGTATCGTGCTGGCCGGCTTTTCCCAGGGCGGCGCCCTGGCCTTGCAGGTCGGCCTGCGCCATGCGCGAAAGCTGGGCGGCCTGCTGGTGCTGTCGGCCTACTTGCCGCTGATTGCGCTGATCGATCGCGAGCGCAATGCCGCCAACGGCTTGACCGAAATCTTCATGGGCCATGGCACGCTCGATCCGGTGGTGCCGATGGCCCTTGCGGTCGCCTCCCGGGCCAAGTTGACCCATCTCGGCTACCCGATCGAATGGCATGAATACCCGATGATGCACGGCGTCTGCGAGGAGGAGCTCGCCGACGTGGGCAACTGGCTGCACAACGTGCTGCTTTAGGGCCGACTTCGGCCCGGTCTACAGCCGCCGGCTGATACGGTAGTACGCAAGATCGTAGTCGACGCCGTTCTCGAGCAGCATGCGCGGCTCGATCAGGTAGGTCTGGCCGTGAAACTGCATACGCAGCACTACCTTCGATGTGAAGCCGCCCGCCGGCAGCAGCAGGCTGACTTCGCCGTGGCTTACGCTGTCGCCCACATGCGACGGCAGCAGCACCGCCTGGCGCTCGTCGCCACCAGTATCGGGCTGCAGCGGTACCACGCGCGCACCGCGCGCCAGCAACTCGATGCCGACATAGCGCTGCTCGTCGTCGCGCGCCGCCAGGCGGCGCACGATACCCACCGACCAGGTGCGCGCATCCGCCGCGCGCACCGCCATCACACTGCCGACCCTGACCCATTCGCTCTGGTCGAACGGCAGGGTGACGCCGTAGCCGCCCTCGCTCTCGTTCTCGACTTTCCAGATCTCAACGCCAGGGTCCTCGGCGAGGTCGACTGCCTCCTCCGCGCCGACACGCTCGATCAGATTCTCGTAGCCGGGCACGACGCCGATCAGCGCCACCGAGCGTTTGCGCTCCTCGCGCCTGCCGGGACGCCGCGCGCCCCAGTGGGTGGACAGATGGCCGAACACCTCGATGACCTGCTCGAGGTCGGCGTCCTCGATATGCAGGCCGTCGGGCAGCCGACCCTGCTCGGCAATCGCCGCCGCGGCGGCATCCAGCTTTTCCAGCCCGCCGGCGGGACCGAAGAAGCGCTGGCCGCCGCGCAGCCGCATGCCGGCGAAATAGCGCGTCGGCGCACTGCCGGCATCGACGTCGACCTGGAAATAACAGCCCTTGGCCGGATGCCGATGCAGCTCGAAGGTGGGTGAGAGCCAGTCGATGATGCGCTCGGCGATGTCGGTATCGGCCGGCGGCAGCGACTCCACCGAGGAAATGGCCAGCATCAGCGGCTTCAGATATTCGCGCCGGACCGTGGTGTGCCGCCCTGCCGGCAGGTCGACCCGGATCGCTTCGAGCGAGCGGTCCTCGGCGTAGTTCCACAGCCGTGCGGCAAGCACCCACAGATCGCGATCGACCGCCCGGTAGCTGAGCAGCTGCCATTTGAACTGCATCGACAGCGCACGATAGGCCTGCGCCACCAGCAGCGGCACATGCTCGCGTACCTCGCGCCACCCCGGAACGTAGGTCTGCACCTGGCGCAGCAGGTCGAAATACGCAATGCCCAGCTTTTCGATGAAGTCGGTGGCGGCATCGACGTCGGCTTTCTGCAGTGCGGCGGCGCCGGCGCGGTCGGCCTTGATGTAGTCTTTCGCCAGCTGCGCGAGCGGCGCCTGCGCGGCGTGTGCAAGCTGCCCCACCTCGTTCAGCCGGCGCGCGAGCTGCGGCCCTTCGCCGGCGGCGGGCGCCATCAGCATGTCGCCCAGATCGCGCAGCGCCTGCAGGCTGTCGCCATCCTCGCGCGTGATCAGCGCGGCCCTGCCGTCGGTCAGGTAGATGTCGACTTCGGTGGTCATTCGCTCTCGCGCCCAGCCGGGCCGGGCAGCCCGCGTCGCGACCGCGTCGGGCATTCGCCTGCGCGCAGACCCGCCAGCCGGTTGCCGGATCGGCCGGCCCGTGTCACCCGTCGCAACCCTGCCCCCTCCAACCGTTCAGGAATAAACCCGTCAAGGATTATAGCCGTGCAGGCTCCGTGCCACCCGCCCCGGAGGGCTGCCGCCGCTCCGCCCGGCGGGCAGCGATACGGCCGCGACGCACGTCGATTCCGGCCAGCAGCAGCAGCCCGACGATGAAATACAGGCCGATCGCCAGCATGCCGAGCCGGTGGTCGCCGCCGGTAAGCCAGGTGACCGCCCCGTAGGTGATCGGCCCGAATATCGACGACAGCTTCACCGCGAAACCCCACAGCCCAAAGAACTCGGCCCGCCGCGGCGGCGGGGTGAGATAACCGACCAGGGCCCGCCCGGCGGACTGGCTGGCGCCCAGGCTCAGGCCGGCAAGGTTGGCGGCAATCCAGAACACTTCGCGGGTCACCGCCGCGTAGGCGACGCCAATGGTCAGCAGCCAGCCCACCAGCGTCAGTGCAATGGTGAGCTTGTGGCCCAGCCGGTCCTGCACCTGGCCGAAGGCCAGCGCGCCCAGGCTGGCGGTCACGTTCACCACCAGAATGAGCAACAGGGTATCGGCGGTGTCGAAGCCCATGGCCTGGTCGGCATAGATCGCCGCCAGGGCGATCACCGCCTGCACGCCGGCCTGGTAGAACACGATGCACACCAGGAACCGCATCAGGTCGCGAAAACGGCGCGCCTCGTGCAGCGTGCGCCAGGTTCGCGAGAAGGCGCCGGAATATACGCCGGGGGCGGTGCGCTGCGGTTCGGCACGTTCCTTCAGGAACAGAAAGGTCGGCAGTGCGGCAACCAGGAACACCGCGGCGGTGATGAGCATCGTCACCGGCACGAAGTCGACCGCGGTCGCTCCGCGCGCCTGCGCCCAGGTGACATACGCCAGGCACAGGCCGAGCGTGAGCAGGCCGCCGAAATAGCCCAGCGCCCAGCCCCAGCCGGACACCTTGCCAAGGGCCCGCCCGCGCGCGATTTCCGGCAGGAACGCGGCGATCAGGTTCTCGCCGCTGCCGAAAAAGAAGTTCGACAGGATCACCAGGGCAATGCCAAGCGCGAGCTCGCCCGGGCCGACCAGTCCCAGCGCCGCAGTACCCAGAATGCAGCCGGCGGTGGTAAGCGCCAGCAGCGGCTTCTTCGCGGCGTGGGCGTCGGCAAACGCGCCGATCAGCGGCGCCGACAGGATGATCAGCACGTAGGACACCGAGAGCGCTGCGGTCCATGCAAAGGTGGCCCAGACGGCCTCCTGCGCCACCACGGCGACGAAATAGGCGTTGAACACCGCGGTGATGACCACGGTGGTATAGCCGGAGTTGGCGAAGTCGAACATCGCCCAGGCCCACACCTCGAGCGGGCGGACGCCCGCGCCGAGCGTTCGCGACACGTTGACGGCCAAGGTCGGCGACTTTCCCGGCTAGAGCTGGCCTTCCTCGGGCCAGTTCTTGATGTACTGCTTGAGCAGCTTGTTCTCGAAGTTGGCGAGCTTCAGCGCGGCGCGAGCGATATCGTGAAACGACAGGATGCCGAGCAGCCTGCCTTCATGCACGATCGGCAGATAGCGCACATGCTGGTCGGTCATCACCGCCCGCACCTCGTCCATCGATTCTTCCGGGCCGGCCACCACCGGGTTGGCGACCATGATGTCGCCCACCCGCACCTCGTGAATGTCGCCGCGATGGCGCTTGATTGCGGCCAGCACCTCGCGAAACGTGATCAGCCCGGCCATGTTGCCGTCGCGCAGCACCACCAGCGAGCCGATGTCCCGGTCCACCATCAGCGCGACCGCGTCGTGCAGCAAGGCGTCCGGGCCAATGCCGAACAGCCCCTCCCCCTTGAGCCTCAGGATGTCTTTGACCAGCATCCGCTCCTCCGTCGACTGTTGTAATGCCGGCGCTCTAGACGACGCCGTCGCGTTTCAACGCCTCGAACTGCTGCCCGTCGTAGCCAAGCCCCTCCAGAATCTCGCGCGTGTGCTCGCCAAGCTTCGGGCCGAGCCAGCGCGTGGCGCCCGGCGTGTCCGACAGTTGCGGCACGATGCCCGGCACCTTCAAAGGCCTGCCGTCGGCGAGTTGCGCCTCCTGAATCATGCCACGGGCCCGGTAATGCAGGTCATTGACGATGTCGGCGACGCTGTAGATCTTGCCCGCCGGCACCTCCGCGGCCTCCAGCACGCGCAGCACCTCGGCAAGGTCGTGCGCCGCGCACCAGTCTCCGATCACACGGTCGAGTTCCTCGGTGCGCGCGACGCGCCCGTCGTTGCGGGCCAGCGCCGGATCCTGTGCCAGGTCGCTGCGGCCGATGGCAACCATCATGCGGCGGAAGATCGAGTCGCCGTTGGCGCCGATGACGACATACTGCCCGTCGGCGGTCGTGTAGGTGTTCGAGGGCACGATGCCCGGCAGCGAAGCGGCGCTACGTTCGCGCACGAAGCCGTGCACGTCGTATTCCGGCAGCAGGCTTTCCATCAGACTGAACACCGCCTCGTACAGGGCAACGTCCACCACCTGGCCGTGGCCGCCATTGGCCTCTCGCGCCCGCAACGCGGTCAGCGCGCCAATGACGCCGTAGAGCGCCGCCACCGCATCGCCGAGACTGACGCCCACCCGCACCGGCGGCCGGTCGGGATAGCCGGTCACGTAGCGCAGCCCGCCCATCGCCTCGCCGATGGCGCCGAAGCCCGGCCGGTCGCGATAAGGGCCGCTTTGTCCGTAGCCGGACAGGCGCACCATCACCAGGCCGGGATTGGCCTCGGCGAGCTGCTCATAGCCAAGGCCCCACTTCTCCATCGCGCCGGGCCGGAAATTCTCCACCACGATGTCGGCTTCGCGCGCCAGCTCGCGCACGATGCGCTGCCCCTGCGCGGTCTTGAGGTTCACGGTCACCGACTTCTTGTTGCGCGCCTGCACCGCCCACCACAGCGAGTTGCCGTCGTAGAGCTTGCGCCACTGGCGCAGCGGATCGCCGCCGTCGGGCGATTCGATCTTGATGACCTGCGCGCCGAACTCGGCGAGAATTCGCGTGCAGAACGGCCCGGCGATCAGCTGGCCGAGCTCGATGACCTTGATGTCGGATAGCGGACTCATGGCCGGATTCTAGCGGAGCGGCCGGCCCGGAACTCGATCGGGCGCCCAGGGTCTGTGCAGATTCGATCGCAAAGGAAGCCGTCATGAAACGTGCCGCGTCGCTGCTAATCCCTCTTGTTCTGCTCTTCTCGGAGACTGCCATGTCCGCCTGCCCCGGCGTGCTCAACCACAAGCTCAACAATCTCGACGGCGACCCGGTCGATCTGTGCAGCTTCGCCGGCAAGGTGGTGCTGGCGGTGAACACCGCGAGCTTCTGCGGCTACACGCCGCAGTACAAGGGGCTGGAGGCGCTTTACGAGGCCTACCGCGAGCGCGGCCTGGTGGTGGTCGGTTTTCCGGCCAACGATTTCGGCCGGCAGGAACCCGGCACCAACGAAGAAATCAAGGAGTTCTGCGAGCTCACCTATGGCGTACGGTTTCCGATGATGGAAAAGACATCGGTAGTGCCCGGCAAGGCGAACCCGGTGTTTGCGGAGCTGACCCGCATGACCGGCGATGCCCCGCAGTGGAATTTTCACAAGTACCTGATCTCGCGCGACGGCAAACGCGCCTTCAGCTATCCCAGCCGGGTCACGCCGGACAGCGCCGAGCTCAAGCGCCAGATCGAGGCCCTGCTCGCGGAAAAAAGCTGATGCGCGGCGTCCGGGCCGGCGCGCTGCTGGTCCTTGCGCTGACCGCCGCGCCGGCCGGCGCCGGCCCCGAGTTGCCCGACCTGCTGTTCAACTGCCGCCTGGCCGGCGTCAAGCGCGTGTACCTGGTCGACCGCTCGCGCAGCATGCTGTTCGACCAGGGGCTTGAACACCCGGCACGGCTGAGCGACGAGGCGGTCGAATCCGAGTGGTTCACGCCCTGGAGCACGAACACACGCATGCATCATCGCCTGCGAATCGGCCGGCTGGACGGTACGCTCAGCTACCAGGTCGACGAAGTCGACGGGGAAGGCGGCGTGCTGGCGCAGATGGTCGCGACGACCGGCGAGTGCTCGCGGGAAAAAATCCATCCGCGCCACTTCAGATAGCGCCGCCCCCCCGTCAGGCGACCGCGTCGCCTGGCACCTGCCCGGCGCGCCGGCCGCAGTCCGCCGTCGATGGCCGTCCGCGCCTCACGGCGAAGGCGGCGTCGGCAGTTCGATGTAGGGCCGTGGCGGCTCCTGTCCGGGGGGCAGAAAGTCGGGCGCACGGTCGCCCTTCGGTCCCAGGCTTCGAACATAGCGATAGACCGCCAACAGGTCGCCGTCGCTCATCACGCGCAGACTCCACCCGGGCATGGGCCTTCGATACGTTGTGGTCCGCGCAACCGCGAGCCAGCCGTCTTCGCTCAACTCCTGAAAGTACACCCGCAGGTTCGAAGCGTAAGTCGTGCCGATCTGGCTCCGGAATCCCACCGGGCTTCCGGTAAACCAGTTGTCTTCAGGCACACTGCCGTCGAGCGCTATGAACTTCGCGGTGTGGCAACCCACGCAGTTCCCGATGGTGACCAGGTATCGGCCCCGCTCGATCGATCCCGGGGCGCCTTCGTCGGCCAAACCTGAACTGCACGGCATCGCCCAGAGCGCGACCACCAGCAGCCTGAGTGCGTGCATGGCTCGAATCTTCATCGTTTCCTCCCGAAAAAATCAGGCCGATTAACCGGGTCGTGCCGAGGCCGCTGTGGCTCTGGCCGGGGCGTTGGCGCACCGTCCAAGGAGGGCGCACGGCCGCCTCCGAAGACCGGGTTTGCGCCTGGGTCCGCCCCGCAGCGCATCCCGGTGCCCGAGCATTGGGTGTCTTGCGACTTTCAATGTCTTGATCCCCGCCGACGCTGCGCCATGCTGATGACGCGCTGTCCCGGCGGTCGCCGCGCTTCGCCCGGCGCCACCGTGTCCGCGCACCTGCTCAACTCGACCGCAAGTGCAGGAGTCACGCGCGGCAACAAGGCGATCGTGAGCAGGATATGGCGTGCCGTTTCCGCTTCGCGGTCGAACACCAGGCTGGCGAAATAATCGAAGACCGAATCGAGGGTGTCTGTCGGAAGCTCGCGGGATGCGCCGTCGGAATGCCCCCGGCGCTCGAGCATGAGCGTAATGCCCGCCGCCCAACCCGCGGACTGCTGATGCAGCGCTTTCAGCAGCCACTCGTCGGTCACCCGTTTTTCGCGGCAGACGGCACGCACTTCGTCCAGGTTCAGTTGCAGACTGTCCGCGCCGATACGGGCGACCGCGTTGTCCGCGACGTGTTTCACGAACTGGCGCGGCACTTCAGCGAGGCTCACCGCCACGATCCAATTCCCGGGTGGAACCTCGGCGACCGCCTGGGAAACGATGTCATGCGGCGGCGCGGATTCCGCGACGTCCTGGTAGTTGTCCAGCACCAGGACAAGCCCGGCAGGCAGCTGCGCAAAGAACGCGCGGAAGAACAGGCGGGCAAACCCCGTCAGGTCGGCATAATGCTCCGCAACGAACCGCGGCAGCGACGGTTCGTCGCGATCCAGAACATTGCATGCGGCCCGGGAAAGGTAAACGAACAATGCTGCGGGGTCGGCATCGCCGGGATCGATCTGGTACCAGATAACCGGACAGGGACGCGCCTCGAGATAGCTCGCGATCAGCGTGGTTTTGCCCGCGCCCGGAGGACCCGAGATCCAGATCAGCGGCCGGCCGCGGTTGTGATCCAGAAGCGCGAACAGACGCTCGCGCGCCACCACGCCGAACAGGCGAGGCCGGCTGACTTTTGCGAGCGTTGCCTTGTTGCCCATCCCGGAACCCCCTCCCGCCACCCGAAGGCTCGATGTTCCAGACTATTCCAGCCGGAGATCGAGCTCTTTCACGATCCTTCCGTAGCGCTCATGGTCGCTTCTCAGAAGTTGAACGGCTTCGTCCTGCGTGCTCGCCAAGGGCTCACTGCCTCGCCCCTCGACTGCCTGCCGGTACTGCGGCAGGCTCGCAGAGGCGTGAAACGCCGCGTGCAGCTTGTCCACTATCGGCTGGGGGGTCCCGGTCGGCACGGCGAATCCGGCCCAGACGCGCTCATCGTAGCCGGGGAATCCGGATTCGGCGATCGTGGGAACATCCGGCAAGGAACTCAATCGCCTGGCGGTAGTCACCGCGAGCGGACGCAGTTTCCCGGAGCGGATGTGGGGCAAGGTCGCCAGCGCAAAACCGAACGCCAGGTCGATCCGGCCGCCGATCAGGTCGATCAGCGAAGGCGTCTCCCCTTTGTAGGGCACATGCAGCAGGTCGATCCCGGCCATCTGTTTCAGCCGCTCTCCCATCAGATGCTGCATTGAACCGGGCCCGGAGCTCGCGTACGTGAGCGCGCCCGGCTTCGCCTTCGCCGCAGCAACCAGGTCACTGAACGACCTGATCGACGATTTCGTGCTGACCACGAGTATGGTGCCGCTGCGTACCGTCACGATGAATGGGCGAAGATCCCTCACCGGCTCGAAGGACGGACTCTTGTGCAGGTGCGGAGCGACAGTCAGGGTCGCGCTGACCATGAACAGGATCGTATGGCCGTCCGGGGAGGCACGGGCAGCCGCCTCGCTGCCGATGACGCCGCCCGCGCCCGGGCGATTCTCGACAATGACCGACTGCTTCAGGCGCTCGGAAACGAGAGGAGCGAGCTGACGTGCGTTCAGGTCCCCGGTCGCTCCCGCGGGGAACGGCACGACGATTCTTATGGGCTTCGACGGGAACCCGTCGGCCGCGGAAACAGGCCCGCCGACCTGCGCAAGCGCGAACAGCGAAAAGTACAGAACCTGGATCAGCGCCCGCATGGACCCTCCCGTGACGCGCGATGGCGCGGCGGATGCTCAGCAAGCATGGCACACCGGACGCGCCGACAGCGGCGACAAATCGCACGCGCATCGAAGCAGTCGTACCCGATCCGGTTTTCTGCCTTCATTCATTGGCGAGTCCTTCAACGCTTACGAGCCGGGCGGAGCTGCACGCATCCCGGATCGGCTTCAACCTTCGATATGCCTCGCCCTCGTAGAAGGACTCAAAGGCCGCGACAGACGGAAACTCGATCAGCACGATTCTTCGTGGCACCCAATCACCCTCATGGACCTTGTGGGCGCCACCGCGTGCCAGGTAGCGCCCGCCCGCCGCCTCGACCGCAGGTCTGGCTCCGGCCATGAACTCCTGGTATCGGGTCGTGTCGCGGATATCGACGTCGAATATCGTATAAGCGCTCACCCGTTGCTCCAGTGCAACGCGCACATCAGGATCAGCATCAGGCGCATCATGATCCGACCTCCTCGTCATGCCGTTGTCGATGAAGCAGGCGCCGGCGAGAAAGCAGATCAATGAAACAGGTCGCCAATCATCGCGGCCAAAGCTCGCCCTGCGGCGCGAAGACAGCGTCGGAGCGGAATGCCTCCCGCCGGTACGCCCGACCCGTGCGAACGTCGCGCCTGCCCGTCCCGCCTGCCTCTCGGCGTTCACGAACAGGCTAAGAGGCGGCGGGCCACAGATTGGCCACAAATTGCCCAAATTCACGGTTGGCAAGCGGATCGCCGGGCCGGCACCCTGCACACCGGCCTGGCAGAGCGGTGGACGGGGCCGGCAGCCCGGAACAAGTGCGTGTCAGCGCGGCGCAATCAAAACCCCGCGGTCCGGCTCAACGGATCGCGGGGCAGGTGGTCTGCGTAAGAAGGGTCGAAGCGTCCCGGCCGCGGCACTCAGCCGGCGAATTCGCGCAGCACCTTTCCGGCCAGCGGCGCGTCGGCCAGCATGCCGTTCCCGTCGGCCACTTTTTCTCCATTGATCCACACCCCGTGTGCGCCGATGCCTGGCGTGGTCAGGCGCGAAGCGCCAGCCGGCAGGTCGTGGACGCGCCGCGATGGCCCCCGACCGACGGTTTTCGGGTCGAACAGCAGCAGATCGGCATGTGCACCGGTCTTGATGCGTCCGCGATCGCGGATGCCGAACAGGTCGGCCGGTTCCGAAGTCAGTTTCTTGACCGCCTGTTCGATTGGCAGCGTGCCGCGGTCGCGCCCCCAGTGGCCGAGCAGGTGCAGACCGTAACCGGCGTCGCAGAGGAAGGTGAGGTGCGCACCGGCGTCCGACAGCGAGACGATGGCATGCGGGTCGTTGATCATGCGGCCGACCGCATCCTCGTCGGAGTTGAGCAGCGTGCCGGTGAACAGGGTGTCGAGGTCCTCGCCAAGCGACAGATCGAGCAGGTAGTCGAGCGGGTGCACGCCCGCGGCTTTCGCCAGGTCGCGAATCGACCGTCCTTCCAGGCGGGCGTTGCCCGGGTCCCGGACCTCGGTCACGAACATCTTCTCCCATTCACCATTGAACAAACGGGTGGCGCGGGTGGACAGTTCCTGCTTCACGGCCGCGCGAAACGCGGGGTCGCGCAGAGTCTGTTTCATTGCCGGCTCGTCCAGTTTCATCAGCGGCTGCCAGGCCGCCAGGCCCTCGAACACATACGGCTCGTGCAGCGTGAACTCGAAGGTGAGCGGACAGGCCGATACCGCGCCGTACAGGCGACGGCCGCGAGCGTGCGCCGCGGCGATTTTTTCCAGGTCGTCGAAGGTCGACTCGGGCGTCAGGTTCGAATGCAGCAGCGCAGCCACCAGGTAAGGGCGGCCAGCCGCCGCCGCCACACGTTCGATCCCCCCGACCTTCGTCTGCCCGCCCTTGGTCATCATCAGCAGGCCCCTGCCCCGCTCTCGCAGCGCCCCCGACAACTCGACCAGTTCCGCCTCGTCGGCCAGCCGTGACGGCATCGGGATGCCGGCTTCGCCGTTGTGCTGCGCGGATCGGGTGGTGGAGAAACCGCAGGCGCCCGCCTCCATCGCCTCGACCACGATGCGGCGCACCGGCGCCTCCAGGTACGGAGTCGCCGCCCGCATGCCCGCCTGGTAGCGCATCACGACGGGACGGAGGCCGGAGGGGCCGACGTAAAACGCCACGTAGGGACCCACGCCCCGGCTCTCGAGCATGTCGAGGTATTCGGGAAACGACTCGAAGCCCCAGTCGATGCCGGTGCGCAGCGCGTCGAGCGACATGCCTTCGACGTGGGTCAGATTTCGCATGGTCAGGTCGCGATCGGCCGGACGGCAGGGCGCGATGGTGAAGCCGCAGTTGCCCATCACCACGGTGGTCACGCCGAGCGCAGGCGAGGGGCTGACGAACGGGTCCCACGTGATCTGCGCGTCGTAATGAGTGTGGGTGTCGATGATGCCGGGCATGAGCGCGAGCCCCCTGGCGTCGACACGCTCGGCGGCCTCGCCTTCCACCGCGCCCACCGCCACGATGCGCCCGTCGTTCACGCCGACCGAGCCGCGCTGCGGCGCCCGGCCGCTGCCGTCGTAGATCAGCGCGTCGTCGATTCTGAGATCCAGCATTGTTCAGTTCCTCTTGTTGGAGTAACGCCGTGCGCGCCGCTCGGCACGGG
>CALJLA010000102.1 GCA_937983055.1 uncultured Pseudomonadota bacterium
GCCCAGCGAGCCGGACAGTGCCGCCGCCAGGTCGGACAGGATGTCGGCGTGCAGCTTGGTCGCGACCATGACATCGCGCGTGGCGGGCTTCAGCACCATGCGCATGGTGGCGGCGTCGACCAGCAACTTGTCGGTGCGCACATCGGGGTAGTCGCCGCGCAGCGATTCGAAAATTTCGTCCCACATCACCATGCCGTGACGCTGGGCATTGGACTTTGTGACCAGGGTGAGCTGGCGGCGCGGCCGGGCGCCGGCCTGCTCGAAGCCAAAGCCCCGGCTCCCGTCGACGCCCGCGGGGGTGACCACCCATACCTCGGTGCCGACTTCTTCCGGCAGGCCACGGTGCGCCCGGCCGCCATGGCCTGAATATTCGCCCTCGGAGTTTTCCCGCACGATGATCCAGTCGAGATCGGCAGGAGAGGCAAGCTTGAGCGGCGGATCGATTCCGGGCAGCACCCGCGTCGGGCGCACGTTGGCGTACTGGTCGAAGCCCTGGCAGATCGCCAGGCGCAATCCCCATAGCGTGACGTGGTCCGGCACTTCCCTCGATCCGACGGCTCCGAAGTAGATGGCGTCGAAGGGCCTGAGCTGCTCGAGCCCGTCGGCCGGCATCATTTCGCCGTGCTCCAGGTACCAGGCGCTGCCCCAGGCGAAGTGCGTGAAATCGCAGCGGAAGCCGCCATCCTGCTGCGCCAGCCGATCGAGCACCTCGATGCCGGCGTCGATGACTTCGGTTCCGATGCCGTCGCCGGGAATGGCGGCGATCCTGTAGGTCTTCATGAAGCGGGTTTAGTTACAGAGACACAGGTACACAGAGACACAGAGACACAGAGAAAAGCGGGAGATTGCGCGCAAGTGATCGACAGCATCCATGAACAGAGCGGACGATCGCGCGGTGATTCACTGGTCGCGCCGTAATGTACTTACATTCAAATTCCAGGATTCCCACCGTGCCTCTGTGTCTCTGTGGTAAGAGCGCTCCCTAGAAGTTGACCTTGTCCTTGCCTTTGAGCTTAAGGATCTTGCGTGCGTCGTCGGGCGTCGCGATCTCCAGTCCCAGTTCCTCGAGGATGCGTCGGATCTTGGCGACCTGGTCGGCATTGGACTTGGCGAGCTGGCCCTTGCCGATCCACAGGCTGTCTTCCAGGCCGACGCGCACGTTACCGCCCATCACCGCCGACTGGGTGGCGATGAACATCTGGTTGCGCCCGGCACCCAGTACCGACCACTGATACTGGTCGCCGAACAGACGGTCGGCCGTGCGCCGCATGTGCAGGATGTCTTCCGGATGCGGGCCGATACCGCCGCGCAGGCCGAACACCGACTGGATGAACAGCGGGGGCTTGACCAGCCCGCGCTCGAGGAAGTGGGCCGCAGTGTACAGGTGGCCGATGTCATAGCACTCGATCTCGAAGCGGGTGTCGTTGTCGCTGCAGGACTGGAGGATGTAGGCGATATCCTTGAAGGTGTTCTTGAAGATGCGGCCGTCCGAAGCGGCGAGGTAGGGCTTTTCCCAGTCGTACTTGAAGTCCTTGAAGCGGTTCAGCATCTCGTACAGGCCGAAATTCATCGAGCCCATGTTGAGCGAAGCCACCTCCGGCTTGAGCTGCAGCGCAGGCTGCAGCCGTTCCTCGACGCTCATCGTTGGCGCACCGCCGGTGGTGAGATTGAGCACGACGTTGGTCGCCGCCTTGATCTTCGGCAGAAACTCCATGAACACCTTCGGGTCCTGGGTGGGACGTCCGTCCTTCGGGTCGCGTGCATGCAGGTGCACGATGGCCGCGCCGGCCTTGGCGGCGCCGATGGCCGCCTCGGCGATCTCCGCCGGCGTGACCGGCAGGTGGGGCGACATCGACGGCGTGTGGATCGCGCCGGTCACGGCGCAGGTGATGATGACTTTGTTTGCCATTGCTCTAGCTCGCTATATCAAAAGAACAGGTTTGAATCACGAAGGACGCGGCGGAAAGAACGAAGCCTCTGACAAAGACGAACCACCAAGTTCACCAAGCGCGCCAGGAAAAACGGTTCAGGGCGGCTTGCTTCGTTCGGTGTACCGGATCTTCCGCCATTGAGTTTGCGGCTCCCGATTTCTAGTCTTGCGCCTCCATCTTGCGCTTGTGGGCGATCAGGGCCATCAGTCGACGGTCGCGCCAGGCTTCGCGCTCGGCGTGCTGGTCCTGGGGCATCAGCTTGCGCCGTTCGGCCTCGACTTTCCGGATCAGGGCATCGTCCCAGGGCTCGATGTCGACGTCTTTCATCATGCCGTACATCTTGGTGCCGTAGCGCTGGGCATAATCCGGAATGCCGCCCGGGGCGTTCAGGTCGATGGTTTCGAACGGACCCATGAACGCCCAGCGCAGGCCGAGGCCGTCGCGAATGGTCTTGTCCAGGTCTTCGACCGAAACGTAGCCTTCCTTCACCAGGCGCCAGCTTTCCAGCAGCAGCGCCGCCTGCAGTCGGTTGAGGATGAAGCCTTCGACTTCCTTGACCACGGTGATCGGCACCTGCCCGACTTTCTCCTGGAGCGCGCGGGTTCTGTCGACCACTTCCTTCGATGTCCACGGCGCGGGAGAGATTTCAACGATCGGCACCACATGCGGCGGGTTGACCGGGTGAGCGACGATGCAGCGCGCCTTGCCTTGCAACCCCTCGCTGAAGCGCGAGGTCTGGATGGTGGAGGTGGAGCTGGCGAGCACGCATCGCGCCGGCGCGACCTCATCCATCCGGGCGAATACTTCGCGCTTGATCTCGAGATTCTCGGAGGTGTTCTCCTGCACGTAGTCGGCGTCGCCCACCGCGTCGGCGAGCGAGTCGGCTGCGGTTACCCGGCGGGCAACTGCGGCGGGAGCCTCCTCGATCAGGCCGAACTGTTTCAGTTCCCGCAGCCCGTCCTCGATCAGCGAGAGCGCCTTTTGCGCGGCACCGGGCGCATTGTCGTAGAGCTTGACCGGGTGTCCGGCGCGCGCGAACACCATCGCCCAGGCGCGCCCGATCAACCCCGACCCTATGATTGCGATCTTTTCCATTGCGTCTCCATCTCAACACACTTTCGAAGCACGGAGGAGAACAAGCGAAAGGGCGGCGAAAAGCGGATTCGACCGCAATCCGCTAGACGTCCTGCGCCTTCTTTGTGTCTTCGTGCCTTCGTGTTTCGCTTGACGTTCTTTTTTCTGCCTTATGTCCGCCCGTAGACCCGCTAGCCCAGCATCTCCACGCCCGCGCACACCGAAATCGCCTGGCCGGTGACGGTCGCGCCGAGCGGGGAGGCGAGGTAGAGCGCCATGTTGGCGATATCGTAGGGGCTGACCATCTTGTGCATGGAGACCTTCTCCAGCATGACCTGCCGCTGCGCGTCGAAATCGATGCCCACTGCCTTCGCCTTGGCGGCGATCACCCGGTCGATGCGCTCGCCCTCCACCACGCCGGGCTGGATCGCGTTGACGCGGATGTTGTCCGGTCCCAGTTCCATCGACAGACTCTTGGACAGCCCGACCACGCCCCACTTGGCCGCCGAGTAAGGCGTGCGATAGGGAAACCCCAGTCGGCCGGCCGCGGAAGACAGATTGACGATCGAGCCGCCACCGGCGGCCCGGATCATCGGCACCGCCAGCCGGGTGCAGTAGAACAGGCTGTTGAGATCCACCGCGATGCAGCGCTCCCAATCCTCGACTGCGATTTCCTCGATGCGGCCGGTCGGCCCGGCGATGCCGGCGTTGTTGATCAGGCAGTCGAGGCCGCCGAGCTGCTTCTTAACGTCGCCGAACATCCGCTCGACGTCGGACAGTTTCGACACGTCCGCGAGCGTAGCGGTGACGCCCTTGAATGCCGCCAGCGTCTCGTCGATAGAAGCCTGAACGACGTCGCAGATGTGCACCCTGGCGCCGGCCTTGTGAAACACGTCGGTCATCGCCCGTCCAATGCCGCCGGCGCCGGCGGTGATCAGAACTCTCAAACCCTTAACTTGCATTTCCATTGACTCTCCACATAAGAAATTAACTCTCACCACAGAGACCCAGAGGCACAGAGAAGGCGCTATGTTCGGAAAACACAGTCCTCAGCCGGCGCGTTGGCGCGAAGCAGATAACCCCAACAGGGTTACTTCGCCTCATTCACTTCCGGTTCTGGAATTCTCTGTGCCTCTGGGTCTCTGTGGTGAAGACGATCTAAAGCCACAACACCTGCTTGCGGAATTCAAGGTCGGTCAGCAATGGCTCGGCGGGGCCTTCGTGCGACACCGCGCCGCGATCGAGCACGTAGGCGCGGTCGGCCAGCGATAGCACCAGGTCGAGATGATGCTCGATGATCAGGATCGAGACCTCCTTGCGCAGCCCTTCGATGGTCTTGAAAACTTCCTCCACCATCGCCGGCGACAGGCCTTCGAAGGGTTCATCCAGCAGCAGCAGGCGTACATTGCCGGACAGCGCGCGCGCGATCGCCACCATCTGCTGCTCGCCGCCGGAAAGCTGGTCGGCATGGGTGTTGAGCTTGTCGCGCACCCGCGGGA
>CALJLA010000103.1 GCA_937983055.1 uncultured Pseudomonadota bacterium
CGCAGCCACTTGTCGATACGGTCTCTGGATGCTGCGTTAGTCACGGCATTGCGGCGTCCATTGGGCCGCCGGGCCGACGAGTCAATGCCGGGTCTGACTGGCCGGGGTCTGCACGTCGGCGGCGAAAACCTGTTCGGCGTCGACCGGATCGAAACTGTACTGACGCCCGCAGAATTCGCACTCCACATCGACCGACTCGCGTTCGTCGATGATGGAGCGGACCTCTTCGTGCCCGAGCATGCGAAGCATCGAAGTGACGCGCTCGCGCGAACAGGAGCAACGAAAAGACACCGGCCGGGATTCGAACATCCGCACGTCCTCCTCGTGATACAGGCGACGGATGATATCCGGCGCCCCCAGCTCGAGCAGTTCGTTACTGGTCAGTGTTGCGCCGAGGGTGATCGCCCGGTTCCATGCGTCCTCGTCCTGCGTCGGCTCGTCCGGCAGCTTCTGCAGGAGCATGCCAGCCGCCTGTCGGGAGTCCGACGTCAGCCAGAGGCGCGTCTGCAGCTGCTCCGACTGTTCCATGTAATGTTCGAGCACCTCGGCGACGGTCTCGCCTTCCAGCGCGACCACGCCCTGGTAAGTCTGCTTGCCACTGGCAGGCACAATGCTGATGACGAAGCGCCCGTCGCCGAGCAGATCGCCGAGGCGCTGCGAGGCAACGTCGCCCTGCCACTTGGCGGTGGCGCGCAGCGTTCCTTCGCTGGTGACTTCCACGACCAGCAGCCGCACCGGGCCGTTGCCCTGCATCTGCATGATCATCGCGCCGTCGAACTTGAGCGTTGCCGAAAGGAGGGCGCCCGCGGCCATCAACTCGCCGAGCAGGCGTTCCAGCGGTTCGGGATAGTCCTTGCGGTCAAGCACTGCACGCCAGGTCGCGTTGAGATGCACGATTTCGCCGCGCACCGGCGTGCTCTCCAGAAGAAATCTCTGCAGTGAATCTCTCATCGGGCTTTTCTTCCCTCCAACAAAGCCTGACTGTCCCGCGCGCGCGAAGTTCGCGCCGGCCTCAGGCGGGCAATCGTCGGTACAGCCGGTAACGCTCCTCGCGATCGCCCGGACGGCTGCCTTCCCAGATCAGTTCCCAAGGCGCGCCCATCACGCTGGTGTCGCGCTGCCGGTCTTGCGTGAGCAGCAGATCGCAGTCGGGCCGGTCGCCTTTTCTCTCCAGGCGCTCGGTGGTGAGGGCGCCGAAGTAATCGAGCATCGCGCGCTGCGGTTCGCCGAGCCCCTGGCTGTAGATGCACCGGTACTCCGCCGGCAGCGCCTGTTTCAACTCCACCACCATGCCGCGATAGCTCTTGCCGGTATCGATCCAGGGAAAAAGCAGCAGCACGACGAGCGTCCAGCCGACGGTGAGGCCCACGCCCCACAGGATGACCGGCCGCTCGGCGCTGCGCTTCAGGTTGAACACGACCACGAGCCACAGCAAGGTGAGCAGTGCCGCAACCAGAATTGCCAGCGGAGCCACCGCCGGCACGTACGCGGGCTGCATTTCGAACATCTGGTCCGCCAGCCATGCCGGCCTGCCATATTCGACGGCGATGAAGTAGGTCCAGCCGACAACCGAGAACACGGTGACGACCATGATGCAGAACCAGTAGTAAGCGTTGACCGCGCCGCGCGGCAGCCGGTGAATCGCCACGGACGCTAGCAGGGCGAGCGGCAGCAGCAGCGGCAGGCCGAACACGTCGCGGCCCTCTCCCGCGAGCGAGACGAAACCGAAGATCGCCACGAAAGCCACCAGCGGCAGCTGCATTTCGCGCTTGCGCAGTCCCTCCCCGCGCTCCACCCACAGTGCCCACAGCGCAAACGGCCACGCCGGCCACGCGAACCAGGGCAGTATCTCGAAGTAATAGAGAAACTCGTCGCTGCTGCGCAGGGTAAACAGTTCCTGAATGCGTGCGACGTTGTGCAGCCAGAACCAGTCGGCGAACTGCTCCGGGGCGTGCATGTACAGCGCGATCGGCCAAATGAGCGCGAATGGCAGCGAGACGATCAGCGCCAGCGTCAGCGTCAGCCCGAAGCGCCCGGTGCGGTACAGCGGTGAGACGGCGACCATCCCGATCACCGTCAGCACCAGCATCAGCGGCTCGAACAGGCCGCTGGAAAACACGGCCAGACCCAGGCCGAGGCCGAGCCATCCGCCGCCGGGCAGGTGGCGCCGCGGCGCGAGCGCAAGGCCGTACAGCGCGATCGCCATTGCGGCGAGCAGGATCACGTCGCTGATCAACTGGTGGCCGCGCACCAGGAGCCCGACGCTTCCCAGCAGCATCAGCGGCGCCAGCCAGGTGCGATTGCCGCCCCATAACTCTCGCGCGGCGAGCGCGGTAAAGGCAAAGACGACCAGCATCCACAGGCCGGTCGCCAGGCGGGCGGCATCGTGCAGCGGCATGAGCGGCGAAAACAGCAGGCCGGTCAGCGCCGAGCTCAAATAGACCAGTATCGGGCGTTCGAGATAAGGGTCGCCCGCCAGGCTCGGCACGATCCAGCTCCCGTATTCGATCAGGCGATAGCTCACGCCGAAGGAATGGGCTTCGTCCGGCTTCCACGGATCGTGCCCGATCAGCCCGGCAAAGATCCACACCAGCACGATCGCCAGCGTGAGTTGCCCCGGTCGCGCGGTGAGCCACTCGGCGAGCGGTTCGCTTCGAAGCAGATGGGCGGGCCGTAGCATTGTTGTTATTGGTGAATGTGACCGAGGACTGGCAGGGCGTGTTGGGCGTCTGCGCCGGTTAACACGTCGCCCCGGCCGCCGGAACGGCTGATTCTGACCGGGAAGGCGCCGCGATCGCCTCGCTGCGGCGCGGCCTCGGCCGGGTGATGCCGGTTACTGCGCGGGGACCGGCGGCCGTTTGCTGCCGACCTCGGTCCGGTGGCACTTCGCATGCCTTATTTTAGGCCCGAACGCCGGGTTTGCTCACCCATCGGCGCGCATAGGCCGGCGTGACGGCGACAAAAAAGGCAGCCTAGGCTGCCTTTCGTGCTGACCGGCCTGTCCGTGGTCAGGCCGCGGTGCTCTTGCCCCTGCCGCCGGTGCGTGCATATTTCTGCTTGAAGCGCTCGACGCGGCCCGCCGTGTCGACGATCTTCTGCTTGCCGGTGTAGAACGGATGGCACACCGCGCAGACCTCGACCGCGATGTCGCGGCCGACCGTCGAGCGGGTCTTGAAACTGTTGCCGCAACTGCAAGTGACGTTGACTTCCTTGTACTCGGGATGGATGCCGGTTTTCATGGCGGGTCCTCTAGTGTGTGGCCGTCGGAGTGTGCGCCGGCCGGAAACGGAAAGCCGCGCATTATCCACAGGCGCTTTGCCTTTGACAACCCCACCTGTGGGCTGCCCTCTTGAATTTCAATGAGTTATGGTCAGTATCGGGTGTCGATTACCGGATGGCCGCAAGCTCGTTTGCGGGAGCGGGCGCTGCGGATTTCTTCCAGAGCGCAGATCGACAGGCCGGGCCGTGGATGAACATCGACGCACGGAGTGGAAGAATTCCCCGGTGTTCTTCGTTGCCCGCAAGTTGTCGGTCAGGCATTCGGTGTCTTCCAGTTCGTCCATCGGGTAGAGCAGCTTGCGCAGCACCCAGACCTTTTGGAGGATTTCGGGTTTGATCAGCAGTTCCTCGCGGCGCGTGCCGGAGCGGTTGACGTTGATCGAGGGGTAGATCCGCTTCTCCGCCATGCGGCGGTCGAGGTGGATCTCCATGTTGCCGGTGCCCTTGAATTCCTCGTAGATCACGTCATCCATGCGCGACCCGGTGTCGATCAGTGCGGTCGCGATGATGGTGAGCGAGCCGCCTTCCTCGATATTGCGCGCCGCGCCGAAGAAGCGCTTCGGGCGCTGCAGGGCGTTGGCATCGACGCCGCCGGTCAACACCTTGCCCGAAGCCGGAACCACGGTGTTGTAAGCCCGCGCAAGCCTTGTGATCGAATCGAGCAGGATGACGACGTCCTTGCGGTGCTCGACCAGGCGCTTGGCCTTTTCGAGCACCATTTCGGCCACCTGCACATGGCGGGTGGCGGGTTCGTCGAAGGTCGACGACACGACTTCCCCGCGCACCGAGCGCTGCATGTCGGTCACTTCTTCCGGGCGCTCGTCGATCAGCAGCACGATCAGGTAGACGGCCGGGTAATTGGCCGCGATCGAATGGGCCATGTGCTGCAGCATTACCGTCTTGCCGCTTTTCGGGCTGGCGACCAGCAGGCCGCGCTGCCCTTTCCCGACCGGGGCAATGATGTCGATGATGCGCCCGGTCAGATTCTCGTCCGACTTGATCTCGCGTTCCATCACCAGCGCCTCGGTCGGAAACAGCGGCGTGAGGTTCTCAAACAGGATCTTGTTCTTGGCGTTTTCCGGCGGCTCGTCGTTGACCTTGTCGACCTTGACCAGCGCGAAATAACGTTCGCCGTCTTTGGGGGTGCGGATCTCGCCTTCGATCGTGTCGCCGGTATGCAGGTTGAAGCGGCGGATCTGCGAGGGGCTGACGTAGATGTCGTCCGGCCCGGCGAGGTATGAGGTGTCCGGCGAGCGCAGAAAGCCGAAGCCGTCGGGCAGTACTTCCAGCGTTCCGCCACCGAAGATGCTTTCGCCTTTCTTGGCCTGGTTCTTCAACAGCGCGAAGATCAGGTCCTGCTTGCGCAGACGGTTGGCATTCTCGAGCTCGTTGGCATTCGCCATTTCGACGAGCTCGCTCACGTGTAGATTCTTCAGGTCTGAGAGGTGCATCTAGGGCGGGCCTTACGGAAGGGTTCGACTGCGAACCGGTGATTTCTTGGGGAAGGGGGACAACGCGGGGGAGGAACCTCGACCGCCGCAGTTCGCAGGCGACCGGAACGTCCCTGCGAGAAACTGCGGCGAAGACTAACCACTTCAGATGTTGCTGTCAATAAATGCCGTGAGCTGTGATTTCGACAGAGCGCCGACCTTCATCGCCTCGATGTTGCCGTTCTTGAACAGCATCAGGGTCGGAATACCCCGGATGCCGTACTTGGGTGGCGTACCCTGATTCTCGTCGATGTTGAGCTTGGCAATCTTCAGCCGCCCGTCATACTCCTGCGCCACTTCTTCGAGGATGGGCGCGATCATCTTGCAGGGTCCGCACCACTCGGCCCAGTAGTCTACGAGCACCGGCAGCGGTGCCTGCAGGACTTCGGATTCAAATGTGTCGTCGGTTACGTAGTGAATGTGTTCGCTCATTTTGTCTGTGTCTCGGACCCCTTGGGGTCGGTTTGAGGATTGGAATCGAGCGCGGGCCGGATGGCGCGCGAGACGAGAGTGGCGCTAATGCTAGCCAAAAAGGTTTGCCGGTAGCAAACCGGGAACGCCCGCGCGCGCTCGAGTGCCGCAAAAAACCTTTATTCCTCCGATGGATAAGGTTATATCTTCGACGTCCGGCCTGCAGAATCACGGGGCTGTTTTGCTAGAATGCTGCCCCTGCGCTGGCGCGCCCGCCGGATCGCGGCCGGCGTTATCCAGGCCGGCACGCCACGACGTTGCCCGGTTCGCGGACGGCCTGGAGCGCGCGGCTACGAAACATCGATCGAGGAAATCCGAATGACCTACGTCGTCACCGAGAGTTGCATCAAGTGCAAGTACACCGATTGCGTTGACGTCTGTCCGGTGGACTGCTTCCGCGAAGGCCCGAACATGCTCGTCATCGATCCGGACGAGTGCATCGACTGCACCCTGTGCGTGGCCGAATGTCCGGTCGAGGCGATCTTCGCCGAGGACGACGTTCCGGAGGATCAGCGCGACTTCGTCCAGATCAATGCCGACCTGGCCAAGGCCTGGGGCCCGATTACCGAGAAAAAGGACGCGCCGGCCGACGCCGACGACTGGAAGGACGTCAGGGAAAAGCGCCAGCTGCTGGAAAAATGATCGCCGCCGGCGCGCGCCTCGCAGCACCGGCGCGACCGGGATTCCGCTAGATTGGGCGCCATGTCCGCCGGCGCCGGCCTCACTCCGATATCCAAACCTGCATTGTTCGCGCGGCTGGCGGATGCCCGCGCGCAGGGCATCACCGTTGTCACGCCCAACCGGCGCCTTGCGCAGGCGCTGTTGCGCGAATTCGACGCGATCCGGGCCGCCGATGGCGCGACGGCCTGGGCGGCCGCGGACATCCTTCCTTTCGGCGCTTTCGTCGAGCGCCTGTACGAAGACGCGCTGTATTCCGACGGCGCGGCCCCGGTTCCTCAGTTGCTGACCGAGGCGCAGCAGCAGGAGCTGTGGCTTGCCGCGATCCGGGGAAGCGAATGGGGCGAGCGCCTGCTGGTGCCCGCGCAGACGGCGGCAGACTGCCGCCGTGCCTGGGAGCTGGCGCAGCAGTGGCGCATCGCCAACGCGTTGGGACGTTTCGAAGGCAACGAGGACGCCAGGGCGTTCCTGCACTGGTCGAAAGAGTATGTGCGTCGTTGCGACCGAGCCGGCTGCACCGATGGTGCGCGGCTGGCGGACGTCGTCGCACCGCTACTCGGCGGGAGCGCGCTCAGGAAGCCTGCGACGCTGGTCGCGTACGCTTTTGACGTGATCGCGCCGCAGGCGCTGGATTTCTTCTCGGCCTGCGCGGCGCAGGGCATTGCGCTGCAAAGCTGCGAGCCCGCCGCAATGGCAGGGGCGGCAAGGCGAGTCGTGTTTCCCTCCGCGCGCGATGAGCTGGAGGCGGCGGCCCGCTGGGCGAGGGCCCAGCTAGAAGCCCGGTCGCGGGCGGCCGCGGCTGCGGGCAGCGCGGCGCCGTCGCGGCTCCGCATCGGCATCGTGGTGCCCGATCTCGGCCAGCGCCGCAAGGAGGTTGCCCGAATCTTCTCGCGCGCGATGCATCCGGCCGCCGCGCTGCCCGGCGAACCGTCGAGATCTTTGCCCGTGAACATTACGCTCGGTGCGCCGCTAACCGACTATCCCCTCGCGCGTGCCGCGCTGTCGATTCTTGAAGCGGCCTGCGGCGAGCTGCGCTTCGAGCAGGCAAGCAAGCTTGTTCGCTCACCCTTTCTCGGCGGCGCCGAAACGGAGATGGCTTTGCGCGCACGGCTCGATGCGTCGCTGCGCGAGAGCGCCCCGGCGCGCATCACGCTGGGCAAACTGGTGGCGCTGAGCGCCGCCGCGCCCGAGTTGCGCAGGCGCCTGGATGCGGTATTCGGGCTGGCGAAGGACGCGCAGGGCGGCGAGCGCTCGCCGCACGAGTGGGCGCGGCGCTTTTCCGGCCTGCTCGCCGCAGCGGGTTTTCCCGGCGAGCGCGCTCTCGACTCCGCCGAATTCCAGGTCCGTGCAAAGCTCCATGAAACACTGGCCGAGCTCGCGAAGCTTGACCGCGTTGCCCCGCGGATGAGCTTCGTGCAGGCGCTGTCCAGTCTGCGGCGGCTGTGCGCGGACGCGCTGTTCCAGCCGGAAACGGCGGATGCGCCGGTGCAGGTGATGGGGGTGCTGGAATCGGCCGGACTCGGTTTCGACGCGCTCTGGGTGACCGGGCTGACCGACGAGGCGTGGCCGCTGCGCGCCCGGCCCAACCCTTTCATTCCGCCGGCGCTTCAGCGCAGCGCCGGCATCCCGGAAGCGTCGCCCGAGGCGGCGCTGGCGCGCGGCCGGCGTATCACCGCGGGCTGGCTTGCCAGTGCCGACGAGGTCGTGTTCTCGCATCCGGCGATGGATGCCGATCGCGTGCTGATCGCATCGCCGCTGATTGCCGATGTTGCGCAAGCGTCCCCGGAGTCGGTCTGCGCGGCCGTCTTTCCGCGCCATCGCGACGGTATTTTTGCCGGGCGCAGGCTCGAATCGCTTCCCGACGGCACGGCGCCGGTCCTCGGCAACACCGCCCTGCGCGGCGGCACGCGCATCTTTTCCGATCAGGCGGCCTGCCCGTTCCGCGCGTTTGCACGGCATCGTCTGGCGGCCGAGCCGCTGCAGGCGCCTGCCGAAGGCCCGGATGCGCGCGCCCGCGGACTGCTTCTGCACGAGCTGATGAAAGCGTTGTGGGCCGAGCTGAAGGACAGCCGTCGCCTGCAGGGCGACTGCGAGCCGGCAATCGCCCGCGCCGCGCAGGCGGCCGTCGCACTAGCGAAGCTGGAAGAGCCTTTTGCGGCGCTGGAACGGGCGCGGCTGGCAAAGCTTGCGCGCGAATGGCTCAGCCTCGAACGCGAGCGCGCGCCGTTCGAGGTGGTGGCGACCGAGGACCGGCGCGCGCTGAAGGTGGCGGGCCTGGAACTCAATGGCCGCATCGACCGCCTCGACCGCCTCGAAAGCGGCGGCCACGCGCTGATCGATTACAAAACCGGACGACCCACGCCGAACGAATGGATGGGCGAGCGTCCCGACGACCCGCAGTTGCCCCTGTATGCCGTGTGCGCTGCTGAAGACATATCCGCGGTTGCGTTCGGCAGGCTGCGCGCGGGCGAGATGCGCTACATGGGATTTTCGCTGCGCAAGGACGCGATTCCCGGCGTGCAGGCGGCAAAGAACTGGAGCGAACTGCTGGCGGGCTGGAAGCGGGAAGTCGAGGCGCTCGGCACGGCGTTCGCGGCCGGCGACGCCCGGGTTGATCCGAAGAAAGGCGCGCGCACCTGCAGCTATTGCGACCTGCAGCCGCTATGCCGGGTGCATGAGCGCTTGGGCGCGATGACCGGCGACGCCGCGAACGACGATGGCTGACCGCCTGCCGCCCGATCATGACGAACGCGAGCGGGCGCTCGATATCGGCCGTTCGTTCATCGTGCAGGCGCCCGCCGGCTCGGGCAAGACCGCGCTGCTGGTGCGCCGCTTTCTCAGGCTGCTGCAGGCGGTGGACCGGCCGGAGGAGATTGTGGCCATCACCTTCACCAAGAAGGCGGCGGCCGAGATGCGCAGCCGGGTGATCGACGAGATCGCGCCGGAGCAGGCGTCGCGCCTGCAGATCCAGACCATCGACGCATTCTGCGCGGCGCTGACCGCGCAGATGCCGGTGCTGGCGCGCTTCGGCGCCCAGCCCGGGATTGCCGAGGATCCGGCCGAACTTTATCGCGAAGCGGCCGCGCGCACACTGGCCGTGCTCACGCCGCCGGTCGCGCGGTTGCTCGCCCATCTCGACAACAACATGACGCAGGCGATCGGCCTGCTTGCCGGCATGCTGGAGCGGCGCGACCAGTGGTTGCGGCAGACCGGGGAGACGCCGACGCGGGGCGAACTGGAGGCGGCGCTGGCGGCCGAGCGCGCGCGCCTGCTTGCCCGCGCCTGCGCACTCTATCCGCGGGCCACCGTGGCGCTTGCGGACGAAGTGCTGACGCAGAAGGGCGAGTGGCGCAAGCGGCCGCCGGCCCCGGCCGAGCTCACGGCCATTTCCGGCCTGCGCGAGGCGCTGGTCGCATTGCGCGGTGCGCCGCCCGCCGCCTACACCGACGCGCAATGGGAGGCGCTGGATGCCATCCTCGCGCTGCTCAAGCCGGCGGTGGCGCAGCTGCTGATCCTGTTTGGCGAGCGGTGTGAGGTGGACTTCACCCAGATCGCGCACGGCGCGCTGGCCGCCCTGGGTACCCCCGAAGAGCCCACCGACCTGCTGCTGTCGATGGACGTGCGCGTGCGCCATCTGCTGGTCGACGAATTCCAGGACACCTCGAACTCGCAGTGGGAACTGCTCGAGCGCCTGACCGCCGGCTGGCAGCCGGGCGACGGCCGCACCGTGTTCCTGGTCGGCGACCCGATGCAGTCGATCTACCGCTTTCGGGATGCCCAGGTCGGCCTGTTCCTCGGCGCGCGCCGCCACGGACTGCCCGGCGTGAGACTGCATCCGCTGACGCTGACCACCAATTTCCGCTCCCAGGCGAGCATCGTCGAGTGGGTCAATCGGGTCTTTCCCGCGGTGCTGCCGCCGGCGGAAGACGAAACCGCCGGCGCGGTGCCCTATTCGCCGTCCGAGCCGTTCCACGACGCCGATCCCGCCGGCGTGCCCACGCTGGAGCTGTTTGCCGATCGTGGCGACGAAGCGCGCCGCGTCGTCGCGCTGGCGAAAGCCGCCACCGGGAAGACCGCGATCCTGGTCCGGAACCGCAGCCATCTCGATGCCGTCGTGCCGGCCCTGAAGGCAGCCGGTGTGCGCTTTCGCGCGGTGGAGATCGAGCCGCTGGGCGCCCGGCAGGTGGTGCAGGACCTGTACGCGCTGACCCGCGCGCTCACCCATCCGGCCGACCGTGTTGCCTGGCTATCCGTCCTGCGCGCGCCCTGGTGCGGGCTCACCCTGGAAGAGCTGACGCGCCTTGCCGAGGGCCGGGGAGAGCGCACCGTGTGTGAACTGATGCAGGACGTATCGCTGCTTGCGCGCGTGCGCGAGGTGCGGGCGCCGCCACTGGCCTCGCGCATGCGCGGCACGCTGCGCGATCGCGTCGAGGGGGTGTGGCTGGCGCTGGCCGGGCCAGCCTGCGTCGAAGACGCCACCGAGCTGGAAGATGCCGAAATCTTTCTGGACGAACTCGAATGCCTGGAAGACGCCGGCGAGCTGGAGGATTTCTCCGCGCTGGGCGACAGCCTGGAGGAACTCTTCGCCCTGCCCGACCTGGCTGCCGGCCCGGATGCGGTCGAGATCATGACCATTCACAAGGCCAAGGGTCTCGAATTCGACACCGTCATCGTGCCCGGCCTCGACCGCCCGCCGCGCGCCGGGCACAAGCCGCTGCTGGTGTTCAAGAGCCTGCCGGCGCCGTTTGCGCCCGCGGCGCTGCGCAGCGATCCGAGATTCAATTGCAGGGGTTCTGTGCGTTCGTTGGCC
>CALJLA010000104.1 GCA_937983055.1 uncultured Pseudomonadota bacterium
ACACTCTTTCCCTACACGACGCTCTTCCGATCTTTGTGGGACGCTGCGTCGCCCAGGCGACGCAGCGGTCCCGAGCCGCAAGCGGCGAGGGATGATGGGCTCGCGGAGGCAACGCGAGCCCATCACAATCCCACCCTCGAATGTCCCGTAACCGCGACCTGAATCCCAAGGCCCCTCGCGGGCCTTCTTTAATCTGGCAGCGGGTGTCCGCATGCCCAACGCGCGGTTCGTCCGCGAAGCCGCGCCCGGCCGCTCGCGGTTGCGATGGCGTCGCGCGGGCACTTTCCTTCGTCGGACCGGCGTGCAGCGGCAGTCGCGCGCCGGCGCTAGGCGGAGACGCGTCAGGCACGCTCAAGTTTCTGAGCGCCTGAGGAAAAATGTTCACGCGAAGGGCATGCGCGACGCTTGGCCCGCACCCGCCGATGCCTGGGCTGACGTGTAGGAAATTTTCCGACATGTAGGAAGAGCTCCTACATGCGGCGCCGCCGTCGCCTTACCTCATCGCGGGTCTTGTCGCCATTCAGCGACTGTCGTTCGCTGCCGACAATGCGTTCCGACGCGATGGCTGGATTCAGCCCGGCCCTCAGGCGAACTCAGGAAAAGGAGCTCAGGATGAAAAGCGAACAACTGCTCGAGGAGATCCGCGAGGCGAATCTCAACTACCTGCTGCTGGCGCAGACGCTGATCCGAGAGGACCGCGCTGCCGCGGTTTACCGGCTGGGCATAGGCGAAGACGTCGCCGGGGTGCTGGAGTCGCTGTCGACCAGCCAGCTGATGCGCATCGCGGCGTCGAACACGCTGCTGTGCCGGTTCCGCTTCGACGACAAGCTGATACTCGACCTGCTCGTCGGGCAGGGCAAGGACAAGTCGATGGGCGCCGCGCACGCCGCCATCCTGATGGCGCGCAGGCCGGTCGAGGCGATGGTCTGAGCAGGACATCGGGTACAGCGCGGAGGCCGGACAATGGCGCAGAAGAAGAGCGTGGTGAGCGAAGCGCAGCAGATTCAGCTGGCAGTCGAACTGATCAACCTCGGCGCCCGGCTGCAGGTGCTCGAGGCCGAAACCAGCCTCAGCCGCGAACGGCTGCTGCGGCTGTACAAGGAAGTGAAAGGCATGTCGCCGCCCAAGGGCATGCTGCCGTTTTCCACCGACTGGTTCCTGACCTGGCAGCCAAACATCCACGCCTCGCTGTTCACCGAGATCGTTGGCTTCCTGCACGAGCATGCCGGGGTCGAGGGTATCGAGTGCACCATGAAGGCCTACCGCCTTTATCTCGAGCACGTGGCGCTGAACGGGCTCGAGCCGGTGCTGACCTTCACGCGTGCCTGGACGCTGCAGCGCTACTTCGATTCCAAGATGCTGCGAACCGTGCCTTGCACCCGCTGCAACGGCCATTTCGTCGCCCACACGCTCGAGTTGTACGACAACTATGTGTGCGGCCTGTGCGCGCCCCCCTCGCGCGCAGGCAAAACCCGCAAGGCTGCCCAGGCCGGGGCCGAATCGCTGGCGGCCTGAGCCGTCCAGCTGAAACACGCGGCGCTGAATGTGGGCGGGGCGGCGTTCCAGCCAGCCCGATTCGTTTGCAGAACCGGAAAACAGGGCGCTTTTACCCCTCTATTTGCGGTCTTCCGGCAACGGCCGGCTTGCTAACCTCCTTCGCGAAACCGATCGACCCCGGGCTGTCCGGGCCTAGCGAATGTTGATCCTCATCGGATACCTGATCGTCTGCTTTTCCGTCTTCGGCGGCTTCGTGATCGCCGGCGGGCACGTTGCCATTCTGTTCCAGCCGGTCGAGCTGCTGATGATCGGCGGCGCGGCGACGGGCGCGTTCTTCGTCGGCAACTCCGGTAAGGCGATCAAGGCCACGCTGAAAGCGCTGCCCGCGCTGTTCAAGGGCTCGCGCTACAACAAGGCCCTGTACATGGAGCTGATGGGGCTGCTCTACGAGATCCTGGCGCGGGTGCGCAAGGAGGGCCTGATGTCGATCGAAGGCGACATCGAAAAGCCCGAAGAAAGCCCGATCTTCAAGAAGTATCCGAAGGTGCTGGCCGACCACCATGCGGTCGAGTTTCTGACCGACTACCTGCGGCTGATGGTGAGTGGCAACCTGAACGCCTTCGAGATCGAAAACCTGATGGACAACGAGATCGAGACCCACCATCACGAGGGCGAGATGCCCGCGCATATCATCGCCAAGGTCGGCGACGGCCTGCCGGCCTTCGGCATCGTGGCGGCGGTGATGGGCGTGGTGCACACCATGGAGTCGGTCGGCATTCCGCCCTCCGAGCTCGGCATGTTGATCGCAAAGGCGCTGGTCGGCACTTTCCTCGGCATCCTGCTGGCCTACGGTTTCGTCGGCCCGCTTGCGGCGCTGATGGAGCAGCGGCTGGCCGAATCGGGCAAGCCCTACCACTGCATCAAGGTGACCCTGCTTGCCAGCCTGAACGGTTATGCCCCGGCGCTGGCGGTGGAATTCGGCCGCAAGGTGCTGTATTCGACCGAGCGACCGAGCTTCAGCGAGCTGGAACAGCACGTCAAGCAGTCCAAGGGCAAGAAGTAATCCGCCCCCCGGCGCTACGCCATGGCGACCCAGGACGATTCCCAGAGACCGATAATTATCCGCCGCAAGAAGGTGGTGGCGGGCAGCCATCACGGCGGCGCCTGGAAAATCGCCTACGCCGACTTCGTGACGGCGATGATGGCTTTCTTTCTGCTGATGTGGCTGCTTGGATCGACCTCGAAGGGCGACCTCGAAGGCATTGCCGAATACTTCAAGAATCCGCTCAAGGTGTCGCTGGCCGGCGGTTCCGGCTCGGGCGACAGCTCCAGCGTGATCAAGGGCGGCGGCCAGGACCTGACCCGGCGCGATGGCGCTGCGCGTCGCGGCGAAATCGTGGAACGCAAGAAGACCATCAATCTCAAGGCCGCCCAGGCGGAGATCGAGCGGCTCGAGCTGCAGCGGCTGCGCCAGCTCAAGCAGAGCCTTGAGGAACTGATCGAGCGCACGCCGGCGCTGCGGGAGTACCGGCGCCAGCTGCTGATCGACATCACCAACGAAGGGCTGCGCATCCAGATCGTCGACGAAAAGAACCGGCCGATGTTCGAGCTGGGACGCGCCGAGCTGCTGCCGCACACCCGGGAAATCCTGCGCGACATCGCTGAAGTGCTCAACGAGGTGCCCAACCGCATCCGCCTTGCCGGCCACACGGATGCGAAGCCGTATCTGTACGGCGAACGTCATTACAGCAACTGGGAGTTGTCGGTCGACCGCGCCAACGCTTCGCGCCGCGAGCTGGTGGGCGGCGGCCTCAGCGAAGGCAAAGTGGTGCGGGTGGTCGGGCTGGCCTCGTCGGTGCTGTTCAACAATGCCGACCCGTTCGATCCGGTCAATCGCCGCATCAGCATCATCGTGCTGAACAAGCGCACCGAGCAGTGGGTGCTGAGAGACGGCGATGGCGGGTCCGTGGAGGTCGACGCCGATTCGCCGCTCACGCCGAACAGCCTGGTTCCGCCGCCGCCGTCGCTGCCGGTCGAAAACTTGCCGGCGCAGGGGGCCTGACGTGCGCGACGTTGCAATCGCTGGCGCTGCGCAGGGCACGCTGCTGCAGGCGGCTGCTGCGCAAACGCTCGGCCTGGCAGCGGGGGTGATTGCTTTCCTGCTGGCTGCGCCGGCGCTACCGGGTGTCGCCGCCTGGCTGGGGGTGGCGCTGCAGGCGCTGGTCGCTGCGTCGGCAGCCCGCCTGCTGGGCATGCCGTCGTGGTGGCTGTTGCTGCACTTGGCGTTTGGTCCGTCGCTACTGGCGGCTCGCTCGCTGGAACTGCCGGCAGCCTGGTACGGCAGCGGCTTTCTCGCCCTGCTGGCGCTGTACGGGCTGCGCACGCTGACCGACCGGGTGCCGCTGTATCTTTCCAGCCGGCGCGCCCTGGCAGCACTTTCGCGGGTGCTGCCGGAGCGTCGATTTTCGCTGCTTGATCTCGGTGCCGGCACCGGCCGGGTACTGCGGGCGTTGCGGCGGCAGCGCAGCGACGCGTCGTTGCTTGGCGTGGAAAGCGCGCCGCTACCGTGGCTCGCGGCACGTGTGTCTGCGGCAATCGACGGTTACGGCATGCGTTTCGGCGACCTGTGGGCCTGCGATCTGTCGCGCCATGACATCGTGTATGCGTACCTGTCGCCGGCGGCAATGCCGCGGCTGTGGATCAAGGCCTGCGCCGAGATGCGCGCCGGCAGCCTGCTCGTCAGCAACGCCTTTGCCGTGCCCGGCCAGCCCCCGGACCGCACGCTGCGCTACGGGCGTGCGCCGGGCGAGGTACTCTATCTGTGGCGGATGCGATGAACGCGAGCACGCCGCAGCCCGCGGTGGAACGCTGGGTGCAGCGCCTTTCGGGTGCGCCCATTCCGGTGCTGCAGCCCACGCTGGACCGGCTCGCCCAGCTAAAGGCGCGCGAAGACGACGTGCGCCCGCGCGAACTGTCCGAGGCGGTGCTGCACGACCCCATGCTTACGCTCACCGTGCTGCGTTTTCTGCGCCGCCATCGCAGCAGCCGCATGCTGGCCGACATCACCACCGTCGAGCACGCGATCATGATGCTCGGCGTATCGCCCTTCTTCACTTTCTTTGCCAATCTGCAGCCGGTCGAGCGCCTGCTGCGCGAGGACGAAACCGCGCTAAAGGGGCTGTTCGGCGTGGTGGCGCGCGCGCGGCACGCGGCGCTGCATGCCAGGGAGTGGGCGCGGATCCGCCACGACATCGAGTCCGACGAGGTCATCATCGCGACCCTGCTGCATGACATGGCGGAAATGCTGCTATGGTGCTTTGCGCCCCGGCTGGCCGAGGCGGTGCAGGCGCGGGCGAACGCCGATCCGGCCCTGCGCAGCGCCGAGGTGCAGGCCGAGGTACTCGGTTTCCGGCTGAACGATCTGCAGCTTGCCTTGGCCAAGATCTGGGATCTGCCGCCGCTGCTCACTTCGCTGATGGACGACTACCACGCCGATCGCCCGCGCGCGCGCAATGTGATCCTGGCGGTGAATCTCGCGCGCCACAGCGCCCACGGCTGGGAAAATGCCGCGCTGCCCGACGACCTGGCCGATATCCGCCGGCTCACCGGACGGACGGCGCCGGAGGTGCGTCAGCGCGCTTTTCTCACTGCCCTGGAAGCTGCCCGCGACCAGGACTGGTACGGCGTTCATGCGCCGGCCACCTGGTTGCCGCCCTATCCGGTCAACACCGAAGCGCCGGGCGGCACCAACGGACCGCAGGTGTCGCCCGCGCTGCTGCGCCAGGTGCTGCGCCTGCTCGAAGGCAGCGACGATCATGCGCTGCTCAACAACAGCGGCGATGCGCTGCGCACGCGCCCCGACCCGCGGCAGATGCTGCCCGTGCTCGTCTCGCTGGCGATGCATGGGTTGTTCAAGGGTGCAGGCTTCGGCCGCCTTGCGTATCTGGAGACGACTGCCGACGGTTCGCTTGCCCGCGCCCGCTATCTGGGCGGCATGTCCGAAAGCGCAAACCTCGGCGGCGTCGAGCTGCCGGTGAGCGCGGAACACTTTCCGCTGATCGAACGCCTGTCGTCGCTGCCTGCGCTGTGGTGGCGGGGCGAAGCCGACGAGCTGCCGTTCGCGGCGCTGCCGGCGCCTTGGCGGCGGGTGGTGCATGCAGACGGTTTCTTCCTGGCGCCGGTCGGCGCCGCCGCCGGCGCGCACGGCCTGCTGTACGCGGATGCCGGCGGCACGCGGGTGCCGGGCGAGGCGCAGTTCGAAGCCTTGCGCGAGGTTGCAGACCGGCTGGCAGCGCACCTGGCAATCTCGCAGGCGCCCTGAACAGAGCGCCGCGGCGCGGCGCACCGGGCGGTCTGCCGGAGCCGGGCGTCATCGTCCGGGCGAAGCAAGACATCGCCAACGCCTGCTGCCGTCCGGCGACTAACGTCGTGAAGCTCGCCCCCGCGGCCGGTTGAAAAGCGCGGTATTCCCCATCCTGTTTCCCCGATTGGGGCTGGAGGCGGCTTCCGATAATGGCTGCCGTGGAGATAGTCCATGGCAGACCAGAGCGATCTCGAAAAAACAGAACCAGCAAGTCCCCGACGCCTTGAACAGGCCCGCGAGGAAGGGCAGGTTGCGCGCTCGCCGGTGCTGGCGACCGGCTGCGCCGCGCTGTGGCTGCTCGGCGCGCCACTGGCCGCCAGCCTGACCGGGCTGATGGAGCAAAGCCTGAGCTTTGGGCGCGAGGCCGCGTTCGGCGACCACGCCATGGTCGAACGGCTGACCGAGCAGGGCCGAGCCGGGCTGGGGATGATGCTGCCGCTGCTCGGCATCGTGCTGCTGGTGGCGCTGGTGGCGCCGATGCTGATGAACGGCTGGCTGTTCAGCGCCAAGCCGCTGCAGCCTGATCTCAGCCGGCTCGATCCTCTCAAGGGAATTGGGCGCATCTTCTCGCTGGCCGGACTGATCGAGCTGGGCAAGGCACTCGCCAAGGCGCTGGTCGTCGGCGGCATTGCCGCGCTGGCGATACACCAGCAGGTCGACGACATCATCGGGCTCGCCTTCGAGCCGGCCGCGCAGGCGCTGTCGCATGCCGGCCGCATCACGCTGATCATCGCCGCCTTCGTGGTGCTGGGCATGGCGCTGATCGTGGCGATCGACGTGCCTTACCAGTTGTGGAATCACCAGCGCAAGCTGCGCATGACCAAAGACGAGGTGCGCCGCGAGCACAAGGAAACCGAGGGCGACCCGCACCTGAAGGCGCGCATTCGCAGCCTGCAGCGCGAGGCCGCGCGCAAGCGGATGATGGCCGAGGTGCCGAAGGCCGACGTGGTGGTGACCAACCCGACCCACTACGCGGTGGCGCTGGCGTACAAGGAAGGCCGGCACGGCGCGCCACGCGTGGTGGCGAAAGGCAGCGAACGGGTTGCCGCGCGCATCCGCGAGCTGGCGCGCGAACACCGCGTGCCGATCGTCGAGGCCCCGCCCCTTGCACGCGCGCTGTACCGCCACACCGAGCTGGGCGACGAGATTCCGCAGGCGCTGTACACCGCAGTGGCGGAGGTGCTCGCCTACGTCTACCAGCTGCGCCGCTTCGACGCGCATGGCGGGCGGGCGCCGGCCCTTCCGGAGCGGCTGCCGGTGCCGCAGGAACTCGATCCCGGAGCTGAACGCCGATGAACGCCGCCGTGCTGCCCAACCCGCAGTCGCGGCGCGCGCTGTATGCGCTGGCCGGGCCGGTGCTGATCGTCGCCGTGATGGCGATGATGATCCTGCCGCTGCCGCCGTTCCTGCTCGACATGCTGTTCACCTTCAACATCGCGCTGTCGATCATGGTGCTGCTCACCGCGGTGAACAGCACTCGAACGCTCGAGTTCGCGGTGTTTCCGACCGTGCTGCTGGTGACCACGCTGCTGCGCCTGTCGCTCAACGTCGCCTCCACCCGGGTGGTGCTGCTCGAAGGCCACACCGGCGGCGATGCCGCCGGCAAGGTGATCGAGGCCTTCGGCCATTTCCTGGTCGGCGGCAACTACGCAGTCGGCCTGGTGGTGTTCATCATCCTGATGGTGATCAATTTCGTGGTGATCACCAAGGGCGCCGGCCGCATCGCCGAGGTGGCCGCGCGATTCACCCTGGATGCGATGCCCGGCAAGCAGATGGCGATCGATGCCGATCTCAACGCCGGGCTGATCGGCGAGGACGAGGCGCGCCGCCGCCGCGCCGCGATCGCTCAGGAGGCGGAGTTCTACGGCGCCATGGACGGCGCCTCGAAGTTCGTGCGCGGCGACGCGATCGCCGGCATTCTCATCCTGCTGATCAACGTGATCGGCGGCCTGGTGGTCGGCATCCTGCAGCACGACATGAGCTTCGCCGATGCCGGGCGCAACTACGTGCAGCTGGCGATCGGCGACGGACTGGTGGCCGCGGTACCGGCGCTGGTGATCGCCACAGACGCCGGCATCGTGGTGAGCCGTGTGGGCACCGACGAGAACATCAGCCAGCAGCTGGTGGTGCAGCTGGTGCGCAAGCCGCAGGCGATGGCGCTGACCGCCGCCATCGTCGGCGGCCTCGGCCTGGTGCCGGGCATGCCGCACATCGCGTTCCTGCTGCTCGGTGCCGCGCTCGGCCTGGCCGCCTGGCTGATGCGCGACGACCCCGCCGCGCGCGCGCCGGCCGAGGCGCCGCCCCCGCCGGTCGAATCGAAGACCGCCGAGGCGCAGGACGCCACCTGGGACGATGTGCACCCGGTGGATACCCTCGGCCTGGAAGTTGGCTACCGCCTGATTGCCCTGGTCGACCGCGGGCAGGACGGCGAGCTGCTGCGCCGGATCAAGGGGCTTCGCCGCAAGTTCGCGACCGACGTCGGCTTCCTGCCGCCGGCGGTGCACATCCGCGACAACCTGGAGCTCAAGCCCGCCGGCTACCGCATCACCCTGAAAGGCGTGGAGATCGGGCACGGCGAGGCGCTGGCAGGGCTGTTTCTCGCGATCAATCCCGGTCGCGTCACCGGCACGCTGCCCGGCACCGCCACCAAGGACCCGGCGTTCGGACTGCCCGCACTGTGGATCGAGGCCGGCCTGCGCGAACAGGCGCAGGCGCAGGGCTACACCGTGGTCGATGCCGCCACCGTGGTGGCGACGCATCTGAATCACCTGATCCAGACGCACGCCGCCGAGCTGCTCGGCCGCGAGGAAGTGCAGCAGCTGATCGAGCGCATGCAGAAGGACTCGCCGAAGCTGATCGAGGACCTTGTGCCGAAGGTCGTGCCGGTCGCGGTCCTGCAGAAGGTGCTGCAACTGCTGCTGGAAGAGGGCGTGCACATCCGCGACATGCGCACCGTGCTGGAGGCGCTCGCCGAGCACTGCGTCCGCACCCAGGACGCGCAGGAGCTCACCGCCCAGGTGCGCATTGCGCTGGGGCGCGCGATTACGCAGACGCTGTCGCCGGCCGCCGCGGAACTGCAGGTTATGGCGCTGTCCACCGAGCTCGAGCGACTGCTGTTGCAGGCGCTGGCGAGCGGCTCGGGGCAGGCGCCCGGCATCGAACCCGGCATCGCCGACCAGCTAGCCAGCGAGGCCGCCGCGGCCGCCAACCGCATGGAAAACCTCGGGCAGACGCCGGTGCTGCTCACCGTGCCCGCGCTGCGCGCCCCGATTGCGCGTTTCCTGCGGCGCACGTTGCCGCATCTGAAGGTAATCGCGCACACCGAGGTGCCCGACAACCGCAAGATCCGAATCACCGCAGTCCTTGGAGGTAGAGCATGAACATGAAGCGGTTTTTTGCACCCAGTTCGCGCGAAGCGCTGCGCCAGGTGAAGTCGGCGCTCGGCGGCGACGCGGTGATCCTGTCCAATCGCAAGGTCGAGGGCGGCGTCGAGGTGCTGGCGGTTGCCCACCAAGACGCCCAGGCGCTCGCCGCCGGGGTCGGCGCAGCGGCGCCGGCGCGCGGCGCGTCACCCAAGCCGGCCAATCATGCGATCCGCGGCGCCTTTGCCACCGACACCACGGCAAAGCTGGATGCCGGCGAGGCCGCGGTGCACGTCGAGAAGCGTGCCGCCACCGACGGCGCCGGCGAGATCGGCCGCCAGGTGATCCGCGAGATCCAGTCGATGCGCGGCGTGATCGAATCGCAGCTGTCCGGCCTGGTGTGGTCCGACCTGCAGAGCCGGGATCCGGCGCGCGCGCAGCTGCTGCGCGACCTGCTGGCGAGCGGGTTCAGTCCGAAGCTTGCGCGCAGCCTGACCGAGCGCCTGCCGGCCGGCAGCGCGCAGGAGCTGCACAAGTGGGCCAAGTCGGCCCTTGCCAAGAACCTGCCGGCGGCGACCGGCGACGAGATCGTCGCGCGCGGCGGCGTTTACGCGCTGATGGGGCCGACCGGGGTGGGCAAAACCACCACCACCGCGAAATTGGCGGCGCGCTGCGTGGTGCGCCATGGCGCGCAGCGCCTGGCGTTGCTGACCACCGACAGTTATCGGGTCGGCGCATACGAACATCTGAAGATCTACGGTCGCATTCTCGGTGTTTCGGTGCATGCGGCGCGCGATGCGCATGAACTCAAGAGCGCGCTCAAGGAACTGCGCGGCAAACACATGGTGCTGATCGACACCATCGGCATGAGCCAGCGCGACAAGCAGGTTGCCGAGCAGGTGGCGATGCTGTCGGGCGCCGGCGAGATCAGGCGGCTGCTCCTGCTCAACGCCACCTGCAACGCCGATACGCTGGAGGATGTGGTGCGCGTCTACGGCGGGTCGGGCGTGGCCGGGTGCGTGCTCACCAAGGTCGATGAGGCGGCGGCAATCGCGCCGGCGCTCGACGCCGTGATCCGCCACAAGCTCCCGGTGCACTTCATCGCCAACGGCCAGCGGGTGCCGGAAGACCTTCACCCGGTGAACAAGGAGTATCTGGTCGATCGCGCGTTGCGGCGCGCCGACCAGTCGGTGCATGCGCCGGCGCCCGCCGACATCGGCGCCCTGATGGCCGGTGCGCGCGGCACGGTGTCGGCATGAGAGCCGCAGCGTCTGCGCGCGGCGATCAGGCGGAGGGCCTGCGCCGCCTGATCGGGCGCCGGGGCCTGCGTATCACGCTGTTCGTTTCCGGCAGCCGGCGCGCTGGCTGCACGACCGCCGCAGTCGGCATGGCGCTCGCGGCCGTGCAGCGAGGCAGCAGCGTGATGCTGCTCGACGAGAGCCGTTCGCCGACCGACAGCGCCGCATTGTGCGGGCTGACCCCGCGCCTGGACCTGCTCGACGCCATGCGCGGCTCGGGCTACGAG
>CALJLA010000105.1 GCA_937983055.1 uncultured Pseudomonadota bacterium
TGTTGTTGCTGCCGGCGTTCGCGCTCGCCCATGTCGACGGCGGCGACATCGCCGGCGGATTCGTTGCCGGCCTCACCCATCCCCTGCTCGGCCCGGACCATGTCATTGCGATGGTGGCGGTTGGTCTGTGGGGCGCGCAGCTCGGGCAACCGGCAATCTGGGTGCTGCCGGTGACCTTTCCGCTGGTAATGGCCTTCGGCGGCGTGCTGGGCCTGCTGGGCGTGCCGATGCCGGCGATCGAGATCGGCATTGCATTGTCGGCGGTGGTGCTGGGCGCAATGGTGATGTTCGCGGCGCGCCCGCCGCTCTGGGTGGCCGGCGTGCTGGTGGGCGTGTTCGCGATCTTTCACGGTTACGCGCACGGCGCCGAACTGCCGGAAGCGGCAAGCGCGCTCGCTTACTCGCTCGGTTTCGTGATCGCCACCGGCGGCCTGCACGCGCTCGGCATTCTGGTCGGCACCATCAACCGCTGGCGCGTCGGCGCGCACGGGCTGCGCGTCGGTGGCGGCGTCATTGCACTGGCCGGCGCGTGGTTCCTCGTCGGGCATCTGGTGCCTTAGGCAGCGGACACTGGAACGACTGCACCGCCTGCGGCGGCCGACGAATGCCTTCAACGCAGAGGACGCAGAGAAAAACCGATGCGAAGCGAACCGCCAACGCACCAACGCACCAACGCACCAACGCACCAACGCACCAAGAAGACCGAACCCGATTGACTTCGTGCCTCCGTGACTTCGTGTTTCGTTCCTGGTCTTTCCTCCGCGTCCTCTGCGATCTCTGCGTTGAGAGCTCTTGATTTGCGCACTTTCTCGTACCTCGCACTGGCTGCCATCCTGCTGGCAGGCGGCACGGCCCATGCGCACGCACCCTCTGCCGACGTCGGCGATGTCTATGCAGGGTTGCTGCATGCGCTGACCTCGATCGAGCATGTACTGGCTTTCGCGGCGCTCGGCCTGCTCGGCGGCCGGCACGGACGGCCGGCACAGCCGATGATCCTGCTGTTCGCAATGGCATTGGCGGTCGGCGCCATGCTGGGGTTGTCGGGTCCGGCGCTGCGCGCCGTCGATCTCACCAACCTCGCCTCCTCAGTGCTGCTCGGCGCACTGGTCGCCTTCGCCGCGGCGCTCCCGCCGGCGGCGCTCTACGTGCTGACCGCGCTGTTTGGCGCGAGTCATGGCTATGCCAACGGCGATGCGCTCGCCGCCCCGATCAGTCCATGGCTGTACGTGCCCGGGGTGGCGATCGCCGGTCTGCTGGTGGTGGCCTATGGATTTGCGTTGCAGGATTTCGTCGAGCGGCGCCGGACCGGCTGGCTGCACATCGCGGTGCGGGTGGCCGGCAGCTGGATCGCCGCCGTCGGCCTGCTGGTGTTTGCTATCAAACTGCGCACGATGCTCGCCACCTGAGCGGCACTGAAACCGCTAGTGCCCGCCGCCCGTATATGTCCCTGGCGGGCAGGCGGATGCGCGCGGTGCGCACGCTCTTCGCTCCGCGACAGACTTCCGGAGGGGACCGATGGACACGACTGCGATCGCGGCGCTGGCGCCGCTCGACCGCCTGCGCGAGTTGCTCAATCGCGGGGGCGATTACTTGAGCCTGCTCGGACTGCGCCTGCTGCTCGCCTGGGAGTATGGCGAGTCGGGGGTGGTGAAACTGCGCGGAGAGAACTGGTTTCACCACATCAAAGAAGACTTCCCGTTTCCGTTCAACGTCGTGTCTACTGATATCAGCTGGTTTCTCGCCACCTGGAGCGAACTGCTTGGCGCGGTGGCGCTGGCGATCGGGTTCGCCACGCGCCTGTTCGGCGTGTCGCTGATCGTGCTCACGCTGGTGGCCTGGTACAGCGTGCACGCCGGCCACGGTTACAACGTGTGCGACAACGGCTTCAAGCTGCCGCTGATGTTCCTGATCATGTTCATCCCGCTGGTGCTGAGCGGTCCCGGCAAGCTGAGCATCGACCATCTTCTCCTGAAGCGGATGCAATCCGCGCGCTGAGAGTTTCGATGGACCCGGCGAAAGGCGCGATGAAGAGCGTAAGCGCCGGAGGCGTCGTGGAGAAACATGAAACTCGGATCGATGTTCCACCCTCACCTGGACCTCCAAAGTTCGTAGGATCACGAAGCGCAGCAAGCCATAAGTCGGCTTGCTGCGACTCCGAAGAACAGAAACTTGGCAAGGGGGCACGAAGGAACACGGCGAGCGCACACCAAGCGGATTGTGCCCTGCTATGCCTTCTGCACTGACAGCGTCTGACCAAAGCGTAAGACAGCACCTCTCAGAACTTGGGTCCGGGAACTGCCCAGTCGTCTGCCAGACCGAAAGGCGACGCTCACCCAGCACCCAGGGACTTCACCTCAAGCCGCCGCCCGGAACACCTGCATCGGCGGGGTGCGCAGCACGCGCGCGGTGCCGAGTACGCCGGCCACCGTAACGCCGAGGGCACCGACTGCCAGGCCGGCCAGCCACACGGTCGGCTCGATCGAGTACGGCACGTTGAGAATGCGGTGCGCGATCGCCCAGCCGGTGGCGCTGGCGCCCAGCGCTGCGAGCAGGCCCGCCAGTGCGCCGATGAAGAGAAATTCCGCCACCTGGGCGGCACGCATTTGCCGCGACTGCGCGCCCAGGGTGCGCATCACCGCGGCGTCGAAGCGGCGCTCGTCGTGGGTGGCGCTCACCGCCGCGAACAGCACCAGCAGGCCGGCAATCACGCTGAACAGAAACACGAACTCCACCGCCCGCACCACCTGGTCGATCATGCGCTTCACCTGCTCCAGGATCGCGGCCACGTCGATGACCAGCAGGTTGGGAAAGGTACGCACCAGCTCGTCCATCAGGGCGCCGCGTTCGCGCGGCAGGTGAAAGCTGGTGACCCAGCTCGCCGGGTAGTCCTCGAGTACGCCCGGCGGCGCCAGCACGAAGAAGTTCACGCGGAAAGAATCCCACTCCACCTTGCGCAGCGAAGTGACCTCGACCTCCAGCGGTACGCCCGCCACGTCGTAGCTCAGCACATCGCCCAGTTCGATGCCGAGCGTTTCGGCGATGCCCTCCTCCATCGACACCACCGCACGACCGTGATCCGCCGGCGCGAACCAGCGCCCGGCGACGATCACGTTGTCCGGCTGCATCTGCGCCGCCCAGGACAGGTTGAACTCGCGATCGACCAGCCGTTTCGCCCGCTCATCGACATAGTCGCGCGAGGACACCGGCCGCCCGTCGATCGCGGTCAACCGCCCGCGCACCATCGGATGCAGCTTCGGCGGCTCGATGCCACGGGCGCCGAGAAATTCGAGAATGGCCTGCCGCTGCTCGGTCTGGACGTTCACCAGAAAGCGGTTCGGCGCATCCGGCGGCAGGCTCGACTGCCAGCTCGCCAGCAGGTCGTTGCGCACCAGGGTCAGGAGGATAAGCGCCATCAGCCCGAGCGCCAGCGCCACGACCTGGATCACGCTGCCCACCGCGCGGCGGCGCAGGTTGGCCAGCCCGAAGCGCCAGCTGAAGCCGGCCCCGGACACCAGGCGCGCCAGCAGCGCCAGGGCACCGGCAGTGACCGCCGCCGATGCCGCCACCAGCGCGATCACCCCGCCCAGCACATAGCCACCGAGCTTCAGATCCTGCGCCTGCCACAGCACCAGCCCCGCCATCGCAGCCGCGCCCAGCAGGTACGCCGACAGGCCGAGTCCGTCGGGCATGCCGATATCGCGCCGGAGCACCCGCAGCGTCGGCACCTTCTTCAGCGCGATCAGCGGCGGCAGCGCAAACCCGAGCAGCAGCACCACGCCGGCGACGAAGCCGTGCGCCACCGGCTGCCAGCCGGCCGGCGGCAGCGGCACCCGGGACAGCGGCGCCAGCAGGCCCGCCAGCACCTGCTGCGCGGCGAAACCGATGGCGCAGCCGAGCGTTGCCGCCAGCAGCCCCGCCATCGCGAACTGCAGCAGGTGCAGCCACAGGATCTCCCCCTGGCTTGCGCCGAGGCAGCGCATGATCGCGCAGCCGTCGAGATGGCGCTGCAGATGCCGGCGCGCGGCCAGCGCGATCGCGACACCGGCCAGGATCACCGTGAGCAGCGCCGACAGGCCGAGAAAACGCTCGGCGCGGTCGAGCGCGGAATTGATCTCCGGCCGTGCCTCGCGGATGTCTTCCAGCCGCTCGCCGGGCGCGAGGCGCTGCTCGGCAAACACGCGATAGCGGTCGATCGCCTGCTCCGGGCCGGCGACGAACAGGCGGTAGCTCACGCGGCTGCCGACGGTGATGAGGCCGGTCGATTCCAGGTCGGCCTCGTTGAACATCAGCCGCGGCCCGAGATTCAGGAACCCGACGCTCGATTCCGGTTCTTCGATCACCACCGCGGCCAGCGTGAACGCGCGCTCGCCCAGCGTGATGCGCTCGCCGATCGCCACATCGAGTCGGCGCAGAAAGCGTTCGTCCGCCCACACGGTGCCGGGCTCGGGCACGCGGCCAGGCTCAAACGCCGGACTGTCGGGCGCGGTGCGAATGCGCAAGTGGCCGCGCAGAGGGAACCCCTCGCCCACCGCCTTCACTTCCGTCAGCAGCGACTCGCCGTCGTGCTGCGCCATGCTGGGAAAACGCACTGCACGGGTGATGTCGAGCCCGAGCGCCCGCGCCCGCTTGGCGTACGCGGCGGCGATCGCCTGCTGCGACACCACCACCAGATCCGCGCCCAGCAGCTGGTTGGCCTCACGCGAGATGGTGCGCGACACCCGGTCGGAAAAGAACGACACCGTGGTGAGGCTCGCCACCGCCACCACCATTGCCGCCGCCAGCACGCGCAGTTCGCCGGCGCGCCAGTCGCGCGCCAGCAGCCGCGCCGCCAGCCGTAGCCGCCCCAGCGCGCCGAGCCGTTCAGCCATTGGCGCGACCATCCAGCCGGCCGGCATCGAGCCGCAGCCGGCGCGGACAGCGCGCGGCCAGCCGCTCGTCGTGGCTGACCATGACGAGCGTGGAGCCCGTTTCGCCGGTGGCGGCATCGAGATTGCCGGTAGGCTCGTCGGCGAATACCAGCTGCGGCTCGGGCGCGAAGGCGCGTGCGACCGCCACCCGCTGCTGCTCGCCGCCGGAGAGCTGGCGCGGATAGTGGTCGAGCCGCTCGCCAAGCCCCACCCGCCGCAGCACTGCTTCGGCGCGCGCCCGCGCCTCGGGCACGCCGGAAAGTTCCAGCGGCAGCATCACGTTTTCCAGCGCGGTCAGCGCCGGCAGCAGCTGGAACGACTGGAACACGAAGCCCACGCGGTCGCGGCGCAGGCGTGCGCGCCCGTCCTCGTCCAGCGCGAACAGGTCACGGCCGTCGATGTAGACCTTGCCGGTGCTCGGCGTATCCAGACCCGCCAGCAGCGCCAGCAGGGTCGTCTTTCCGGAGCCGGAGGCACCGAGGATGGCGACCGCCTCGCCCGGCTCGATTTCGAGCGAGACGTCGTCGAGAATGGTCAGGGAATGCGAACCGGTGGCGACTTGCTTGGTCAGACCGGTGGCACGCACAATGGCGCCGTTCAGACGTTCAGACATGTGGTCGAAAATTCTTCGTATGGTACTGCTAGTGGTCGCGGCTCCGGCGAGCGCGCGCCCGACCATCCTGATATTCGGCGACAGCCTGTCCGCCGGCTACGGCCTGCCGCAGCGCACCGGCTGGGTGACGCTGCTGGAGCGGCGCCTGGCTGACGACGGCCATGACGCCAGAGTCGTCAATGCCAGCATCAGCGGCGAGACCACCGTCGGCGGCAAGAACCGCATCGAGCGCACCCTGCGCCAGCACCGGCCCGACATCGTCATCATCGAGCTGGGCGCCAACGACGCGCTGCGCGGCGCCCGCCTCGAGGACATCCGCCGCCACCTGTCGGCCATGATCGAACTCACCAAACGCTACAACGCCAAGGTGCTGCTGGTCGGCATGCGCATCCCGCCCAACTACGGGCGCAAGTACACCGAGGGCTTTCACTCGCTGTATACCGAGGTCGCTAGACAGCACGACGTGGCGCTGGTTCCGTTCATGCTCGATGGCTTCGCCGACCAGCGCGAGCTGTTCCAGCACGATGGCATCCACCCGGTGGCGGCGGCGCAGCCGCGGGTACTGGATAACATCTACCCGGCGCTGCAGCGGCTGCTCGGCGGCGGCTAGCGCACGTTAACGACCGGATCGCCCGGGTCGAGCCGGCCGATAAGCCCCGCCTGCGCGAAGCCGGCGCCGGCAAACAACGCCAGCACTGCCGGCACCGCTTTCGGATCGCAGGCCACCAGCAGGCCGCCGCTGGTTTGCGGATCGGTCAGCAGGTTGCGCTTCCATTCCGGCAACGCGTCCGGCAGGCGCACCGCCGCGCCGTAGCTTGCCCAGTTGCGCGTCGAGGCGCCGGTGAAATGCCCTTCCTGCGCCAATGCGGCCGCCGACTTCATCACCGGCAATGCGTCGAAGTCGATCGCCGCCGAAAGCTTGGCACCGCGACACATCTCCAGCAGATGGCCGAGCAGCCCGAAGCCGGTGACGTCGGTCAGCGCATGCACCTCGTCCATCTCGGCGAGCTGCGCGCCCGGACGGTTCAACTGGGTGGTGCTGGCGAGCATCTCGCGGTACCCGGCATCGTCCAGCCGGCCTTTCTTGATGGCCGCGGACAGGATGCCGACTCCCAGCGGCTTGCCCAGCACCAGGGCGTCGCCGGCGCGCGCGCGGTCGTTGCGCTTGACGCGGTCCGGGTGCGCCAGGCCGAGCGCCACCAGGCCATAGATCGGCTCCGGCGAATCGATGGAATGGCCGCCGGCCACCGGAATGCCGACGTCTCGGCACACCGATTCGCCGCCGGCCAGAATGCGGCCGATCACCTCCGCCGGCAGCTTGTTGATCGGCATACCGACCACCGCCAGCGCCATGATCGGCGTGGCCCCCATCGCGTACACGTCGGACAGCGCATTGGTGGCGGCGATGCGGCCGAAGTCGTAGGGATCGTCCACCACCGGCATGAAGAAGTCGGTGGTGGCCACCAGCGCCTGGCTGTCGTTCAGGCGGTAGACGGCCGCATCGTCGGCCGTATCGCTGCCGACCATCAGGTTGGGAAACGCCTGCCCCGCGGGCATGCACGAAAGCAGTTCGGCGAGCAGGCCGGGGGCGATCTTGCAGCCGCAGCCGCCGCCATGGGCAAATTCGGTGAGTTTGATATCCATTTGCAGCGGCGGCCGGACGGCCGCGCCTGCGTAACGTTGTAGACTTGCGCTGCCGACCGGCATCGACCGGCAACACAAATGACACAAGACGCAGTCAACGTAGCACAACTCACCGGCTTTGACGAGATCGTGGACGTGCGCTCGCCCGCCGAGTACGCGCTCGATCACGTGCCGGGCGCCATCAACTGCCCGGTGCTCGATGATGAGGAACGGGCGCGCGTCGGCACGCTTTACGTGCGCGAGTCGCCCTTCACGGCGAGAAAGCTGGGTGCCGCGCTGGCCGCGCGCAACATCGCGCGCCATGTCGAAACGCGTTTCATGGACCGTCCCCGCCAGTGGAAACCCCTAGTGTACTGCTGGCGCGGCGGCCAGCGCAGCGGCGCGATGACCACGGTGCTGCGCCAGATCGGCTGGGATGCGCGGCGGCTGACG